>NZ_CP030352.1:2977500-3277500 GCF_000876675.2 Novosphingobium sp. P6W
CAATCGACAATCCACACCGTCATCCTGAACTCGTTTCAGGATCCATCTATCCGGTCGGGCGGCAGTGTTGATTGCAAGATGGACCCTGAACCGAGTTCAGGGTGACGTGGCGGGATGTCCGACGGCTGCGTTATTCGAGAAAGCTAAATGCCCCACTTCCCTTAACCCGCCAGCTTGCAGGTCCGGCGGTAGAGCAGCGCCGTCAGCGCGAAGAACAGCGCGGTGCCGCCTACCAGCGCAGGAACCTCGAAGCCCTCGCCCACCAGCGCCAGCGGTGCATCGCTGCCCGATGCGGCGACGATGCCGGCGAACGTCACGCCCCACAGGCTCTCGCCCACGATCAGGCCCGTTGCCGTCAGCACGCCCATGCGCAGCGCGAATTCCGGGTCCCTGCGGCGCCCGGCCCAGCTTTCGTAGAAATGGCCCAGCACCGATCCGATGACGACGGGCAGGATCGCGGCCATCGGCAGGTAGATGCCGATACCCACGCCCAGCGGCGGCAGGCGCAGCTTGCCGAGCGCGCCCAGCACTTCATCGAGGATCACGAAGACCACTCCGGCCGCAGCGCCCCAGCCGATCATCGTCCAGTTGAGATCGCCGCCCAGCACGCCCTTGGCCAGCGACGAGATCAGCGCGGCCTGCGGTGCGGGCAGCGCATTGGGTCCGGCGCCCGGCATCCCGGCGAAACCGAAGGCGGTGTTGAGCAGGTCCAGCACCGGCGGGATCACCAGCGAGCCGAAGATCACGCCGATCACCAGCGCGACCTGCTGCTTCCACGGCGTGGCGCCGACCAGCTGCCCGGTCTTGAGGTCCTGAAGATTGTCGTTCGAAATCGTCGCCACGCCAAAGACCACGCCGGTGACGATCAGCGCATAAGCGACCAGCGCCTCGGTCGTCGCGGCGCCCTGCTCACGGCCGAACAGGCCCACCAGCATCAGCGATGCCGCGACGACGGACAGGATGCCGATGCCTGAAACCGGCGAGTTCGAGGCCCCGATCAGGCCCGCCATATAGCCGCAGACCGCCGCGATCATCAGCCCGAAAACAACGATGAAGGCCACCGCGCCGGCGATCAGCGCCACTTCGCTGCCCGCCAGCGGACCGCCGGCGATGACGGTCCACAGCAGGATCGCGATCGGCACCAGCATCGCCAGCGACCCGAAAAACACCGCCGAGATCGGCAGGTCGCGCTCCTCCAGCGCCAGCGCCTCGCCCGAATGACGCGCGCGGCTGGCCGCCATGGCGGAACGGATGCCGCCCACCACCGGCCCGGCGATACGCAGCAGGGTCCACACCGCCGCGACGCCGATCACGCCCGCCCCGAAAAAGCGCACGTCGGCGGAGAATACGCTCCCGGCCCAGGCGGCGACATCGCCGCTCTGCGGGTTCTGCGCGGTCAGGATCGGCAGCAGCACCCACCAGCCGATGGCAAGGCCAAGGAACATCGCCATGCCCACCGAAAGGCCGACCAGATGCCCGACGCCCAGCAGGGCAAAGGAAAGCCCGCCCGAAATGCCGGTCGCGCCCGAACCGGCGCGGAACCACACGGCGGCTTCGCCCACCACCAGCCGCGTCTGGGTGAGGATCGCGAAGCCGACCGAGGCCAGCGAATTCCAGATCAGCACCGACAGCCCCTTGGCGCTTTCCTCGGCCCCTTCGCGTGAACCGGAACCGATGCGCAGCACTTCGGCGGCGGCATGACCTTCGGGATAGGGCAGCGGTGTATCGACCACCAGCGCCCGGCGCAGCGGCACCGAGAACAACACGCCCAGGATGCCGCCGGTGCCGGTGATCGCGGCGGTGGTCCAGTAGGGGAAGCCTTGCCACCAGCCGATCATGACCAGGCCGGGCAGCACGAAGATGATCGCCGCCAGAGTGCCCGCCGCGCTGGCGACGGTCTGGACGATGTTGTTCTCCCAGATCGTCGAATCGCGAAATCCGCGCAGGATCGCCATCGAGATGACCGCAGCCGGGATCGAGGTGGCGAAAGTCAGCCCGACCTTGAGGCCGAGATAGACGTTGGCGGCAGTGAACAGCAGCGTGATAAGCCCGCCCAGAACGACGGCGCGGAAAGTCAGCTCTCTGGCAGAGCGTGCCCCTGCCTGTGCCTGTACCGTTTCGCCTGCCATCGTGTCCTGCCTGCCTGTCTGAACTTGCGGGCGTTCTTGGCATGGCGGCAAGGATCGCGACAGCGCAAATCGCACGGGCGGCGATGTGCGATTTTTTGCCTGCCACGCGAAAAGGTCGTGCCTGTTTCACGACCCCGTCACATCGCGCCCGGATAAGGGCCGACCATGGATAATTCGACGCGATCTGTGTCCGGGCCTAACCCGGCGGGAGGAATACGTGGCACGGCGCCGCTGCGGGTGATCGTGCTTGCCGGCGGGAAAGCCGGTGCGGACCCGTTGGCGCAGGCTTTCGGCATGTCGCACCGCTGCCTGATCCCTCTGGCCGGGCGCCCTCTGGTGGCCCACGTATTGCAGATCGCCGCGCTCCATCCCGCCGTCGAAAGCCTGGCCGTATCGGTTGAGCGCGAGGCCTTCGATGGTCTGTTCGACGTCCTTTCGCAGCTTCCCGGCCGCGGCATCGTCAAGCTGGTGGAAGCGCGCGAGAACATCGTCGACAGCGTTCAGGCCGCAGCGCAGGGCTGGGACGGCCCGCTGCTCATCACCACTGCCGACCACGCCTTGCTTTCCGCTGGATCGATCGACGCCATGATCGATGCGCTGGGCGCTGCCGGCGGGGCGAAGGTCGCCGTCGCCATGGCCCGCCGCGAAACCGTGCGCAGCGCCAACCCGGACGACACCCTGCTGTTCCACGAATTCGCCGACGATGCCTATGCCAGCTGCAACCTCTACGCGCTGGCCGGACCCGATGCGCTGGCCGCAGCCCAGGTGTTTCGCGGCGGCGGGCAGTTCGCCGGCAATGCCTGGCGGGTGATGCGCGCCTTCGGATTCGTCAATCTGGTGCTGCTGCGACTGCGCGCGGTGACGCTGGCCGATGCCATGGTCCGCGTCTCCGCCCGGCTGGGCCTGCGCATCGCGCCGGTAGTGCTGGACGACGGATCGCAGGCGCTCGACGTCGACGACGTGAACACCCATGCGCTGGCCGAACGCCTCCTCGAAGCGCGCGCCGGGCTGGCCGGCGCGGCCTCGAAGAACCCTGCGGAAACGTGGCGAGCGCTGGGCTAGCTGCTTGGAGACCGTTGAGAATGGGCTTTGCCCATTCTGCCGCAACAGCCCACTCCCCCACCCGGCCACCCAACGGCAGTACTCTATGGGTGGCCGGGTGGGGGAGTGGGCTGTTGCCGCATTCAAAATGCGCTCTTCTGCGCATTTTGAAACGGTCTCTTAGAACTTCACCCCCACCCGCGCATAATAGAACCCGCCGTTGAGCCCGAACGGCGCGAACCCGCCGTATTGGCCGGAGCCGTCGAAAGCGATGGCGCCGTTCCTGTCCGGGTACGTGTCGAACAGGTTGTTGGCGCCCACGGCGAGGTCCAGCGCCGATGTCAGCTGGTAGCCGATCTCGGCGTCCGCGATCCACTTGCCGCCAAAGGTACGGTCGGATGCAGCCAGGTTGCTGGACTCGGTATAGCCCCCATAGCGGGTGGCGCGGGCCAGCACCTTCACCGGGCCGGACGACCAGTTGCTGGTCAGCACCACTTTGCTGCGCGGCGTTGCGGCGACAAGATCGCGCCGCGCCTGACGGCCGAACAGCGTGACGTTCAGGCTGCTCAGTTCAGCGGGATTGTCGATGACGCTGAGTATCTTCGTCTTGTTGTAGCTATATGCCGCGCTGAGACGGAAAGTGCCGACGGAGGCGGTGTCCAGCGTATATTCGCCCACCACGTCCACCCCGCGCGTGCGGGTGTCGATGGCGTTGGTGAAGAACTGGGCGCTGTCCACGTCCTCCACCCCGTTGCCCTCCAGGATCGCCCTGATCGCGGAGCCGCCGTTCGACGCGGTGCCGAGGAATTCGGTCTTCACGATGCGGTTGTCGATGCGGATCTGGTAGGCGTCGACGGTCAGCCGCAGCGGGCCGCTTTCATACGTGATGCCCGCGGTGAAGTTGAGCGACTTCTCCGGCTTGAGCGGCTTCGCGCCCAGCGCCAGAGCGGCGGCGCTGTTGACCGGCAGGAACTTCGAGACGGTCAGCACCCGCTCGTCGCCGATCACGGTGACGGTGTTCTGCGTGGTGGAGAACCCGGTCTGCGCCAGCGACGGCGCGCGGAAACCCGTGTTCACGCCGCCGCGCAGGGCAAGGCCCGGCGCCAGTTCGATGCGGGTCGATGCCTTGGCGCTGAAGGTGTTTCCGGCGCTGTCGGAATAGTGCTCGAACCGGCCCGCGAGTCCCACGAACCAGCCGGGCGTCAGGTCGGTCGACACATCGAGATAAGCGGCCAGGTTGTTGCGGCTCAGGCTGGTTTCGTCCGCCGGGGAAGTGCCGGTGAACGAGACAAGGCCCGGCGAAGGCGAGCGCCCGCCGTAGAGCCGGCCGAACGGCGTGTCGTCCACCGGGATCACGTAGCCGCCGTCGCGGTAGCTGTCCGGTTCTCCGGCGATGTTCTGGAAACGCTCCCAGCGGTGTTCCACGCCGAAGGCCACGTTCAGCGGCTTGGCGAAACCGACCTCGTATTCGCGGCTGACATCCAGGTTGTTGACCCACAGGTCCTGCTTTTGCCGGCCCATGAAGAAGTCGGTTGGGCTGTTTGGCCCGATCGAGGGGTTGAGCGTGTTTTCCGCGCCCAGCTTGACGTTGTCCTGCCCGTAGCTGGTCGACAGGTCGACATCCCATCCCGCCAGCTGCGAGCGGATGCCCACGGCGGCTTGATAGTCCCACTCCTGAATGCGGCGATAGGCCTGGAAACCGCCGGGGTATATCTGCGGCAGCACCGAGGCACCCTGGGAATTGGCTTGCCCGCCATAGCCGGTGGGAGCGGCGACCGACGCGCCGCGCGCATCCTTGATATCGCGGTAGCTTACCGTAGAGAACGAATAGAGCGTGGTATTCTCGCCCAGCGGCAGCTCTGCATTGTAGCCGGTGTTGATGATCTTGTCGCGGTTGGAGCGGCCATAGCCCCCGGCGATCACATGGTCGGCGCCGGCTTCGCGCGGGTCGGGCTGGCCGTTCACCAGCGGATAGAGGTAGGGGATCGGCTCGGCCGCCGACTTGGCACGGTCGTGGTACTTGGCTTCAAGCGACAGACGCAGGAAACCGCCGTCGCCCAGCGGGGCGCCGTAGGAGCCGGAAAGCTGCACCAGCTCGCCCCCGCCCGCATATTGCTGTCCGCCGGTAAGCGACAGGTCGCCGCCGTGCGCGGTGTTGTCGAGGATGATGTTGATGACGCCCGAAATCGCGTCCGAGCCATATTGCGCGGCGGCGCCGTCGCGCAGGACTTCGATGTGGCCGACGCCGCTGGTCGGGATCAGGTCGATGTCGACCGGGGTGGAACCGCCGGAGATGCGCGACAGGTTGTTGATGAGCGATGTCGTATGCCGCCGCTTGCCGTTGACCAGCACCAGCACATAGTCGCCCGAAAGCCCCCGGATCGAGATCGGCCGCACGCTTGCCGACGTGCCGCCGCCGCCCAGTGCGGGCATGGTGAGCGAGGGGATGATGTTGCCCAGGATCTCCTTGAGCCCGGTGCGGCCGGTGGATTTCAGCTCTGCCGGGCCGATCACGTCCACCGGCACCGGGCTGTCCGCTACCGATCGCTGCGTCTGCCCGCGCGCGCCGGTGACGATGATGGCGCTGCCTTCCACCTCCGCTGCGGCATCGGCTGCGGCATCGGCGGCCGCCTCGGCATGGGCCGCGGTGATGGGGATCAGGGAAACACTGGCGGCTAAGGCAAACGACTTGAGGATTTTCACGAAAATCTGGCCCCTGGCATCATGGTCTGTGGGGGCTGTGATGACATGTCTACTAATTTGGTAGAAATTGTTATCGCTTATGCGTTCACAAGTTTTTCTTGATCTTGGGCGAACGCCGGCACGCCTCCGCCCCCGCCGGCGAACGCGGGATAACGCCAAGGGAAACAGCGGACGGGCTGCGGCCGGCGCTTGGGACCGCCAGCAACAGGCGGCAGTGCTGCGATCGCCTTTGATTGCGAACGGCCGGCGAAGGGCAACCTTCGAAACTCACCGACTCGGCCCTGTGGTGCGCGGGGGTGACGGGGCGGGCTCGCTCCCCAGCCGTCTACCCTGAGGGCATACCCTCAAGTTCATCCACGCATCCGTAACTACGGCTTTGTCCGGTATCCGCTACCGGGCGCCGACCGCGCACGGGAAACGCAAAGCGTCAGCTACACGCTCCCCGTCCCGCCGCTAGTATCGACCGAAATCGACGAGGGAGCATGTAACCTATTTGGTTATTAAAGTCAAGGCTTGCGACTATAGCTTGATGACGAAGGCGTCCTTCACCGGCCGATCCGCCTTCACTTCGCCGAACTGGCGGAAGGTGTCGAGGACCACCTGCTGGCGCTCGATTACCTCCCGGTCGATCGGCACGGGAAGGCGGCCGCCGGTGCTGGCCATTTCTTTCGCAATCGCGGGCGGCAGGCCGGTTTCCAGCGATAGCACGCGGGCGAAATCATCGACATGCGCGCTTGCCCATTGCAGCGCCTTCGCCTCGCGCTGAAGGAAATCGGCGAGCAGGGCGCGCTTGTCGCGAATGGCGCTTTCATGCGCGATATCGAAGCCGTATCCCTGCGTCAGCCCGCGCCCATCGACGGCGATGCGGTCACCCTCGGCAAGCGAGGTGGCGACATAGGGCTGCCAGGTCGACCAGCCATCCACCGCGCCGGTCTGCATCGCCGCGCGCGAATCGCTGGGGGCAAGGAACACCGTCTTCACGTCCTTGGCCGAAAGCCCTGCAGAGAGCATCGCGCGCAGCAGCAGGTAATGGCCCACGCTGCCGCGCGTGGTGGCGATGCGCTTGCCCTTCAGGCCCTTGGCATCGCGGATCGGCGAGGCTGCGGGCACGACCAGGGCGATGGCGCCGGGCACCCGCGTCTGCGTCGTCTGCGCGCCGACCGCCTTGATCGGGCTGCCGGCCTGATAGGCGAACTGGAACGGCGCATCGCCGACCAGCCCGGTATCCACCGCGCCGCTGCCGATCGCCTCAAGCAGGTTCTGCGCGGCCGGGAATTCGGACCACTCGATCTTGTAAGGCGCCCCGTCCAGCGCGCCGGAGGCCAGCATCAGCGACTTGGTGCCGCCCTTCTGACTGCCCACGCGCAACACGCCTTCACCGCCGCCGCTCTGGCCGCAAGCGGCCAGAGCAAACGTCGTCGCAATCCCTGCAAGCAGGTTACGCCTGTCGATCATAAATCAGAGGTCCGTCCATAGTGGTTCGTCGGCGATCAGGATGCGGTGCAGTTCGCGCGGGAAATCGCCGTAATTGCGCACCGCGTAATGCACCGCCGCGCGGTTGTCCCAGAACGCCACCGTGCCCGGCCGCCACGAGAAGCGCGCCTGCACGTCGGGGCGCTTGTACTGGCGCAGCACTTCGTCCAGCAGCTCGGCGCTTTCGGAAAGCTCCAGCCCCAGGATCTGCGGCTGCTGCTGGAAGTTGACCCACAGGATCTTCTGCCCCGTCTCGCGGTGAGTGCGCACCACCTTGTGGCTGACGATGGGGTATTCGTGGCCCGAAAGCTCCAGCGAGTCCGTGAAGTTATGCGTCACGTACTTGCCTTCGAGGCGCTGCTTCAGGTCGTCCGAAAGCGTTTCGTAGGCCAGGTTGCCGTCTACCCAGATGGTGTCGCCGCCGACTTCCGGCAGGTTCACATCGCGCAGCACCGCGCCCCAGGTCGGGACCAGACGCCAGCTCGTGTCGGTGTGGTAGGCGTCGCCGGCCTTGAGCTTGCGGCCCAGCTTCTTCTCGTATTCGCGGTCGTACTGGGCGGCGATGGCGTGGACTTCCTTGTTCGCCGCATCGTGCCGGGTGGTGGGGTGAGTGTAAAGCGGGCCGAAGTTGCCCGCGAACGCCGCCTGGCTCGCATCGTCGAGCGACTGGTCGCGAAAGAATACGACCTTGTATTTGAGCACGGCGGCCCGGATCGCGGCGCGCAGATCGTCGGTCAGCGGCTTCGACAGGTCGATGCCCTCGATCTCGGCGCCGTGGGAAGGCTGGACGGGCCGGATCACGAGGCCGGAATTGGCAAAGTCGAAAGTTGTGGCGGAAGTGGCCATGGTCATTCTCCTCTCTTATCGTTCAGGCGGCGACGCGCGCGGTGCGGGCGGCGGTGTTGCGGTTGGCCGGCACGTCAAGGCCAAGGTTTTCGCGCAAGGTCGTGCCGGCATAATCCCGCTTGTAGATCCCGCGGCTCTGGAGGATCGGCACCACCTCATCGACGAAGATTTCAAGCTGGCCGGGCAGCGATTCGAACAGGTTGAACCCGTCGGACCCGCGCTTTTCCAGCCATTGCTGGAAACGGTCGGCAAGCTGCTCAGGCGTGCCCACGAAGCCGCCTTTGGGCGTCGCCACGCGCAGCGCGATCTGGCCCAGCGTCAGGCCCTCGGCCGCCCATTTCAGGATACGTTCGGACGCGCTCTGGTTGCTTTTGCGCCCTTCCTCGGCGACCTGCACCGGGAAGGCGGCATCGGGGTCGTAGACGCTGAAGTTGTGGTCGTTGAACGAGCGGCCCAGTGCCCGCAGCGCATTTTCCAGGCTGACCAGGCCGGCCAGTTCCTCATGCAGCCGCTCGGCCTCTGCCTCGGTCGATCCGACCACGGGGCGGGCGCCGGGCAGGATCAGCAGCTGCTCGGGATCGCGCCCGAAACCGCGCGCCCGCGCCTTGAGGTCGGCGTAGAAGGCCTGGCCCTCGGCAAGGTCCTCCTGATGGGTGAAGATCGCCTCGGCATGACGCGCGGCGAAAGTGCGGCCATCCTCGGAGGAACCGGCCTGGAAGATCACCGGCTGGCCCTGCGGCGAGCGGCTGATGTTGAGCGGGCCTTTCACCTGCAGGAACTCACCCTTGTGGTTGAGTTCGTGCAGCTTGTCGGCGTCGAGGAACTGACCTGTCGCCTTGTCGCGCACCAGCGCGTCATCTTCCCAGCTATCCCACAGGCCCTTGACGACATCGAGGTATTCGTCCGCCAGGCGGTAGCGTTCGGCATGACCGAGGTGGTCGGTCTTGCCATAATTGGCGGCGCTGCCCGCCAGCCAGGATGTCACCACGTTCCAGCCCGCGCGCCCGCCGCTCAGATGGTCGAGCGAGGCGAACTGGCGGGCCAGGTTGAAGGGTTCGTTATAGCTGACCGTCGAAGTGCCGACGAGGCCGATGCGCTGCGTCACGGCCGCCACGGCGGAAAGGATCGTCAGCGGCTCGAAGCGGTTGAGGTAGTGCGGCGAGGAGCGCGCGTTGATCGAGACGCTGTCGGCCACGAACAGGTAGTCGAACTTGCCGCGCTCGGCCGCCTGGGCCTGGCGGGTGTAGAACGCAAGGCTGGTGCTGGCATCGACCTGCGCATCGGGGTGGCGCCAGTCGTCCCAGCCGGGACCGACCCCGTGCAGGATGAAACCGAGCTTGAGCTGTCTGTCTGACATGTCATTTCCTCCTATTTGCTGGGGTCAGTCTATGGCCGGAAATGGGGGGCTGCCAACGCGAAGGACTGATAGGAAATTGAGTTTTCGCAATGGTTTACGGCAACTGCTCTACCCGCAACCCATCGTCACCCTGAACTTGTTTCAGAGTCCATCAGGCCGCATACCCGGTGCCTCGATCAGCGAACCGAGGGCGCCGGTGGTGAAGCTGACCTCTCCAAACCGCCCGATGGACCCTGAAACGAGTTCAGGGTGACGGGCTTTTTTGAGTGATAGGTCCGCCCTCGCCCCCGCCCTCGCCTTCAGCCCGCCAGCGCGACCTTGCGTTCTTCACGCTGCGCCACCTTTTCGCGCACCAGCGGGATCAGTTCGCGGCCATAGTCTATTGCATCGGCCAGCGGTTCGAAGCCGCGGATCAGGAAGTTGTCGATGCCGATGTCGTAGTATTCCAGCATCGCATCGGCGACCTGCTCCGGCGTACCGACAAGCCCGGTGGAGTTGCCCGCCGCGCCGGTAAGCTGGGCCACGCCGGTCCACAAGCGGCTGTCGCGGCGCTGCGAACTTGCGGTTTCGAGGAGGCGCAGCGATCCGGCATTGGGGGGACGGTGGCCGGAGATCGGCAGCCCGGCCGCCTCGCGGTTGGCGCGGACCTGCTCGACGATGGCGTCGGCCTTCTTCCACGCCGCTTCCTCGGTATCGGCGATCACCGGGCGCAGCGAGAGCGAGAATCCCGGATTGCGGCCATGCTTCGCGGCGGCGTGGCGCACGGTGCGCACGGCTTCGCCGACCTGCTCCAGCGTCTCGCCCCACAGCGCGTAGACATCGGCGTGGCGGCCCGCGACCTCGATCGCCTCGGGCGAGGAGCCGCCGAAGAACACCGGCAGGTTGTCGGGCTTGATCGCGCTGAAGGCGCCGCGCGCTTCGTAAAAGCGGCCGGTGTGATCGAAGGGCTGCTTTTCCGACCATTCGCGGCGCAGGATCTCGATATATTCGTCGCTGCGCAGGTAGCGTTCGGCCTTGAGGGTGTGGACGTCGCCGTCGCGCGCCATTTCCTCATCCGCGCCGCCGGTGATGATGTGCACCGCCACGCGCCCGCCCGAAAGCTGGTCGAGCGTGGCAAGCTGGCGCGCCGCCAGCGTGGGCTGGGTGAAGCCGGGGCGATGCGCGACGAGGAAGCCGAGCTTCTTCGTGATCGCCGCCGCATGGGCCGCCACGATCTGGCTTTCGGGCGAGGCCGAGCCGAACGGGATCAGCACGCGGTCGAAACCGCCCTTCTCCTGCTCGATCGCGGCTGCGTCGACGTATTCGCGGTCGAGCACGCGCGAGCGGGCGGCGTTGTGGATTTCGGACGTATCGTTGAAGCCGATATAGCCGATGAACTTGACGGTCATTGTGAAGAACTCCCCTTGAGGATGGATCAGATGACGAAGAAACCGTGAGTGCCGTCCCGCGCGAGCTGGGCGACGAGGCCGTATTCCCAGTCGAGATAGGCCTGCATCGCGGCCTTGGGGTTGTCGGTGCCCTCGTAGGGCCGCTTGTAGCGCCCCTCGGGACCGCGCGGAGCCGGGGCGCCATCGGTGCCGGTTTCCAGTTCGCCCTCGAAGCCCTCGAGTACCAGCACTTCCCAGCCCAGCTGAGCCAGCCAGGATGCGGTCATGTCGGCGCGCGGGCCAAGGTCGTCGGCCAGCACGATGCGGGCGCCGCGCACGGGGGCGAAATGATCGGTTTCCTGCACCAGCTGGCCGCCCGGCGCATTGCGGAAGCCCGGCAGGTGACCGGCGCCGTAGGCATCCGGCTGGCGCACGTCGAAGCGGTATAGGGTGCGGTGGGTTTCCGCCTCGATGGCGGCAAGGCCGGCAGCGTCGATGCGGCGAACCCCGGCGCGATAAGCCACGTCGCGGGCGCGGCTGCGGGCGTCGTCCGCCTCGCCCGGCAGGTCCACGCTTTCCTGGCGGCCCTGCTCCAGCGTCTGCCCCGCCAGCGTCCAGCCGATGGTGCCGTTGCGCAGCGCGAAGACGCGGTTGGGCACTCCCGCGTTGATGAGCGACTGCGCGCCGATGATGGAGCGGGTGCGCCCGGCGCAGTTGACGATGATCGTGGTGTCCGGGTCCGGCGCGGCCACGGCGGCGCGCAGCACCAGTTCCGCGCCCGGCACGCTGCGGCCGGTGGGGATGCTCATCGTCGCGTATTCCTCGAATCGGCGTGCATCGAGGATGGCGATATCGGCCTTCTCGTCGATCAGCGCCTGCAGGTCGGGCGCGGGCAGCGAGGGCGTGCCGCGCCGATGCTCGACCAGTTCGCCGAACGCCTTGGAGTAGCTGTTGACGTCCTCGAACAGCTCGTACCCGGCATCGCGCCAGCCTTGCAGGCCGTTTTCCAGCACATCGACATTGGTGAAGCCAAGGCCGCGCAGTTCCTCCACCGCGAAAGCGGCCAGCCCCTCGCCATCGTCGTAGACCACCACGGCCGCGTCCTTGCGGGGAATGCGCCACTCGGCCTCGGCGGAGATGCGCGCCAGCGGGATCTGCGCGGCGAACAGCGGGTGTCCGGCGGCGAAAGGCGCTTCATTGCGCACGTCGATCAGGGCTATTTCGCGGCGGCTGAGCAGCGCGCTGCGCACTTGTGCGGGGGTAATGGTCATGCTGTCCTCGATCCGTCCCAGATGTTGGGGAGCGCGGTGTTGGCGTAGCCGGAGACGAACGGCCGCTCCTCGCCATTGGCGCGGTACGTGGCGCGTTCGACCGCGCCGATATTGCCGCCGTAGACGTGGATCGAGATCGAGGTCCGGTCGGCAAAGGCGTTCTCGACGCGGTGGATGTCGCCTTCACGCGGGTCGATCGCCTCGACCTGGGTTTCGAGCAGGTCGCGGGTCGGCCCCTGCTGGACCAGCGCGCCGTCGGAATCGCGGCGGCCGAAACCCTGCACCTTCTCCGCTCCGCGCAGGACGCCGACGAGGCCCCACACCCGGTGGTCGTGGACCGGGGTCGCCTGCCCCGGACCCCACACGAAGGAGACGACGCTGAACCGCTCGGCGCTGTCGCAGTGGAGCAGGTACTGCTGGTAGCGCTCAGGATGGGGCTGGGCGTATTCGTCGGCCAGCCAGCCGTCGCGCCCAACCAGCCGGCCCAGCAGCTCGCCGCCGCGGTCCAGGATCAGGTCGAGGTCGTCGGTGCCGTCCAGGAGACGCGCGAAGTCGCCCACGAAGCGCCGCAGCGGGGCAGTGTCGATGGCCGGGGCGGTGAGGCGCGGCGCCGGGCCGGAGGTTGCGAAGATGCTGCGCGCGTTCACGGACGCGCTCCCGCTTTATGGCCGGCATGGAGCGCGACGATATCCGCCGGACGCTCCTCCACCACGGTTCCGCCCAGCGCGGACAGCAGGCGCTGGCGCAGCGGCGGCGCGATCCCGGCGCGCTCGGCCCCGCGCGCGGCGGTGATCCGCTCCTGCGCGACGATCCTGCCGCCGTCGAGAAGGATCACCCGGTCGGCCAGGGCGATGGCCTCGTCGACATCGTGAGTCACCATCATCACCGCCGGGCGGTGGCGGCGCCACAGCGAGAGCACGAGTTCATGCATCCGCAGCCGGGTCAGCGCGTCAAGCGCGGCGAAAGGTTCGTCCAGCAGCAGCAGGCCAGGCTCACGCACCAGCGCACGGGCCAGCGCAACGCGCTGCGCCTCGCCGCCCGAAAGCGTCAGCGGCCAGGCTTCGAGACGGTGGCCCAGGCCCACTTCCTGCAACGCATCCTGCGCCGCGTCCCGCGCGTTCGCGCCCTTCAGGCCAAGCGCGACGTTGCGCCAGACCTTCTTCCACGGCAGCAGGCGGGCATCCTGGAACACCACCGCGCGCGATGACGGCACGGTCACGTCCTGCCCGCCCACCGGGTCAAGCCCGGCCAGCGTGCGCAGAAGCGTGGTCTTGCCCGAGCCGGATCGGCCCAGCAGGACGACGAATTCGCCCGCGCCGATCTCAAGGTCGAGGTTGGAGATGATGGTGTTCTCGCCGAAGCTGCGGGTGAAACCGCGCAGCTTCACGGCGGGTTCGGCGAAAGTAGGCGAACTGGCTACTGTGGTGAACTGGGTCAGTCTGGCGTCCATGGCTGGTCCTTTCCTGAAGTGTGGAGGCGGGCCGTTCAGGCCGTGACGATTTCGGGGCGCCAGGCGAGGGCGCGGCGTTCGATCAGGCGCACCAGTCCGTCGGCGGCGAGGCCGAGGCCCGCGTAGATCATCAGGCACACCAGAATGATGTCCGTGCGCATGAAGTCGCGGGCGTTGTTGATGAGGTAGCCGAGGCCCGCCGAAGCATTGATCTGCTCCGCCACCACCAAGACCAGCACCGAGATGGAAAGCGAATAGCGCAGACCCACCAGTAGCGCGGGCAAGGCGCCGGGCAGAATCACGTGCCACACCTGCGCGGCGCGGCTGAGGCCCAGGCTGCGCGCGCCTTCCAGCAGGCGCAGGTCGGTGCCGCGAATGCCGCTATAGAGGTTGAGGTAGACCGGGAAGATCGAGGCGAAGGCGATCAGCGCGATCTTCGGCGTCTCGCCGATGCCGAACCAGACGATGAACAGCGGGGTCAGCGCCAGCGTGGGGATCGTGCGCTTGATCTGCATCAGCGGATCGACCGCCACCTCACCCTTGCGCGAAAGCCCGGCGACGAGCGCCAGCACCACGCCGGTGGTCACACCGATCACCAGCCCGGCCAGGATTCGCAGGAACGAGACGTAGAGGTTGGCCGTCAGTTCGCCCGAGACGGTCATCGTCCACAGCGTGGCCAGGACCTTGGACGGCGCCGCCAGCGTGCGTTCCGGGATCAGCCCGGTGCGCGATCCCGCCTCCAGCACCGCCAGCAGCAGCAGCGGCGAAAGCCAGCGCGCGCCGCCGAGGGTCCGGGTCAATTGCTTCAGTACCGACATTCCATGTGCCTCGTGCCTTCGATGACCCGAAGGTGGCACCTGAATCTCTACTAATTCAATTGAGAAGGTCTGGACGAGCTATTTGCAGCGCTTATACTGAAGCCTCGAAACGCTCATACGGCGCCGGGACGTGCGGGATTCGGGGCGGATCCGCCGCATCTTCTCCCGATCAGGCGCGCAAACAGAATTGCTTCTTCCTTCACAATCTCTACTATTTTGATTGAGAAATTGAAATAGGTCATTGCGCTCTCACGCCTGCTTCCTCCGATGAAAGTCCGCCGATGCCCGTCAACCTTCCGACCAATCTCCTGCGCAGCTTCGTAGCGATCGTCGACACCGGCTCGATGCTTCATGCCTCCGAACAGGTGTTCGTCAGCCAGTCGGCGCTGAGCCTTCAGATTAAGCGGCTGGAGGAACTGCTTCAGCAGTCGCTGTTCCACCGCGAGGGGCGCCGGCTGGCGCTGACTGCACACGGCGACCTCATGCTCGACTATGCGCGCAAGGTGCTGGCCCTGCATGACGAGGCGGTGGCGGCCGTCACCAACGGGCAGTTCGCGGGGCCGGCGCGGATCGGCATGGTGCAGGATTTCGCCGAACTGCTGCTGACCGGACTGTTATCGCAATTCGCGGAGCTGCACCCGGAGGCCGAGCTGTACGCGCGGATCGCCGGCACCGCCGAACTGCTGGACCTGCTGGAGCGGCGCCAGCTCGACATCGTGCTGGGCTTTGCCGCCGCGAACGACCGCCATGCCGTGACGACCGCGCCGATGAGCTGGTTCGGCAAGGAGGACCTGGCCCTGCTGGACACGGTTCCGCTGGCGGTGCTGGAGACGCCCTGCCGCTTTCGCGAGGCGGCGATCCGCGCGCTGGAGGACGCCGGGCGCCCTTATCGCATCACGGTGGAGACGCCCAACCTCACCACCCTGCGCGCGGCGGTGGACGCCGGGCTGGGCCTCACCTGCCGCACCGGCATGTTCCTGCACGATGCGCCGCTGACCGGCGTGGGCCTGCCCGACCTGCCGCATGTCTCGTGCATCCTGCACACCGCCCCCGGCCTCGACGGGCCGACCAGCCAGCTTTCCGAACTGGCGCGCGAAGTGGTGGCCGGGCTTCACGCTGTGCCGGTGCCGGTGCCGGCGTAGCGGATCGCGCACAGCTATCGTTAAAGTGCGGCCCGTCGTCCCGGCGAAGTCCGGGATGACGACGGCGCAGAACGCCAGCTTTCCCTTGAATGGTGCTTATTCGATAATCTCAAGCGGCGCCAAGGGCTTCTCGTTGGTCGCCCTTGCCCGCTTGGCATAGCGTCCTCGTCCATGAACCACGCACGAGGCCCGATATGACTGCACCCCTGAACGACCGTTTCGCCGCGCTCCAGGCAGAGCGCGAGCGGACCTGGAAGCCCGAGCAGCTTGAGCGCAATGCCGCCCAGCGCCGCATCCTGACCGAGCGCCACGATCCCGCCGCGCTGCCGGGCGTCGGCGACGAAGTCGGCCCCTTCACCCTGATCGACCAGGACGGACGCGAACTTACCCGCGAGGCGATCCTCGCCGATGGTCCGGCGGTGCTGGTGTTCTTCCGCTTCGGCGGCTGCCCGGCCTGCAACATCGCCCTGCCCTATTACAACGAGACGCTGCTGCCCGGCCTGCGCGAGCGCGGTATCCGGTTGGTGGCGGTGAGCGCGCAGGTGCCCGTCGACCCGGACCTCATCGCCCGGCACGGCCTGGGCTTCACGGTCGCGGGCGATCCCGGTTATGCGCTGGCCCGCAGCCTGGGCATCACCTTCCTGCCCGAGGACCAGCCCGAGGTGACCCCGGGCCAGAGCTGGATCGGCGCCACCCTTGGCACCGACAGCTACGAGATCGACAAGCCGGCGGTGCTCGTTCTGACGAAGGACGCGCGCATCGCCTTCTTCGACGTCAGCCCGGACTGGCTTGAGCGCACCGAAACCGGCGCGATCCTGGCTGCCCTGCCCGAAACCGTCAGCGCTGCGGGCTGAACCGCACGCCGCCTAAAGCCCCTCGCCGCCGACCCAGTGTTCGTCGGCGAGGAAGCGGGCAAGGCCCCATACCTGGCGGCGGATATCGGGCACGGCCACGATCTCCCAGGCCTCGCCCTTGGTGATCGGGCCGACTGCCAGAAGATTGTCCTGAACCACGCCGTCCGCCCCGCGCACCCGGCCCAGGTGATCGACGTCCACCCCCAGCGCATGGGCATCGCCGGTGATCCGCCCCTGTTCCAGCAAGCCCTGCACCAGCGGCAGGTCGACCCGGCTCAGGTCGCAGTCCGGCCCGGCGCAGTTGTAGATGCGGTCGACTTCCAGCACCTGGGTGCCGCTTTCGCCGCGCGGGTGGTAGGACACCGCCGCGCGGCCTCCCCGTTCCTCGGCCCGGCCCAGCTTTCCGGCCACGTAGCGCAGTCGCCCGGACGCCTCCAGATCCTCCAGCCGCTGCGCCACTGCGGGCGCGAGGCGGTGGCGGTGGATGTCCCAGTAAGGCCGCAGATGCCGCAGGAAACTGGCCTGCGCCGTTACGGAATGGCGCCGCCAGATGTTCTGCGTATGCGGCCGCAGGCCATCGACCGCTGCCCGCCAGCCCAGTTCCGCCGCCCGCCGCCGCACTTCGCGCACCAGCTGCGAACCGCGCCTGTCGGGGTCCTGCACGGGGGCCACCACCGGCCCGCTTTCAGCATGGCTGAGCGGCTTGAGGCCGCGCCGCGACAGCACCGTCACCTTGCCCTTGAACCCCGAACTTTCCAGCGACAACACGACGTCCGCCGCCGTCAGCCCGCTGCCCACGACGAGGACATGATCGAGCCCGTCCAGCCCCGTCACCGCCGGAGCGTCCCACGGATCGGGATAATAGAGCCCGTCCGGCAGCCCCTGCAGCACCGGATGCGGCACCGGCGGGAAGTTGCCCAGCGCCAGCACCACCGACCGGCATTCGAGCACATCGCCATCGGCCAGCCCCACGCGCGCCGCGTCCGTGCCGAAATCCACCGAAAGCGCCTCGCCGTTGACGATCTGGGCGTTCGGCCCGGCCTTGGCCAGCGCTTCCACCAGCGCCTCGCGCAAGTAGACGCCGTAGGTCAGGCGCGGCACGAAGCGGTTGGCTTCGTCCTTGTCGGAAAATTCCATCCAGCGCAGGAAATGGCCGGCGTCGTCGGGAAAGGCGCTCATGTTGGCGGCGCGTACGTTGAGCAGGTGTTCGGGCCGCCGGGTGCCGAAGGCGACACCTTTGGCAAGCTGCGCCGAACTGCGCTCGATCAGGGCCACTTTCACCCCGTAGCGCAGCAGGTTGATGGCCAGGAGCGTTCCGCTGAAACCCCCGCCGACGATCGCGATCGGCAGGTCCTGTGCGGCATTACGGCTGGTCATGAATTAGGGATTCCCGTGAATCTGAGAGCTATGGCTAGCAGGTAACGCAGCGCACAACCTATTGGTTGTCCTCAAGTCATGCGGCTTTTCGCCACAGCGGATAGCGCACTAGCTGCCCCCGCGCGGGCACCAGCGCCTCGATCGCCTCGGCGGGTTGCAAGGCGGAAAGGATCGCCGGGTCGGCCGCGTCCATGCCGCCGGTCAGCGCGCCGAAAGCGGGCAGGATCAGACGATTGCCGCTGTTCACCGCACAAGGCCGCGCGATTCGCCGCCCGCGTGCATGGACGATCAGGCGGGGGTGGAAGTGGCCCGAAATCTCGGCCTCACAGGTCCCCGGCAGCGCCTGGTGGCGCAGCGCCAGGCCGCCGAGCATGAGTTCTTCCACCCGCGTGCCGCCTGCCTCGGCGCCCAGATGCGGATCGTGGTTGCCGGTGATCCACACCCAGTCGAGCGCGCGGGTCAGCGCGGCGAGCATCCCCGCCGCGTGCGGTTCCAGCCGCTGCGGCCCGGCGCTGTCGTGGAAATTGTCACCCAGCGCGAAGACCCGCCGCGCGCCTGTCAGCCGCACTGCCAGCGCCAGGCGCTCCAGCGTTTCGCGGCTGTCGTAGGGGGGCAGCATCTGGCCGGTGCGGGCAAAGAAGCTGGCCTTTTCGAGATGCAGGTCGGCAACCAGCAGCGCCTGCTCGCGCGGCCAGTACAGCGCACTCGCCCGCGCCGCGCCGCTGGCGGGCGCGCCGGGAACGCCGCAATCGACGAGGCGCATTTCCTCATCGTAGAACGAAAAGAGAACCATGGCTTTCCCTTGCCGCAGCCGCCGCGATTTGGCAAGCGCCGCGCAAGCAAAGGGCAAGCCCTGCCATGAGGACCTCGGATGACTGACTGGACCCCCTTCACCGCGCGCGCCAGCGACTGGTTCCGATCCCTGAGGGATGCAATCTGCGCGGAATTCGAAGCGATCGAGCGCGAGGCCGGGTCTGACGCCGTGTTCGAATATACCCCGTGGCAACGCGCGGCGCTCGAAGGCGAGGACGCGGAAACCGGCGGCGGCACGCGCGGCCTGATGAAGGGCCGCGTGTTCGAGAAGGTGGGCGTCAACATCTCCGCCGTGTCGGGCGGGCTGGCGAAGGACTTCGCCGCCACCATCAACGGCGCTTCGGCCGAACAGAACGCTTTTTCCGCCACCGGCATCAGCCTGGTCGCACACATGGCCAATCCGCACGCCCCCGCCGTGCACATGAACACCCGCTTCCTCACCACCACCAAGGCATGGTTCGGCGGCGGCGCCGACCTCAACCCGCCCCTGCCTTATGACGAGGATACGGCCGAGTTCCACGCCGCCTTCAAGGCCGCCTGCGACGCCCATGGCGACGGCTATTACGACCGTTACAAGGCCTGGGCGGACGAGTATTTCTACATCCCTCACCGCAAGGTCCACCGCGGCGTCGGCGGGATCTTCTACGACCACCTCGAATGCGCCGACGAAGCCGCATGGGAAGCCAACTTCGCCTTCACCCGCGCAGTGGGCGAGGCGTTTCTGGCCGTGTTCCCCAAGCTGGTACGCCGCCGCATGGGCATGGCCTTCACCCCCGCCGACAAGGCACAGCAGCTGGAATGGCGCGGGCGCTATGCGGAATTCAACCTCGTCTACGACCGGGGCACGTTGTTCGGCCTGAAGACCGGCGGCAACATCGACGCCATCCTGATGAGCCTGCCGCCCGAGGCGACCTGGAGCTGACACAGTCCCGGACGTGATCCGGGACGACGGCGAACTCACCCACGGTTGCCCCGGCCCGGCACCGCCGTTACGCTTGCCCGATGACAGCTCCGCGCCATCTCGACCGCCGCTCGCTTGCCCTTGCGGCGCTCTCGACCGTGGTGGAGTGGTACGACTTCACCCTGTTCCTCTATCTCGCCACCGTTCTGTCGCGGGTGTTCTTCGAAGGACACGGCGGCGTGCTGGCGACATTGGCGGGCTTTGCGGTCGCCTATCTCATGCGGCCGGTGGGCGCGATGGTCTTCGGCCATTTCGGCGACCGTCACGGACGGCGGGCAACGCTGCTGGCGTCGATGGCGCTGATGACGGTGGCCATGCTGCTCACCGCCATGCTGCCTACCGCCGCGCAGATCGGGCCTCTTGCGGGGATATTGCTGCTGGCGCTGCGCTGCGTGATGGGCTTCGCGGTGGGGGGAGAATACACCGGCGTCGTCGCCTACCTGCTCGAAGGCGCGCCGGTGCGCAGGCGCGGGCTGGTGACTTCGCTGGCGGCAGCGACCAGCGAGATCGGCGCGCTGCTGGCGGCAGGGATCGCGGCGCTGACCGTCACGCTGCTGCCCGCTCCGGCGCTGGACAGCTGGGGCTGGCGTATCCCTTTCCTGTTCGGCGCAGGCCTGGCCGCGACCATCCTCTTCGCCCGCGCCGCCATGCACGAATCGCCGGAATTCGAAGCCAGCCGCGATGCCGGAACGCTTGCCGAGCGCCCGCTGGGCCATGCATTGTCCAAACACCGGGCAGGGATATTGCGCGGTTTCGCGATCTCGGCGCTGGGATCGATCACCTACTACGTCGGCATCACTTATGTGCCGGTATACCTGACGTCAGCGGGCAGTTTGACCGAGGCGCAGGCGCTGCAACTGGCCACCGTGGCCGCGCTGGCGGTGATCGTGGTGACGCCGTTCGTCGGCATCGCTTCCGACCGCTGGGGCCGCCGCCCGGTGCTGATCGTGCTGGCGGTGCTATGCGCAGGCCTGCCCTGTGCGCTGTTCCGCCTGCTTGCGGGCGCATCCTCAGGCGAGGCTCTGCTGGGCGCGGTAGTGCTGGCGATGCTGGCGGGCGGCGTCAGCGCTGTGGGCGCGGTGACGACCGCCGAGCAGATGCCCGCCGAGGGGCGCCTCAGCGGCCTCGCGCTGGGCGCCACCACTGCAACCGCGCTGTTCGGCGGCTTGACGCCGTGGCTCGCCCAGGTGCTGACCGAACGCACCGGCTCAACCGTCGCCCCAGGGGTGATGATCGCGGCAGTGGCGCTGGGCGTGCTACCGGTGCTGCTGACCATGCGAGAGACCCGGCCCGGCAAGGATCAGGGTAGTGCGTCAGCCTTGATCCCGGTTTCGGGTGATGGGAACGGGCGCTAGACCGCCCGGCTTTTCATCAGCGGCTGGATGCGGGTGCCGAAGTTCTCCACCCCTTCAACGAAGTCATCGAAGGTCAGCAGAACGCCGCCGGTGCCGGGCACCTCGGCCATCTCGTCGAGCATTTTGGCCACTGTCTCGTAGCTGCCGACCAAGGTGCCCATGTTGATGTTCACCGCGCCTTCGGGGGCGGCCAGCTGGCGCACATTGGTGTCGGTGTTGACGGTGTCCTTGGCGCCCTGATCCGCCAGCCACGAGATCGCGTCGATATCGACGCCGTCGTTATAGAGCTTCCATTTCGCCTGCGCCTCGGCGTCGGTTTCCGCGGCGATGATCATGACGAGGACGAAGACCTGCACGTCGCGCCCGGTTTCGGCGGTGAACTTCGCCAGGCGCGCATTGTTCGAGGCGAAGGCGGTGGGCGTGTTGACGCCCTTGCCCAGGCAGAAGGCATAGTCCGCCCACTTGGCCGAAAAGGCCAGGCCCGCATCAGAAGACCCGGCGCAGATGATCTTCATGTCGCCGCCGGGCGTTGGCCGCACCAGACAATCGTCCATCGTGTAATGCTCGCCCTTGAAGTCAGACCGGCCGGTCTCCCACAATTCGCGCAGGATGCGGGCGTATTCGTCCAGCACCTGATAGCGATTGCGGAAATGCTCCTCACCCGGCCACAGGCCCATCTGGGTGTACTCGGGCGGCTGCCAGCCGGTGATGAGGTTCAGCCCGAAACGGCCGTGGCTGATGCTGTCGATCGTATTGCACATGCGCGCCGCAAAAGCGGGCGGGATGATCAGCGTGGGGCAGGTGGCGTAGATCTTGATCTTCTCGGTCACGGCGGCAAGGCCAGACATCAGGGTGAAGCTCTCCAGCCCATATTCCCAGAACTCCGACTTGCCGCCGAAACCGCGCAGCTTGATCATCGAGAGCAGGAAATCGAGGCCATACTTCTCGGCGCGCAGGGCGATCTCCTTGTTGAGATCGAAGCTGGGCATGTACTGCGGCGAGGTCGTGCTGATCAGCCAGCCGTTGTTGTTGATGGGCACGAAAACGCCGACTTGCATGGATTAACTCCCGAGAAAACCGAGAACGAGGCGGTTGAAACCGGCTGGATCGGTGACGTTGCACGCGTGTCCGCCCCACTCGAACGTGGCGACATCGGCGCCGGGGATCGGCTCCGCCAGATCGAGCGAAGCCGCATGCGGCACCAGAAAATCGTCGCGTGTGGCAATGACCAGCACGTCCCGCAGCTTCGCCAGCCGCTCCGCCGAAGGAGCATAGGCGCGCACGGCGGCGATGCGCTTTTCCATCGTTTCCGCGCCGGGGAAGCCGGCAAGGTGGTGCGCGAACTCCGCCTCAAGCTCGGCATCGTGGCTGGCGATCCAGTCGGGCGGGAACAGGAACAGCGGCTGGGCGCGCAGGAAGGCTTCCACCCCTGCCCCGCGCAGGATCGCCAGCCGCGCCTCGAAGCAGCGGCGCGTATGCGGGCTGAGGCTGCGCCAGCCGTTGACGACCACCAGCCTATCGATCCGGCCGGACAGCAGCGCCGCCTCGATGCCGATCATGCCGCCCAGTGCGTGGCCGATAAAATGCGCGCTTTCGATGCCCAGCGCATCCATCAGCGCGGTCACGTCCTGCGCCATCGCCTCTATCGAAGTCGTCTCCGGCAAGGCGCGGTCGCTGCGCCCGGTGCCGCGCTGGTCGTACGTGAGCACGCGGTGGTTTTCGGACAGCGCCGCAAGATTGGGCGCCCAGTACCCTCCCGCGCCGCCAAGGCCGCTCGACAGGATCAGTACGGGCGCGCCTTCGGGGCCGTGGGATTCGTAATGGAGGTCGGTTCCGGTGTCCGTCATGCGGAGGGCTTCGACAAGCTCAGCCTGAGCGGGTTTGAGGGCGCATCGCTCTTGGTCTGGCACATTGCGGGCACATCGCTGCCAAACCCGCTCAGGCTGAGCTTGTCGAAGCCCCAGCGCCAGGCCGCCGCCCTCTCAGCCAAGATGCGCGACCGAGGCGATCTCGACCAGGCAGTCCGGCCTCACCAGATCGCATTTGATGCAGTAGCGCGCCGGTTTGTCACCGGGGAAGTATTCGGCATAGACGGCATTGAAGGCGGCGTAATCAGCCATGTCCTTGAGGAAGATGTGGTTCATCGCCACGTCCGCCATGGTGCCGCCGGCCGCCTCGACCGTGATGCGGATGGCCTCCAGCACATGGCGCGTCTGCGCCGCCGCATCGCCTACGTGAAGCACCGCGCCCCCTTCGCCCAGCGCCAGCATGCCCGATACATAAAGCGTGCCGCCCGCTTTCGCCCCGGCCGAATAGGGCGCGATGGGCGCGGGGAACTGCGGCGGGTTGATGGCTTCGAAGGGCAACGGTCACTCCTTTAGCGGAAGCTGGCTCACGGCGGTCTGGAAATCGGCGACGGTGCTGACCCAGCCGAAGAATTTCTCGACGTTGTAAACGGTGGCCTGCATGATGAAGTCCGGCCCCAGATGGTGGGTCGCATCTTCCAGCAGCACACCGAAATATTCGAGGTGGAAGCCGTCACGCAGGGTCGATTCGACGCAGACGTTGGTGGCGATGCCGGTGAACACCAGCGTGCGGATGCCCCGCGCGCGCAAAACCGCATCGAGCTGCGAATTGAAGAACGCGGAATAGCGCGGCTTGTGAACGCGCAGGTCGCCGTCCTTGGGCGTCAGCGCATCGACCAGTTCATAATCCCAGCCGCCGCGGGCAAGGAACTTGCCGGCCAGTTCGGGCCGTTTGCGCATCGTCTTGAGCGCGTTGGACTTGTGCCAGTTGGGCGACATCGGCGTGCCCGCCTCGACATAGTCCGGGTCCCAGCCGTTCTGCAGGAACACCACGGTCATGCCCGCCGCCCGCGCCGTGTCCAGCACGGCGCCGACGCGGCCGATCACGGCAGCGGCAGGTCCGACATCGAAGCCTGCCTCGTCCACGTAGCCGCCTTTGGTCGCATAGGCGTTCTGCATGTCGACGACGATGACGGCGGTGGTGGCGGGATCGAGCCGGATCGCTTCGGGCCGCGCGGAAAGAACCGCAGAGGGGCCGGAAGATGCGGGGGCGGGGTCGACGATGGTATCGCTCACCCGGACACTATTGTGCAGGGGCGAATGGGGGTCAACCCGCCTTGAGAACGCCGGATTTCAGCAGGCACGCAGCCCCGACGAAGTGCGTTCCCGGTGCGGGCGCACGCCCAGCAGTCGTTCCAGCGCGGCGGCAAAACCGGCATTGCGCCGACGGTTGGTCGCCTGCATGAGGCCCACGTCCATCCCGCCGAGCAGCTGGATACCGAATTCGCCGTCCCCCACCCAGCGCACTTCCGCCCTGAGGTCCACCTGGCCGGGCAGCGCCACGCGCAGGGTATCGCCGCAGTTGGGGAGCAGGGTGCGCGAGGCTATGCACATGCCGCCGGGCGACACGTTGCGCACGATCACGTCCTGCCCGGACCGCCCCTCGCCCCCGATCACGGCACGGATCAGGGTGCGCACACGCGGAGAGCGGTGAAGGCGCTCCCCCTCCCCTTCGCCAACGCCTTCTGCGACAGCGACATGCGGCGTGCGCAGCGCGGCGGTCTTCAGCCATTCGGCGTCCGTGCCGGAGTGAAGCTCATCGGGGTCTGCCATGTCGTTCATGCGCCTTTGCGAATTCGCCTTCCCGGTGTGAACCAGGTCTGGTCGATCGGTTCGGACCGGAGGCGCGTCGGCGGGGGGTAGGCGTGGCGGCTCCGGTCCGACGTCATTTTGCCGCCCGGTGCTTTTCGGATGGTTAACAAATCCCTTCCGTATTTTAACGCTGAAATCGATTGAATTTCCTGCCGATGGCAGGTTGTTTCAGGCCAAGATCGCGAATGATCGCCATACGGTTTTCCGTTGCAAAGATTGCAACAGCCCCCTTCCCCCTTGTCGCGCTGCAATAAATCCTGACATGAAAGGGTAGCATGCTGCGCCAGTACGAACTCGTCGAACGCGTCAAGGAATACGCACCGGAGGCCGATGAGGCCCTGCTCAACCGCGCCTATGTCTATACCGTGCAGAAACACGGCAGCCAGAAGCGCGCCAGCGGAGACCCCTATTTCAGCCACCCGGTAGAAGTGGCTGGCCTGATGACCGAGCTGAAACTCGATCAGCAGACGATCATGACCGCGCTGCTCCACGATACCGTGGAAGATACGCTGGCCACGATCGAGGAGATCGAGAAGCTGTTCGGCCCCGACGTGGCGCGGCTGGTCGACGGCGTGACCAAGCTCTCCAAGATCGAGGCGATGACCGAGAGCGAGCGCGCGGCCGAAAACCTGCGCAAGTTCCTGCTGGCGATGAGCGAGGACCTGCGCGTCCTGCTCGTGAAACTGGCTGACCGGCTGCACAACATGCGCACCCTCCACTTCATCAAGAAGCCGGAGAAACGCCAGCGCATCGCCCGCGAAACCATGGATATCTACGCGCCGCTGGCCGAGCGCGTGGGCATGTACGAATACATGCGCGAGATGCAACTGCTCGCCTTCGAGCAGCTGGAGCCGGAAGGCTACGCCACGATCACCGGCCGTCTCGCCCAGATCCGCAGCCAGGAAGGCGGACAGGTCGACGCCATTGCCCTGTCGATCAAGCAGGCGCTGGCCGAAGCCGGCCTCAACGTCGAGGTTTCCGGCCGCGAAAAGCACCCCTACTCGATCTGGCGCAAGATGGCCGAGCGCCACGTGACCTTCGAGCAGATCACCGACATCATGGCCTTCCGGGTTCTTACGGATAGTGTCGAGGACACCTACAAGGCGCTGGGCGTCCTCCACCAAGCCTGGCAGATGATCCCCGGCCGCTTCAAGGACTACATCTCCACCCCCAAGTCCAACGGCTACCAGTCGCTGCACACCGCGCTGATCTTCCAGCGCTCGATGCGCATGGAAGTGCAGATTCGCACCCGCGAGATGCACCGCCTCAACGAATTCGGCCTCGCCGCGCACTGGGCCTACAAGCAGGGCGGCGCCCGTCCCGACGGACAGGTCGGCTGGCTGCGCGACCTCATCGAAATCGTCGATGCCAGCCACGACGCCGAGGAACTTCTCGAACATACCAAGCTGGCGATCTACCAGGACCGTATCTTCGCCTTCACTCCCAAGGGCGCGCTGTTCCAGCTGCCAAAGGGATCGACCACGGTGGACTTCGCCTACGCCGTCCACACCAACCTGGGCAACGCAGCCGTCGGCGCCAAGATCAACGGCCGCCATGTGCCCCTGCGCACCCAGCTCGCTAACGGCGACGTCGTAGACATCATCAAGAGCCCCACCTCCGAACCGCAGCTGCCCTGGCTGGGCTTTGTCGTCACCGGCAAGGCCCGCGCCGCCATCCGCCGCGCGGTACGCGCCAAGGAACGCGCCGAAGTCGCCGAGATCGGCTCCAAGCTCTACGACGAAATCGCCGGCCGCCTGCCTCAGCGCATCGGCAAGAAAGCCCTTTCCGGCGCGATCGAAAGGCTGGACCTGCGCGATGAGGAAGACCTGATGTTCGCCATCGGCTCAGCCCGCTTCACCGACCGGCAGGTAATGGAGGCACTGGTCCCCGGCAGCACCGCCCAGTTGCCCGAAGACCCCGAATGGACCCGCGCCGAACGCGCGATTTCGATCCGCGGCCTGACGCCCGGCATGGGCTTCGAACTGGCCGAATGCTGCCACCCCGTCCCCGGCGACCGCATCGTCGGCCTGCGCCGCCCGGATCACAAGGTGGAAGTCCACACGATCGACTGCATGACCCTCGCCAGCGGCGTCGATGCAGACTGGCTGGACCTGTCCTGGGGCGAACGTACCACCGGCGCCGTCGGCCGCCTGCGGCTGGTGCTCTACAACCGCCCCGGCACGCTGGCCGAAGTGACGCAGATCTTCGCCAGCAACCGCGCGAACGTGACCAACCTGCAGATGACCCAGCGCGACGAACCCTTCGGCACATACGAAGTGGATCTCGAAGTGTCCGACCTCGCACACCTGACGCGGATTTCCGGGGCTTTGCGAGCCAGCGAGGCGGTTGCCGACGCGGAGCGGATTTAAGGGGAAGACGGCGTTAAAAAGGGAAGACCTGGGGCCATCGCCCCAGACCCCTTTACTGTCGTCGTAGCGCGCGCAGTTGCCTTGCGCGCTCCTTGCCGCCGGAGGCTATGATGTCTCCCGGCTCACCGTGGGCGCTCTATCGAAGCTGCGCGCGGAACCTCGACAATTAAGGGGTCTGGGGCGATGGCCCCAGGTCTTCTTCAAACCTCCAGAAACACTTCCACTTCATCCCCTTCGACAAGGTCTTCCGCCCGGCGCACCGCTGCCTTGACCGGCAGCAGCCATCCTCCGTCCGACTTGCTCGGGAACACCGAGGTCGCAAAGCCGGTCCCGCCAATGCGTGCCTTTACCTTCAGCGAGCCGAAACCGCGCGACACGCCTTCCAGCTTGCGCATGATCGCGGTGCCCGAAAGCGCCTCCCCCGCCGCGCCGTCGATGGTGAGGAAGTGCCAGGTTCCGTTGTTCGCGCCGCCCGTCCAGCGCCACAGCGGGCCGGTGTGCGTCAGTTGCTCCGTCATCACCCCGCTCATCGCTTTGCCTCGCGAATCGGCACCTGGACGTTACACACGTCGACGCCGCCCGCCGGCCGGATGTAGAAATCGTCTTTCCGGTTCGCCCGCTTGAGGACGTAGGATGCAAAGCTGGAGCTGCCCGTGGAAAGGTACTCGTAGGCCGGCAGCCCCGGAACCTCGTCGCCCATCCTTACCGAGACGATCGGCGTGCGCTCCTGCGCCGTTTCGTAAAAGCCCAGCGCTCCCGTCCCGCGCGGTAGCGACGAGAGGTTTTCGATGCCCGCGATGATCCGCCCGACCAGCGCTATGTTGCGGTCGAGCTGGCGCGGCGCTTGTCCGATCACGGTATAGAGTTCCGCGCCAGTGCCGGTGTCCGGCGAAACGTTGCGGCCCACGCCGACCATGCCGTAGCAGTGGACGGGCCAGACATCGGTTCGGACAGCCGCATCGCCGCCCTTTTCCTGCGACTGAAGGCCGATGGGCCAACCTTCCAGGATACCTGTCCCCGGCGCAAAGGGATCATTGCCCGGCGCCATGGCAAGAAAGCGCTGCATTCGCCCTTCCGGCGACAGGATATAGCCTGCACCGCCCTTCTTTTCAGGTGGCTTGAAAGCGGCGCCATATTGCGCTGCGTAGTCCTGCTCGCGGTTGGCAGTCAGACCTTGCGGCAGCGCCTTAGCCTTGCCCGGCGTCTCTCCATCGGGGTCGCCCCACTGCACGACGTAATTGTCCTGAACCCGGACCACGGCGATCCCGTCGAACCAGCGCGCGGCCACCAGCTTGCGGATGTTCCCGGTCCACCCTTGCGAGAACGGCGCCGGCATCAGCTGGATGACCACCCGCCGGGCGCGCCCTTTCGCGTCCGGGGCAAGGTCCATCACCATGAGGTCCGCTGGCGCGATGCGCGACCAGTCGGCCTGCGGGGCTGCCGCGACGATATCGCTCGGCGTCAATGGCTTGGGAGCGTCTGCCGCCGCCGGAGGTGAGGCAAAAAGGCCGACAAAGGCCAGCCCGGAAAGAAATATGCGCATTGGCCCTTCATGCCACCCTCACACCGCTTGCGAAACCCCACAGCCCGCGCTAGGGGCCAGCGCCTATCCAGTGCATGCGGAGCGGTGGCCGAGTGGTCGAAGGCGCTCGCCTGGAAAGTGAGTATACGCCAAAAGCGTATCGAGGGTTCGAATCCCTCCCGCTCCGCCAGCAGTTTATCTGCAATCAGCCCTGGCCCGATCTGCCGGGAACAGCGGCTCCCGCAAGCAAATCTCCATCAGCTTTCAAGCGGTTGTTGCATCGCAGCAACATTCGCAAAAAGCTGGATATTCCCCGCCTTGCAATTCTGTAATCATGTTGTCCTCGCCACCGATGAGGGGGTTAGTCGACATGAATGCACCTGCTTTACTGAAACTCGTCTCGGACAAGGTTTTCGCCAACGAGCGCGTCAGGATCGACGGAACGGAATTTCACCGCTGCACGTTCGAGAATTGCATCCTCACTTACACCGGCGCGGGGCGCTTCATTCTGCATGACTGCGACGGGGCCGACGGCGCCGTCGAATTCGAAGGCCCTGCCGCAAGCACCCTTCACGCGCTGCAGAGCGCCTATGCCGATGGAATGGACGGGTGGGTGGAGGGTATCTTCGCCAGCATCCGCCGCCCGAACCCGGATATCCACGTAAGCGGCTAAGGGAAAAACGTCGTTGCGGCCGTGGCGCGCGGGCGCTTCATTCCATCGTCAGCGCCGAAAAATGCCGCCAACCCATTCAAAAATGGGCGCTGCGACCCTATATAGACCATGTGGCCGATACGTTGGTCCGGGGCCCATATCCGTTAGTGCGATTTCCCGCTTTGCGTAGCGCCGCGAATCGCATTAATGACGCCCGAATCCGATCACGCGACTATAACGATTCAGGAGAACATCTATAGCACCCCCTCCCCGGCGTATGATGACGCCACCGGTCAAGAGTGGACCGCGGTTCAATAACATGATCCAGTCGGACAAAGTCCGGGTTATCGACCATGAAGGCGAAAACCTCGGCGTCATGTACACGCGCGAAGCGATCGAACAGGCGAACGGCGTAGGCCTCGACCTGGTCGAAGTGTCGCCCAACGCCGATCCGCCGGTGTGCAAGTTCCTCGATGTAGGCAAGTACCGGTATGAGGCCCAGAAAAAGGCCAATGCCGCGCGCAAGACCCAGAAGACGCAGGAGATCAAAGAGATCAAGATGCGTCCGAACATCGATGACCACGACTATGACGTGAAGATGCGCAACATCCATCGCTTCATCGACGATGGCGACAAGGTGAAGGTCACCCTGCGCTTTCGTGGCCGCGAACTTTCGCACCAGCAGCTGGGCATGGACCTGCTGCGCCGCGTCCAGACCGACTGCGAGGAGATAGCCAAGATCGAGGCTTATCCCCGTATGGAAGGCCGCCAGATGCTGATGGTGCTCTCGCCCAAGTAAGGCGATGGCTCCCGATCAGACGGGATACGAAGGGCGCGGCCGCTGGCTGCGCCCTTTCTCGCTGGATTTACCCTGGCGCTTACACTCGGCGCTGCGGCAGCAAGCCACGGCCGGGCGCAGGTTAAGCCAACCCGCGCGGCCCGGAGAACCAGGCCGTCGTTCGTGAAAAGTCGAAAAAGCAGCTCCGCCATCGCGGCGCGCGCGGTTAAGCGGCCCGGCGCCTAGCCCTTCCACTCGCGGCGGTCTTCGGCCGCGCGCAGGACTTCGTAGGCGACCTGATAGATCTGGAAGGCCTTGGCAGCTTCCGCATCGCCCGGTCGCACATCGGGGTGCACTTCCTTCGCGCGGCTGCGCCAGGCTTTTTTCACCGCATCGAAATCCGCATCGGGGTCCAGCCCCAGCGCTTCGAGCGCGCGCAGTTCATCGCCGCTGCGAGAGCCGTCGCCCGAGCCGGTCCAGCCGTAATGCGCCGTTTCCTTGAAGCCGGAAAAGTCCGAACGCTCCTGCGCCTCGCGCATGGCCGCTTCTTCGGCGTCGAGGCCGGCGAAATAGTCCCACCCAGAATTATATTCGGCGGCGTGTTTCTGGCAGAAATACCAGCGGTCAGGGTTGTTCGGGCTCTTGGGTGCGGGGCAATTGCCCGGATCGTTGCACCCGTGGCGGTCGCATAGACGCACCTGCGCCGCATCGCGCGAGCTGCCATAGCCGCGCCAGCGAGGGAATCCCCAGTCAGATGATCGACGTACGCGGCTCATCCGAGGGGCGATAAGCCGCGACTCGACGGCGATGCAACCCCTGCCCGCCATTTCGGCGCGAAATCAGCGCGGCGCAGGCATGTTTCGGACCCGAAAAGCAGCAACTGCCTCCCGGGTCCGACGGGCATCAATCGTTCGGCCAGCGCCCGATCAGTCAATCGTGACGGTCACGGCGCGGCGGTTCTGCGCCCACGACTGTTCGTCCGAACCCAGCGCGATCGGGCGCTCCTTGCCGAAGCTGACGGTCGAGAGGCGCGAAGGATCGACGCCCAGGCTGATGAGGTAGTTCTTGGCGGAGTTGGCCCGGCGCTCGCCCAGCGCGAGGTTGTATTCACGGGTGCCGCGCTCGTCCGCGTGACCTTCGATGGTCGCGCGCTTGGCAGGGTACTGCATCAGCCACTGCGCCTGCTTGGACAGCGCCTGCTGGTCTTCGGCATCGACGTCGGACTTGTCGAGCGCGAAGTAGATCGTGTCCGACCCCATCATCTTCGAGACGAAATCTGCCTGGCTGCCTGCCACGGCGCCCATCGACGAGTTGTTGGAGTCGGTCGTCGAGGTGGCCGGGCCCGGCTCGGGCGGAAGCTGTGCAGGGGCTTTCTTGCCGCAAGCCGAGAGCGCCAGCGCACCGGCGACGACAATAGCCACGGTTCCTGCGCGGTTCATCCGGGCAAACGTGAGAATGGAAGGCATCAGGCGGTCTCCTATGCTGCTCAGCCCCCTAGAATGGCCGGCATGGTCTGTAGTTCCGTTCAATATTTAACACAGTTATCCTGAACGGGCGCCAACGAATCCGTAAAAAGTCGCTGGTGCCCGTTCAAACCCGGCGCAATCAGGGGCGGACGGGGCCCCAGGCCGGGTCCGAAGCGCCGACCGGAGTGGGCAGCTTGCGCTCGTTACGGCCCGTCAGGTCGACCTGCCAAATCCCGGCGACGCCGGTGCTCTTGGTGGTACGGAAGAACTGCACGATGCGCCCGTTTGGCGACCAGGTAGGCGCCTCGTCCTGCCACGAATCGGTGAGGTGGCGCATGCCGCCGCCGCTCGGGCTCATCACAGCCACGCGCAGGTTGCCCGCGATGTGCGTGAAGGCGATCTGGTCGCCGCGCGGGCTCCATTCCGGGGTCGCGGCACGCCCGCCGAAGAAGCTGATACGCTTCTGGCCAGAGCCGTCCGACGCCATCACGTAGATCTGCTGACTGCCGGAACGGTCGCTTTCGAACACGATCTGGCGCCCATCGGGCGAATAGCTGCCGCCGATGTTGATGCCCGGCCCGTTGGTCAGCTTCTGCGGGGTGCCGCCGCCGGCCGAGGAGATGCGGTAGATGTCGGTCGTGCCGCTTTTGGCCATCGAATAGAGCACCCACTTGCCATCGGGCGACCAGCGCGGGGCCAGCGTGGGGTTGCCGGTACGCGCGATCAGGGTCTGGCGGTCGGTCGCAAGGTCGTAGGAATAGATGCTCGGCTGGCCGTTGAGATAGGACAGGTAGAGGATCTTCGAATAGTCCGGCGAATAGCGCGGGGTCAGCGCCATGGCCTGGCCGCTGGTCAGGTAGCGGTGATTGGCACCGTCCGAATCCATGATCGCCAGCCGCTTCATGCGGTGATCCTTGGGACCGCTTTCGGCGATATAGGCGATCTTCGAATCGAAGAACGGACTTTCACCGGACAAGCGCGAATAGACCATGTCGGCGCACTTGTGCGCGGCGCGGCGCCAGTCGGACGGCGGAACCTGCCAGCCGCCCTTCACAAGCTGCTGCTTGAGGCGCACGTCGTAAAGATAGCAGCCCACGGTGATCGTGCCGTCGCCGCCCGCGCGCACGAAGCCCTGCACCAGCATGTCGGCGCTGCGCGAGGCCCAGGTGCCGTAGTCGGGCGCCTGGACTTGAGCATAAGCAGGCTGCGGCAGTCCGTCAGGGCCAGAGGGCTTGAACAGGCCGTTGTTCTTCAGATCGCCGGCGACCACCTGCGACAGCGCGCGGCCCAGCGCCCCGGTGGAGCCGGCATTGGTGCGCGTGGGCACGTCGGCGTCGGTGGCGAACGAGGTGATGGCGATGCCGAGGTCCTGCCACTCGCTGTCGTCCGACACGGTGACTTCAAGGCCGCCATCGCCCTCGGCCGGGGGAACCGCAACCGGCACTGCAACCGGGACCGCCTGGGCAAAGGCGGTCCCGGTTCCTGCCAGCGAACTGGAAAGCATCAATCCCAAAGCGAGGATATGGGTTATCTTCATTGCGATAGCCTTCTGTCAAAGTTGGTCGTCACGACCTTCCAGCCTTCGTAAAGGTCATCGGGCAGATTGAACGGCGCGGCAAGCTTCACCGCGCGGATCGCCTGTTCCTGATGGCGCGTCACCTGCGCCTGGTTCGCGGCGTTCTGGCCGGTGGTGCTGACCACCTCCGGCTCGCCGGAAAGGCTGCCGTCGCGGGCCAGGCGGAACCGCACCTTGGTGACCAGTAGTTCGACATCGGCACCCTGCGGCGCCTGCCAGTGCGGCTTGAGCTGGCGGCTGATCGCCGCGCCAAGCGCAGAACGCGCGGAAGCGCCGATCTGCGCTGCGGGCGTGCCGGTCTGTTTGGGCGCGCTGGCCCCCGGCGTACCCGGCTTGAACGCATCGTCGAACGCGCTGCTGCCGGCCTTCCTGGGCGGAGACGCGCTTGTGCTCGAACCTGCCGTGCGGCCCGGAGGCGCAGGCTTGGGCTTCGACTTGACGATATCGTCGATCGCGCTCGACTTGCGGGGGGGCGTCGGAGCCGGTTTCTTGGGCGGCGCCTTGGGGGCCGGCTTGGGTGCGGGTTTCGGCGCAGCCCTGGGAGGCGCCGGCTTCGGTTTCGGCTCAGGCTTGGGCTGCGGCTTGGGGGCAGGCTTCGGCGGCGCCTTGGGCGCGGGCTTGGGCACCGGTTTCGGCTTGGGCTCAGGCTTGGGAGGCTGAGGCTTTTCCACCACGCGCGGCTCAGGCTCCGGAGCGGCCTTCGGCTCGGGCGGTGCCGCGGGGGCAGGCTCGACCTCCGGCACGGGCGCGGCTTCGGGCGCCGGTTCACCCAGCTCCGGGCTCTTGTCCGGTGCAGCCTGTGCGTTGGGATTGGGCGAAGTCGAGGTCTTGGCGATCTCGTCGCTGATCGTCACTTCGATGCGCGGGGGCGGCGTGACCACGTCGTTCTGGCGCGGGCTGAATAGAATCGCCCCAAGCACGGCCAAGTGCAACGCGATCGCGGCGCCCAAGCCAATGCCTTCATCCTTGCGCAGTCCTTTCGATGCCATCAGGTGGACCCTACCGCGCGCGCCTTAACCGCCGCTGACATCGGTCACCAGAGAGATCGAGGTAAAGCCCGCACGGTTCAGTTCGCCCATGACCTCCATCACCCGGCCATAGTCGAGCGCCTTGTCGGCGCGCAGCGTGACCAGCGGGGGCTTGCCCTCGGCGTCCTTTGGCGTCGCGGCAAGGCGGTCCGGCAGTTCGCCGGGCGAAAGTTCGTCGGCTTCATAGAACACCGCGCCATCGCGGCGCAGGGTGATCTCGATCTGGCCTTGCTCCTCGCTCATCGCCTTGGCGCGCGTTTCGGGCAGTTCGATGGGCACAGCCGCCTTGAGCAGCGGCGCGGTGACCATGAAGATGATCAGCAGCACCAGCATCACGTCGACCAGCGGCGTGACGTTGATCTCGGCCATGGGCCCGCGCGAACCACGTCCACGCCTGCGGCCCCGGCCGCCGCCTGCGAGACCCATTCCCATCAGCGCTGCTCCAGCTGGCGGGTCAGCGCGGCATGGAGATGGTCGGCAAAGCGCTGAAGGCGGCCCTCGAAACCGTTAACCCGGTGCGAGAAGCGGTTGTAGGCGATGACTGCCGGAATGGCCGCGAACAGGCCGATGGCGGTGGCGAACAACGCCTCCGAAATGCCCGGCGCAACGACGGCGAGCGAGGAATTCTGCTGTTGGCCGATGTCGAAGAAGCTCTTCATGATGCCCCAGACGGTGCCGAACAGACCCACGAACGGCGCCACCGAACCCACGGTCGCCAGGAAGTTGAGGCGGTCGGACAGCTTGTCGGCTTCCTCGCCCACGGCCGCGTTCATGATCAGGGCGATACGCTGGCGCGCGCCTTCCGCGTCGACGTTGACGCCCACGTTCCGGCGCCATTCGCCCAGGCCCGCGCCTGCGACCTTACCCATCGGCACATCGCCGCGGCGGCGTTCCTTCTGGTAGGTTTCGAAGTTCTGGGCCTCCCAGAAGCCCTCCTCGTACTCGTTGCAGCGGCGCGAGGCCGAGCCCATGCGCAGGGTAAAGGTGATGATGATCGTCCACACCCAGACGCTGGCAAGCACCAGGCCGGCCATGATCGCCTGAACGACGATGTCGGCATCGAGGAACAGCTTCACCGGGTTGAGGCCGCCGGATTCTCCAGCGAAAGAAATGGTGGAGGCGAGCAGGTCGAGCGTCATTCTTGTCCTTCCCGGCCGGCTGTGCCGGATTGTAATACTGCGGCGGCTATGCCGGATTTCGAACTGGTTGCTGCCGCGCCAAGATCTGGCGCAGCGTCTGCGGATATCGGAACCAGCGAGGCGAAAGCGCGCTGCCACGCCTCGGGTTGCCTGCGCGGTCGTCCTTCAGGACTGATGAACCCGACCTTTACCGTGCCCTCACAAAGCCGTACGGAGCCCCGCCTTGCGACCTGCCGCAACGTAGCTGAGACGCGGCCGATAGCCTCCGCCCAGGTGTCGATCACCACCGCGTCGCCAAGCCGCGCCGGGGCAAGGTAGCGCAAGTTGGCCTCGGCAACGGCATATAGCCCAAGACCCGCATCGATCGCGCCGCGCTGGTCGACGCCAAGCATGTCCAGCAGATCGGAACGGGCGCGCTCGAACCAGGCCAGGTAGTTGGCGTGATAGACCACGCCGCCCGCATCGGTGTCCTCGTAGAACACGCGAAGAGCGTAGCGATGGATAGCGCCGTCGATCTCACCGGTCTGCGGGGATGGGTCGCGCACGGGCGCGGAGCTGTAGGGGGAATTGTCCGTCATGCCGGCGGGTTGTGTAGCGGGGCGGGGGGCGACTTCAACCCCGAAGCCATGAGAACATGGCCTCGCAGGCTGAACCGACAGGTAAATTTTTCGTGAGCGGGTGGATTTCAGTCCACGATCATCTGGAAGAATTCGCGCCCGCCGAAGATGTGGACGTGCAGGTGAGGCACTTCCTGATGCCCGGCGCGGCCCATGTTGACCATCAGGCGATAGCCCGGCCCGTCGAGTTCCAGCTGGCGCGTGACATTGCCCACCGCCCGCATGAACCCGGCGATCTCGGCATCGTCGGCCTTGGCAGTGAAATCGTCCCACGACACGTAAGCGCCCTTGGGTATCACCAGCACATGGACCGGCGCCTGCGGGCGGATATCGTTGAAAGCTAGCGCGTGCTCATCCTCGTAGACTTTCGAGCACGGCAATTCGTCGCGCAGGATCTTCGCGAAGATGTTGTTGGCGTCGTAGGGCAGGCGTGGATCGATGGGCATATGTCTCTCCGGTGAGGTAAGGGCCGGGTGGATGCAGCTTTCAGTCCTTGGGGCGCGCGGCTTTCTCGGCGATACCGGACGTACCTTCGCGCCGGTCCAGTTCGGCCATGACCTCAGCCAGCGGCACGTCTTTCGCGGCGAGGAGGACCATGAGGTGGAAAATCAGGTCCGCCGCCTCACCCACCAGCGCTTCGCGGCTTTCGGTCAGCGCGGCGATCACCGTTTCGGTGGCCTCCTCGCCAAGCTTCTGGGCGATCTTGCCCAGACCCTTGGCGTTGAGGCGGGCGACATAGCTCGAATCAGGATCGGCGCTCAGGCGCTGGGCGATCGTGGCTTCGAGGCGCGCTAGGGTGTCGGGACTGCTCATGATGCGCCTGCCAATGCGGCCCGGCGCGGGCGCGGTCAAGCCGTCAGCTTGGCGCACGGATCAGTCTTCGCCCTCACCGTCGCCGCGCTTGGACGACAGTTTGCGGCCGATCGCGACGCCCGCGACGCCCATCGCCAGCAGGAACATGCTGCTTGGCTCGGGCAAGGGAATCCCGCCCGCCGCATAGGCAGGGCTGGACAACGCGAAAAACGGGACGAGCGCTGGCAGGTATCTGAAGATTTTCACCGAGAGGTTCCTGCGTGTCGAGATTGACGCCTGCCCCATCGGCCCATTACCGCATCGCAGCAAGTGCTGCCTCGCAAATGTCCCGATTAGAACCAGTCAACAATCGTAAATTGGCCCGTTAAGGCCATCGTCATCCCCGCGCTGGAAGACCTGCATCGCGCAGGGCCGCATGGGCCTGGCCGATCGAATGCTTGCCGAAATGGAAGATCGAGGCGGCCAGCACCGCGCTCGCATGGCCCTGGGTTACCCCGGCAACGAGATGGTCGAGATTGCCCACGCCGCCCGATGCGATCACCGGCACCGACACCGCATCGGCAATCGCGCGGGTCAGTTCAAGATCGTAGCCGTTCTGGGTGCCGTCCCCGTCCATCGAGGTGACCAGCAGTTCGCCCGCGCCGTATCCGGCCAGTTTCACCGCATGTTCCAGCGCGTCGATCCCGGTCGCCTTGCGGCCGCCGTGAGTGAAGATCTCCCAGCGGCCCGGAGCCACGCGGCGCGCGTCGACCGAGGCGACGATGCACTGCGAGCCGAACTTCTGCGCGATATCCGCCACCACTTCGGGGCGCGAGACAGCGGCGGAATTCACCGCCACCTTGTCAGCCCCGGCCAGCAGCAGGGCGCGCGCGTCTTCGGCGGTGCGAACGCCGCCGCCCACGGTCAGCGGCATGAAGCAGACCTCGGCGGTGCGCTGCACCACGTCGAGCAGAGTGCCGCGCCCTTCATGGCTGGCCGAAATGTCGAGGAAGCACAGCTCGTCCGCTCCGGCGGCGTCATAGGCGCGCGCCTGTTCCACCGGATCGCCGGCGTCCTTGAGGTCGACGAAGTTGACGCCCTTGACCACGCGGCCATCGCGAACGTCGAGACAGGGGATGACACGGATACGAACGGTCATTTCAAGTTCCTTGGCATGGCATCACTCCACGGGCTTGAAGAACAGCAGGACCGCGAACACTGCCACCACGGCGCAGATCGCGACGTTGAATGCGGTATAGGTCCAGAACTTGCGCGGATCGTCGGCGCGGCGCGTTTCCATGGTGGAGCGGCGGCGGCTGAACAGCATCAGCCGCGCCCTGCCCTCGCGGTAGTCGCGCCATGCCCAGATGACGCCCGGCACGAAGATCGCCAGCGCCAGTACGGCGATCAGGCGGTTGTCGTTCACCCCTCGCGCTCGGCCATCTGGATTGCGGCGGCAAGGTCGAGGCGCCCGTCGTAAAGCGCACGGCCGGTGATGACGCCCTCGATGCCGTCCTTGGCATGAAGCGCGAGCAGGCGGATATCGTCGAGGCCCTTCACGCCGCCGCTGGCGATCACCGGCATGTCGGTGCGGCGGGCAAGATCAACGGTGGCGTCGATGTTGCAGCCCTTGAGCATGCCGTCGCGGCCGATGTCGGTGAACAGCAGGCTGGCAACGCCGGCATCCTCGAAGCGGCGGGCCATGTCGACGATCGAGACGTCGGACACTTCGGCCCAGCCCTCGGTCGCGACCATGCCGTCACGCGCGTCAACGGCGACGACGATGCCGTTCGGGAATTCCTTGGCCATGTCCTTGACGAACTGGGGGTCCTTCAGCGCAGCGGTGCCCATGACCACGCGGCTGACGCCAAGGTCGAACCAGCCCGCAACCGCCTCGGCGGTCCGGATACCGCCGCCCAGCTGGACGTGCCCGGGGAAAGCCTCGAGGATCGCCTCCACCGCTTCGCGGTTCTCCGCCCGGCCCGCGAACGAACCGTCGAGATCGACGACGTGGAGGAACTGCGAACCGGCTTCGGCGAACAGCATCGCCTGCGCCGCGGGATCGTCACCATAAACGGTGGCGCGCGCCATGTCGCCTTCGGCCAGACGCACGACCTGGCCCTGCTTGAGGTCGATGGCGGGAAATACGATCATAGGATGGTCCGACCGGAATTGATCCCATCGTGCCCGCGCAGGCGGGACGTCCGCTTGTGGCAAGGCGGAACGGGAGAAGAAAGGAAGCGCTGTCCCTGCGGGCGCGGGGACGACGGGGTCTGCTTTTGCACCGGACGCTGGAGCACGAGCGCCGGTCCTGCGAACATGTCCTTCATGGCTTCCACTCCAAGAACCGCGCGAGCAGCGAGAGGCCGTAGCCCTGGCTCTTTTCCGGGTGGAACTGCACGCCCACGACATTGTCCTTCGCCACTGCGGCAACAAGGCCGCCGCCGTGGTCGGTCATCGCCGCCACGCTCGCCCCGTCATCCGGCGCGAAGTGGTAGGAGTGCAGGAAATAGGCTTCGCCCGGCTCGATCAGGCCGCTGGCGGGATCGTGGCGGCCCAACCCCACATCGTTCCAGCCCATGTGCGGGATCTTGATCCGGGGATCGGTGCGCTCGATCTTCTGGACCTGGCCGTCGATCCAGCCCAGACCCTCGGTGACGCCGTGCTCAAGGCCGCGCGTGGCGAGCAGCTGCATGCCCACGCAGATGCCCAGGAACGGCGCACCGCCCACCTGCACCCGCTCGGTCATCGCCTCGACCATGCCGGAAATGCCCCAGAGGCCCGCCGCGCAGGCCTTGAACGAGCCGACGCCCGGCAGCACGATACGGTCCGCCGCGCGCACCACGGACGGGTCTGCGGTAATCGCCACGTCTTCGGCGCCCGCCGCCCGCAGCGCATTGGCGACCGAGTGGAGGTTGCCCGCGCCGTAGTCGATCAGCGCCAGCGTCATCCAGCCAGGCCGGCGATGCTGTCGTCGAGGAAGCCGTGCGCCCATTCGATCACTTCGATCTCGGCCACGCCGCCCACGACGAACGGGTCCTGCGCGGCCAGTGCGGCGACCGCATCGCGGTTCTCGCCCTTCGCCAGCAGAATGCCGCCTTCGCGCGGGACCTTGCGGCCCCAGCCCAGCAGGTGTCCCGCTGCATGCTGCGCGCGCAGCCAGGCAACATGGTCTTCGAGCAGCGCATCCACCTTGTCGATCGAGGCGATATAAGTGAGCGAAACGATGAAGCTGGCCATTATAGTGTCGCCTGTCCCAGAATGCCCTTGGTCGAGGGGATCGCCCCGCCCTTGCGCGGATCGAGTTCCACCGCTTGCCGCATGGCGCGCGCGAAACCCTTGAAGATGCCTTCGCAGATGTGGTGGTTGTTGGTGCCGTAAAGCAGTTCGATATGCAGGGTGATGCCCACCGCCTGCGCGATCGAGTGGAACCAGTGCTCCACCATCTCGGTGTCGAATTCGCCCAGCTTGTCCTGCGTGAAGCCGGCCTTCCACACGAGGTAGGGGCGGCCCGAAATATCCAGCGACACGCGCGCCAGCGCCTCGTCCATGGGCGAGTGCACGTCGCCGTAGCGGCCGATTCCGGCCTTGTCGCCCATGGCCTGGGTGATTGCCTGGCCGATGGCGATGGCGCTGTCCTCGGTCGTGTGGTGCTGGTCGACGTGGAGGTCGCCCTTGATGCGGCAGGTGATGTCGATCAGCGAATGGCGGCTGAACTGCTCGATCATGTGATCGAGAAAGCCGATCCCGGTCGAGACCTGATAGGCCCCGGTTCCATCGAGGTTCACCTCGACGAAGATGTCGGTTTCGTGCGTCTTGCGGGTGATCGAGGCTGTGCGCATGGCTGCGCCTATATACTCGTGCGTGTCAGAATCAATCCGGTCGTCAATCGCGCCCCGGGCGGCCCCTTCGGTGGATTTTCCTTGGATAAACGATCGGGGAGGCGTAATTTCCCACTCGTAACGGGTTGACCACCCGATGAACGATGCGCAGGTAGTGGCGCGATGAACGATACCCCGCCAGACAGCATGATCCCCTACGATGAAATCGTGCAGGAAGCCCTGCGCGCCGTCGTCGGACGTGTGCTGGGCCAGGTGGAGGCCGCCGGCGGCGTCCTTCCGGGCAGCCACCACTTCTACATCACCTTCAAGACCGGCGCTCCGGGTGTGAGCATTCCGGCGGACCTGCGGGCCCGCTTCCCGGACGAGATGACGATCGTGATGCAGAACAAGTTCTGGGATCTGGGCGTTTCCGACCGCGGTTTCACGGTCAGCCTCAGCTTCAACCAGATGCCCGCCAAGCTGGACATTCCGTTTTCCGCGATCACCGCCTTCGTCGATCCGGCGGTCGATTTCGGCCTCCAGTTCCAGGCGATGGACGACGGCGAGCAGGACGATGACATGTCCGCCACCGCCGGCAACGACGAATCGGAACGCGACGTCGCCTCGCGCATTACTCCCAGTGAAGACGGCTCCAACGTCGTCTCGGTCGATTTCGGCAAGAAAAAGTAAGGCGGACACCCCGCCCGAGGATTTACTGGGCGATGGCTACCAAACTCAAGGAACAGGCGCGCAAGGCGGCGAGCGCGGTCAAGTCCGGTCCCGTCGGCCTTAAAAAGCTGGCGGACAACGGCGGCGAACTGCACGGTCCCAGCCCGAACCCCGCCACCAATCTCGTGATCGCCGATATCGTCCTGCGCACCGGCACCACGCTGGCCCGCCGCGCGGTGGAACGCGGTGTGCTGGGCAGCAGCTATTCGCAGAGCAAAGCCAAGTCGATTCTCAGGGGCCGGACAGTTTCCGAAACCTTAATCCACGGCGCCCTCGCCCGCGTGGCGCTAAGCTCGATCCCCGGCGCGATCGTGGTGGGCGGGGCACTGGTCGCCAAGACCCTTTACGACCGCAGCCGCGCACGGCAGGCCCGCGCGGAAGGCGCCGCCGACCTCCACGAAATGGCGCAGGACGGCGTCGAGGACTGAGACGGCCGCATCCGCTCCGGCGGCAATTTTCCGCGAACCGGCCGCAAGCCACCTTGATTTGCACGCTTTCCCCCGCCATCGGGGGCAATGGTCCAGACCGATCCCTCCCCGGCTTCCACCGGCACGCTGTCACGGCGCGGCCTGATGTTCATCATGTCCTCGCCGTCCGGCGCGGGCAAGACGACGATCTCGCGCATGATGCTCGAACACGATCCGCACATCTGCAACTCGGTGTCCTGCACCACGCGCCCGCCGCGTCCCGGCGAGGTTGACGGCAAGGACTACCACTTCGTTTCCCAGGAACAGTTCGACCGCATGGCGGAAGACGGCGATTTCCTGGAATGGGCGACCGTGTTCGGCCATAGTTACGCCACGCCCAAGGCGCAGGTGAAAGCCGGCCTGAAGGACGGGCAGGACTATCTGTTCGACATCGACTGGCAGGGCACCCAGCAGCTATACCAGAAGCTGGAACGCGACGTTGTCCGCGTGTTCCTGCTGCCCCCCAGCATCGAGGAACTGCGCCGCCGCCTGACCGGGCGCGGCACCGACAGCGCCGAAGTCATCGCCGGCCGGATGGAACGTGCACGCTCGGAAATCAGCCACTGGGACGGCTACGACTATGTCGTAGTCAACGATGACATCACCAGCTGCTTCGAACAGGTGAAGAAAATCCTCGCCGCCGAACGCCTGCGCCGCGCCCGCCAGACCGGCCTGATCGGCTTCGTGCGCGAACTGATGCAGCCCGGGGATTGACGGGGCAGGCGCTGCGGCGCTGGGGGCTTCGACAAGCTCAGCCTGAGCGGTGTTGAAAGCTGGTTCCTAAATTCCGCTCAGGCTGAGCTTGTCGAAGCCCCCGGCCGCGAACGCTGCCCTGATCCGACGATAGCCTTGCTCTGCGCCGCGTCTGCCTCTAGGCCGCGCCCCGACAAATAGCCCCATCCGGAGACCTTTCCATGTCCGACCTCGCCGCCAAGATCGAAGCCGCGTTTGACGCGCGCGACACCGTCACCCCCGCCAGCGACGATGTAAGGGTGATCGTCGACGAGGCGCTGGAACTGCTCGATTCGGGCGCGGCGCGCGTTGCCGAGCCGGACGGCCAGGGCGGCTGGAAGGTCAACCAGTGGCTCAAGAAGGCCGTGCTCCTCAGCTTCCGCCTCTCCGACAACGCCGTGGTGGACTACGGCGCCGCCGGGGCGCCCGCCTATGACAAGGTGCCGCTTAAGTTCGCCGGCTGGGATGAAGCCCGCTTCAAGGCCGCGGGCGTGCGCGTGGTCCCCGGCGCCGTTGTGCGCCGCAGCGCCTACATCGCCAAGGGCGTGGTGCTGATGCCCAGCTTCGTGAACCTGGGCGCACACATCGGCGAAGGCACGATGATCGACACCTGGGCCACCGTCGGCTCCTGCGCACAGATCGGCAAGAACGTGCACATCTCGGGCGGCGCCGGCATCGGCGGCGTGCTGGAGCCGCTGCAGGCCGGCCCGGTCGTGATCGAGGACGGCGCTTTCATAGGCGCACGTTCGGAAGTGGCCGAAGGCGCGATCGTGGGTGAAGGCGCGGTGCTGTCGATGGGCGTGTTCATCGGCGCCTCCACCAAGATCGTCGACCGCTCCACCGGCGAAATCCACATCGGCCGCGTGCCGCCGTTCTCGGTGGTCGTCCCCGGCGCACTGCCCGGCAAGCCGCTGGCCGATGGCACCCCCGGCCCGTCGCTCTACTGCGCCGTGATCGTCAAGACCGTCGACGCGCAGACCCGCTCGAAGACTGGCATCAACGAATTGCTGCGCGACTAAACCGGTCGCATCTTCCGAGTCGTCGATCTCAAGCGATCGACTGGAAGATGCTTGGTGCGCGACTAAGCACTCCTTACGCGGGGCGGGCGGCGGAACGCTGCTCGCCTTGGCGTGTTATAGGATGCAAAGGGGCCGTCTGCGGCCCTCAAGCAACCGGAGACACGCCATGGAAACGCGCGGACAGGAAGTGCACATCGACAAGGAAGACGCTCGTGCCGGCTCGACGCCGGGGGTCGTCCGCTATGTCCTGATGATCAGCCTTGCCATTGCGATCGTCGCGCTTTCGGCCATCTGGCTGACCGGCTCCCTCTCCACGCCCGACACCGGCGGCACGGCCGACACCGCCAAGGCGGTGGCCGAAGATGGCGGCAAGACGCCATGACCACTTCCTCATCCTCCGGCACATTGCGCAAGGGCACGAGCGTGCGCTGGAACTGGGGCCAGGGTACCGCGACCGGCAAGATCGCAGAACGCTTCGAGCGCCGCGTCAGCCGCACCATCAAGGGCAAGCGGATTGCCCGCTACGGCACGCATGACAATCCCGCCTACATCATTGAACAGGAGGATGGCGCACGCGTCCTTAAACGCGGCTCGGAACTGGAACGCGCCTGATGGACCTGCAACGCTTCGTGACCGCGCAGGATGAAGTTTTCCCGCAGGTCCGCGCCGAACTTGTCAGCGGTGAGAAGCGCAGCCACTGGATGTGGTTCATCTTCCCGCAAATCGCCGGGCTTGGCACCAGCGCCATGGCCCGGCGCTATGCCGTCGACGGTCTTGGCGAAGCGCGGCGCTATCTTGCGCATCCGGTGCTGGGTCCGCGGTTGGCGGAGGTGACGCAGTTGATGCTCGGCTGGGCCGGACGGCGCAGCGCATTCGCCATCCTGGGGCCGACGGACTCGGTGAAATTCTGCAGTTCGATGTCCCTGTTCGAACTGGCCGCACTGGAGCGCAGCAGGGAGGCAGACCGCTTTGGCCACGCCCTGGACGCTTTCTGCCAGGGGCGGCGCGATGATCGCACGATAGCCATGCTCAATTACGTCTATGCCCGGCCCGCAGCGTAAATCCTCCCCTGTCGGGAACCTTTCGACATCGAGCTGCGTTCAGCAGTACGGACCGAACCAAGCGCGGCCACCAAGACCGCCATCGGCCCGACGGGAGAGCCGTCATGCAACGTGTCGGAGACGAGGTTCACCTCGATGACGACGAGGCGCGCGGGGGAAGCACGCCCAACATCGTTCGTTATGTGCTGATCGCCAGCCTTATCCTTGCCATTCTTGCCATGTCCGCGATCTGGATTTCGCGCGCGTGGTACGACAGCCCTGAACGAGGTCAGGCTGTAACCGCAGAACAGAATGCTCTGAGCAATTGAGGTCGGCAGGTGGTTTGGGCTGAACAGTGAAATTGACAGGAACCGCCTGCGTTACCGGATAGGCCCTGAAGCCTTGGTCCGGTTGCCGGCGGTTCCCGTCAAATCTGACGACAAAGTCGCCATCTCCTGTGCCCACAGAATTAGCCGCAACCTCTTGCGAATTCCTTAACGTGCCTCTGAAAATCACACATGAAAATGGGGCGCGGCTTAAAGCAATGCCTGCGCAAGATCGCGCCAGTGCGGCAGCAGCGTGTCGAATGCCGCCCCCTGCGGCCCGGCAATCACCTGCAGGCAGACATGATCCGCGCCCGCATCCAGATGCGCCTGGACCCGCCGGGCGACGTTTTCGGTGCTGCCGATCGCGAAAAGCGCGTCGAGCAGCCGGTCGTCGAGAGAATCGATCTCGGCCTCGCTGAAGCCCAGCCGCAACCAGTTGTTCCGGTAATTGGGCAGGCGGGCGTAGTTCTCCAGCGCGCCCACTGCCAGTTCCCGCGCCCTGGCCGGGTCAGGTTCCAGGATCACGCCCTGTTCGGGCGCCAGCAGCGGCCCCGCTCCCAGGATCGCGCGGGCCGCCGATGTATGCTCCGGCGTGACAAGATAGGGGTGCGCGCCCGCCGTCCGCTGTCCCGATAGCGCGACCATCTTCGGGCCGAGTGCGGCAAGGCACAGATTATCCCTGGGCATCCCGGCCGTGAACAGGCCGTCGAGGAACGCCGAGGTGACTTCCAGCGGCTTGCCCCACTTTTCACCGATCAGGGGGCCGTGGCTGATGCCCAGCCCCAGCAAAGTGCGGGCCTTTGCCCCATCGGGCAGGCTATCGAACCAGGCGGCCAGCTGCGCCGGGTCATGCTTCCAGATATTGAGGATGCCCGTCGCGATCGTCATGTGCGATGTCGCCGCCAGCAGCCGCTCCACATCCGCCGGGGCGCCGTCGTCGATGCCACCCGGAATCCATACCGCGCCGTAGCCCAGCGCATCGAGTTCCTCTGCCGCCGCGCTCGACAATGCCTTGTCGCCAAAGCGCATCTCCAGCGACCAGAGGCCCACTTTGCCGATTGTCGGTACGGTCATGGCGTTTCCTCACCCTCGTTCTTCCCGCAGCGATGGTGGGATCGCGCGGGCGGTCCGGCAAGGTATTTGCCCATAAGCCCGCCCGGCATCGCCGGAGCGACCAATCCCCGCCCCGCCGCACCTAGCACTGCGTCCACTTGCCCGCCCGCAGCACCCGGCCTAGCCCATGGAAATGGGAGAGTTCGATTATATCGTCGTGGGCGGAGGCAGCGCCGGCTGCGTCCTTGCCAACCGCCTCAGCGCAGATCCGAAAACGCGCGTTCTGCTGCTCGAAGCGGGCGGCAAGGACGACTATATCTGGATTCGCGTGCCGGTGGGCTACCTCTACTGCATCGGCAACCCGCGCACCGACTGGTGCATGTCGACCGAGGCCGAGCAGGGGCTGGGCGGCCGCGCACTTAAATATCCGCGAGGCCGCGTGCTGGGCGGCTCCTCCTCGATCAACGGCATGATCTACATGCGCGGGCAGGCTGCCGACTATGACGGCTGGCGCCAGTCCGGCAACGCCGGGTGGGGCTGGGACGACGTCCTGCCCTACTTCAAGCGCGCCGAGGACCACTACGAGGGCGCCAGCGAATTCCATGGCCGCGGCGGCGAAATCCGCGTCGAAAAGCAGCGGTTGCGCTGGGAAATCCTCGAATCCTTCCGCGACGCCTGCGAGCAGCAGGGCATCCCCCATAGCCGCGACTTCAACACCGGCGACAACGAAGGCGCGGGCTTCTTCCAGGTTACCCAGCGCAGCGGCTGGCGCTGGAGCGCCTCCGACGCGTTCCTCAAACCCGTGCGCACCCGCGCCAACCTCAAGGTGGAAACCGGCGCGCTGGTGGACCGCGTCATCATCGAGGAAGGCCGCGCGGTCGGCGTTGCCTACACCATCGGCAGCGAAAAGCGCGAGGCGCGCACCGGCGGCGAAGTCATTCTGGCAGCCGGCGCGATCGGCTCGCCCGCGATCCTGGAGCGCAGCGGCATCGGCGAGGCCGCCCGCCTAGCCGGCCTCGGCATCGAGCCGGTGGCAGACAGCCCCGAAGTGGGCGCGAACCTGCAGGACCACCTGCAACTGCGCTGCGCCTGGCGCGTATCGGGGGTCGCCACCCTCAACGCCCGCGCTGCCAATATCTTCGGCAAGGCGCTGATCGGCATGGAATATGCCCTGCGCCGTACCGGACCCATGGCCATGGCCCCCAGCCAGCTCGGCGTCTTCACCCGCAGCAACCCGCGCTACGCTACCGCCAACCTCGAATACCACGTCCAGCCGCTGAGCCTCGCAGCCTTCGGCGGCGCGCTGGACCCGTTCCCCGCCTTCACCGCCAGCGTATGCAATTTGCGCCCCGAAAGCCGAGGGACCAGCCGCATCAACAGCGCCGATGCAGCCACCGCCCCCTCGATCCGCCCGAACTACCTCTCCGCCGAGGAAGACCGCCGCGTCGCCGCCGACGCAATCCGCATCACCCGCGCCATCGTCGCCCAGCCCGCTCTCGCCCGGTATCACCCGGAGGAAGTGCGCCCCGGCATCGCCTTCCAGACCGAAGAGGAACTGCAAAGCGCCGCCGGTGAGATCGGGACGACCATCTTCCACCCGGTCGGCACGGCAGCGATGGGCGCGGTGGTGGATGAGCAACTGCGGGTAGTCGGGGTGCGCGGACTGCGCGTGATCGACGCCTCGGTGATGCCAGCGATCACCTCGGGGAACACCAATGCTCCGACCATGATGATCGCGGAGAAAGGGGCGGAGATGGTTTTGAAGGCAGATAGAAGCAGGGCATCATAGCCCCCCCTGCACCCCCGTTAATGTCGTCGCTGCGCGTGCAGCTTCGCTCTGCGCTCATTGAGAGCAATGCTGCCGGGCGCGGCAGGAGTTAAGCCCGCTTAAACCAGAAACTCCCGCGTCCGCTTGACGATCTCGCCCACGTAATCCCGCGCTACACGCCCGTTTTGCGCTGTGGCCATCAACGGCACTTCAAGCCCCAGCACCTGCCCGCGCGGCAGGGCGTCGACGAACTCCCGCAGGGGCAGTTCGCCCTGACCCGGCACCATGCGCCCAGTCATTGCCTCGGCCATGTAATCGCCTTCGCCCTTGCGGGGGGCATCGCTGATCTGGACATGCCCGATCAGTGCCGGGTCCAGTTCCGCGATCTGGCGCACTGTCCCGCCTGAGCGGAAGAAGTGCATCGCATCGATCAGCACCCCGGCGCGGCCTTCGCCGATGTGGCGCACGGCATCCAGCGCTTCGGGCAGCGAGCGGATGGTGAACAACGGGCAGAACTCGATCGAAAACCCCATTCCGCGTTCGGCGGCCATCTCCGCAAGCATGGCGAGCTGATCGAACGCGCGCGCACGCTCCGCGCCCATGTCAACGGAGTTGACGCGCCTGGCGCCAAGGTCTGCGAACAGGTCCATGTCCGCCTCCCGCTGGGACGCATCAATGTCGGGAGAGACGCCCAGGCCCTCGGCGATGGAGATCGCCACGCCCCGGTCGCGCAGCACGGCCTTCAGATCGCGGCGCAGGCCCGCGTCATCGCGCAGCGACCATGCGGGGTAGCCGTGCGGGTTGAAACGCTCGGGCAGCTGGGTCAGCCCCATCGAAACGGCGGTACAGCCGAGATCCGCCGCCAACGTGACATGCTCGACCGGACCAAGCCCAAGCACCGTCAGCAATTCCAGTCCAAGCGGATGTGGCATTTATCGAATCCTCTCCCGTATGCGCACGGGTATACAGCCTTGTCCCCAAGCGGGCACGGGCAATTGCAGGAAAGCTCAGTGCAGAAAGCCCTGCCGCCACTTCTTCGCAGCGTACCACAGCAGCGCCAGCGCTACGGCCCATATGGCGCCGTTAAGCGCGAGATTGCCGGGCGAAGTCACACCGCCGGGCATGTTCGAGGTCGCTTGCCAGACCTGGTTGCCCGCCAGCCCGCATAGCGAAACGGCGAAGGCCGGAACCGCCCAGCGCGAACGGTCCAGCAGAGCCAGCGATCCGACGAACCCGCCGCCCACGCCCAGCGCCCATGTGAACAGTGACCAGGTGGGCGCGGAATCGAGCCAGTCGATGACCTCGGGCGGCAGTGAGGCGAGCCACTCAGGGCTGCGCATCGCGGTCATGGTGAAATCCAGGCACCCGAAGGCGTTCCACACCAGCGCCAGCACCGCGATCAGCCAATAGGGCCAGCGCGGCTTCGTTACGACAGCATCTGCCACGAGTTTCGCGCCCCTTTTTGCACCGCCTCCCCCTACGCCTGCCCCTCACCGGATGCAATTGCCGGCAAAGCTCGCTAGATAGCCGTGATGGCCGACCTTTTCGCCGACGAACTGCCGCCCCCCGGCACTCCCGATGACCTGCGCGAGGATGCCCCGCTCGCCGACCGCCTGCGTCCGCGCGTGCTGGAGGACGTGGTGGGGCAGGAGCACCTGACGGGCCCGGAAGGCGCGATCGGGCGCATGGTGGCGGCGGGGCGCCTTTCCTCGATGATCCTGTGGGGGCCGCCCGGCACCGGCAAGACCAGCACCGCGCGTCTGCTTGCCGCTGCCGTGGGGATGCGGTTCCATGCGGTGTCCGCGGTATTCTCGGGCGTGGCGGACCTCAAGAAGGCCTTCGCCGAGGCGGACGTTGCGGCAAAGGCGGGCCAGCGCACACTGCTGTTCGTGGACGAAATCCACCGTTTCAACCGCGCCCAGCAGGACGGCTTCCTGCCTTTTGTCGAGCGCGGCACCGTCACCCTTGTCGGTGCGACGACCGAGAACCCCAGCTTCGCGCTCAACGCCGCTTTGCTCAGCCGCGCACAGGTGCTGATCCTGCACCGCCTCGATGCCGCCGCGCTATCCGCGCTGCTGGACAAGGCCGAAGACCTCGAAGGCGCGCTGCCGCTGACCGCCCCCGCGCGCGAGGCGCTGGTCGCCTCGGCGGATGGCGACGGGCGGTTCCTGCTCAACCAGGCCGAAACGCTCTATGCCGCGAAGATCGCGGCTCCCCTCGATCCTGCGGGTCTCGGCCAGTTTCTGCAGCGCCGCGTGGCGGTGTACGACAAGGACCGCGACGGGCATTACAACCTGATCAGCGCGCTGCACAAATCGGTGCGCGGGTCCGATCCGCAGGCCGCGCTCTACTACATGGCGCGGATGCTGACGGCGGGCGAGGAGCCGCTGTTCGTCCTGCGCCGCCTGGTGCGCATGGCCAGCGAGGACATCGGCCTCGCCGATCCGCAGGCGCTGGTGCAGTGCCTTGCCGCCAAGGACGCCTACGAATTTCTCGGTTCGCCCGAGGGGGAACTGGCGATCGTGCAGGCCTGCCTCTACGTCGCGACCGCGCCCAAATCGAACGCGGCTTATGCGGCGTTCAAGTCCTCGTTCAAAGCCGCGCGCGAGACCGGGTCGCTCAGCCCCCCGGCGAACATCCTCAACGCGCCGACCAAGCTGATGAAGGATATCGGCTACGGCAAGGACTACGCCTACGACCACGACGCGCCCGACGGTTTCTCCGGCGACAACTACTGGCCCGACGAGATCGGCCCGCAAGTCTACTACGAACCCGTCGAACGCGGCTTCGAGCGCGAGGTGAAAAAGCGCCTGGAATGGTGGGACAAGAAGCGCGCCGAGCGGCGGGAGGAGTGATCCGGGTTGTTCGTGTGATTACGGCGGGGGCTTCGACAAGCTCAGCCTGAGCGGGTTTTCACGGTCACCTCACTCGATCATCCATCTCAAATCCCGCTCAGGCTGAGCTTGTCGAAGCCCCCCGCGTTCCCACGCGCCACCCAGGACGGAACCACGATGCATTTCCGCAACTTCATGGCGATCGACTGGTCCGGCGCACAGGGTGAGCGGCACAAGGGCATTGCGCTCGCCCTGTGCGCGCAAGGGGACGGCGCCCCGCGCCTGCTGCACCCGCCCGGCCATGCCCGCTGGTCCCGCGCCGAGGTGCTCGACCTGCTGCTCCGCCGCCTGCCGCCCGATACGCTGGTGGGCATGGACCTGGGCATATCACTGCCTTTCGCCGATGCAGGCGCGTTCTTTCCCGGATGGGCGCAAAGCCCGCCAGATGCCCGCGCGTTATGGGCGATGATCGACAGCCTTTGCGCGGATGATCCGCACCTTGGCGCCGCCAGCTTCGTCGACCACCCCGGTCTCAGCCCCTATTTCCGCCGCCACGGCGGGCGAGAGGGTGTGCATTTCCACCTTCCCGGCGCCTTGCACCGGCGCGGACGGATGCGCGTGACAGAGGAGGCGCAGGCCCACGCCGGGTGCAGGCCCTACTCCAACTTCAACCTCGTCGGCGCGGCGCAAGTCGGCAAGTCGAGCTTGACGGGGATGCGCCTGCTCCACCGGCTGGGTGGGCGCGTGCCGGTGTGGCCGGTCGATCCGCTACCGGAAAGCGGGCCGGTGGTGACTGAAATCTACACTACCCTCGCCGCCGTTGCCGCCGGGCGCACCGCTGGCCGTGCCAAGATGACCGATCACGCCGCGCTCGATACCGCGCTGGCCGCGCTCGGCTCGCAGCCGCTGGGCGGCAGCGGCGCGATCGACGATCACAGCGCGGATGCCCTCGTCACCGCCGCCTGGCTGCGCACCGCCGCGCACCGCAGCGAACTGTGGCATCCCTCTGAACTTACGCCGGAACTCGCCGCAACCGAGGGCTGGACCTTCGGCGCGGCCTGACGCACAACCTGCTCCATAAAACAGGGAGCTTCCACCCAATGAAGACCGTTCTGCTGGCAGGTATCGCCTGCCTATCGCTGGCCGCCTGCGCTACTCCGCCGGCCGGTGAAACCGTGTCCGCGACCACGCCGGCCCAAACCGCGCCAACCCCAAGCTGGAAGGCCTTTGTCGACCAGAGCATCGAGCAGTGGTTCGCCGTCGATCCATCCTTCGCCATCTACGAAGGGGCGCACCAGTATGACGGCGAGCTGCCCGACTGGAGCGATACCGGCCTGAAGGCCCGCGCCGCATTCCTCCACTCGGTGATCGACAAGGCCGGCAGTTTCACCGGCCTGTCCGAGGCAGACAGCTTCGAGCGCGACTACATGGTGCAGGTCGCCAAGGGCCAGCTGTTCTGGCTGGAGGACGCGGACCTGCCGCATACCAATCCGACGTTCTACATCAATGGCGGCCTTGACCCGAACGTCTACGTCAGCCGCGACTATGCCGACAAGCCGACACGAATGAAGGCCATGATCGCCTTCTTCAAGGCCGTGCCCGCAGCCGCCGCGCAGATTGGCGCCAACCTGCCCGCCGCGATGCCCGCCAGCTTCATCAAGGTGGGCAAGGACGGCTTCGGCGGCTTCGCGGACTACTATCGCGGCGATGCCCGCGCTGCGTTCGCGGACGTGGCCGACCCGGCGCTCCAGGCCGATTTCAAGGCATCTTCCGAAGCGGCCGCCGCCGCCATGAAGGCCGTTTCCGAGCAGGTCGCCAAGGCTACGGCGACGCAGGACTTCGCGATGGGCGCGGACAAGTTCTCGCGCATGGTCGCCGCCACCGAGGCGGTCGACGCGCCGCTGGACCGGCTGGAAGCGGTCGGCCGCGCGGATCTTGTGCGCAACCAGCAGGCGCTGAAAGCGGCCTGCGTGAAGTTCGCGCCGGGCAAGACGATCCCCCAGTGCTTCGACAAGATGCGCGCCGACAAGCCCGCAGACGGACCCGTCGCCGAAGCCCGCCGCGAAATCCCCGAACTGGCGCAGTTCGTGCGCACTCACGATATCCTGACGATCCCCGGCACCAAGCTGGCGCAGGTGGGGGAAAGCCCGCCCTACAACCGCGCGAACTCAGCCTATATCGATCCGCCGGGACCGCTGGAGAACGGCGGTTCGTCGATCTACTATATCTCGCCGCCCGACCCGACATGGTCGAAGCAGATGCAGATGGACTACATCCCCGGCAAGGCTGACCTGCTGTTCACCACCGTCCACGAAGTGATGCCGGGCCACTACCTGCAGTTCCTCCATTCGAACGCCGCGCCCTCGATGGTGGGCAAGCTGTTCGTCGGCTACGCCTTCGCCGAGGGCTGGGCGCATTATGCCGAGGAAATGATGCTGGAGGCGGGCCTCGGCAATGGCGATCCCGGCGTTCAGGTCGGCCAGATCTCCAACGCGCTGCTGCGCAACTGCCGCTACCTCTCCGCCATCGGCCTGCACGCGCGCGGGATGACGCAGGCGCAGTCCAAGTCGCTGTTCATGAAGGAATGTTACCAGGACGAAGGCACCGCCGAGCAGCAGGCCGCGCGCGGTACTTACGATCCGGCCTACCTCAACTACACGCTAGGCAAGCTGATGATCCGCAAGCTGCGCGAGGACTGGACCGCCACGCGCGGCGGCCGCACCGCGTGGAAATCTTTCCACGACGATTTCCTCAGCTACGGCGGCCCGCCGATCCCGCTGGTTCGCGCAGTGATGATGAAGGAAGACGCTCCGCACGCCGTTTTCTGACCAAAGATGTTTTCTGACTGGACCGGCGCCCCCCGCTCGCGGTAAGGGCGCCGGACTTGCTCCGCTTGATGCGGAACGCAGGGCCGGCTTAGCTCAGTTGGTAGAGCACCTGATTTGTAATCAGGGGGTCACGGGTTCGACTCCTGTAGCCGGCACCACGCGCATTGCGATTTCTGGCAAGGCCAGACAATCAGGCGGCGCAGACGCATTACCGTCACGACAGTATTACCGCCTCTTCGCACATACGTTTTATTCCGTATGAGCTGGTGCCGTCTCCCAAAAGCGCCCCTCAGCCTTACAATTTTGTCATCGTTTTTCGCCCCCGGCGTTGACGGCTAAGTAAGGATATCCGCCGTATCGGCCTAAGGCCAATCAAACGGGGGTTTTCATGAAGTATACAACACTTGCACTCGCTGCCTGTCTTTGCGCAGCGCCGGCTTTCGCGCAGCCGCTACAGGGCGGCATCGAAGCGCCGCAGCGGGTCAACATGTCCGGGCAGGTGATGCAGGGCAAACTGATGCCGGCGAACACCCTGCTGAGCATCACGCCGGTTCAGGAAATCAGCAGCAAGCATGTGGAAGTCGGCCAGGCCTTCCGCTTCGTCACCGTCGGCGACGTGTCCGAGAACGGCTTCATCGTGATCCCGCGCGGTTCGCCGGTAACCGGCGTCATCTCGTGGAAGACCGGGCGCGCCATTGGCGGCAAGTCGGGCAAGTTCGAGGTCGAATTCAAGAGCGTCCTGGTCAACGGCCGCGAAATGGCGCTGACCGGGAAGCATCGCCAGGAAGGGCGCGGCAACACTGTCGGCGCGCTTCTCGGCTCGATCGTGATCAGCGGTCGTTCTGCGGTCATGGTGCAGGGCCAGCAGGTTCCCGCATTCACCGCCGCGCCCATTCCCTACTGAGCAGGCCCGACATGCAACAGGCGCCTCCGCGAGCGGTGGGCGCCTGTCCTGTAAGGCGGTCCGGGCACCCTGCAATGCAGGAGCGCCCGGTATCGTGCGTCACTCCGCCGCGACGCCTTCGCCGAAGAGGCCCGGCTCCGAACCGTCATCGACCAGCAGGATGTCGTCGTTGGTGGTCGCCTTGCGGCGCGAATCGAAGTTCGACCACACCGTGTTCCAGTCGCCGCGAGTCGCGCCCTTCGAATACTCGGTCGCGCGGGTTTCGAAGAAGTTGGCATGTTCCACGCCATTGAGCAGCGGCTGCAGCCAGGGCAGCGGGTGATCCTCGATCATGTAGATCGGCTTCAGGCCCAGCTGCGTCATGCGCCAGTCGGCGATGTAGCGGATGTAGCGCTTGATGTCCTTGGCGGTCATGCCGTTGACCGGGCCCATTTCAAAAGCGAGGTCGATGAAGTTGTCTTCCAGGCGCACGGTGGTCTGGCACTGGTCGGCGATATCGTCCTTCACCGCCTTGGTCAGGCAGTCCCGCTCGCGCACGAAGGTATGATAGAGCTGGATGATGCCTTCGCAGTGCAGCGATTCGTCGCGCACCGACCACGAGACGATCTGGCCCATGCCCTTCATCTTGTTGAAGCGCGGGAAGTTCATCAGCATCGCGAAGCTGGCGAACAGCTGCACGCCCTCGGTGAAGCCGCCGAACATGGCCAGCGTGCGCGCGATGTCCTCGTCGTTGTCGACGGTGAACTTCTGCAGGTAGTCGTGCTTTTCCTTCATCTCGGAATATTCGAGGAAGGCGCCGTACGTGCTCTCGGGCATGCCGATGGTGTCGAGCAGGTGCGAATAGGCGGCGATGTGCACCGTCTCCATGTTGGAGAAGGCGGCCAGCATCATCTTGATCTCGGTCGGCTTGAAGACCCGCGAATATTTCTCGTGGTAGCAGTCCTGCACCTCGACGTCGGCCTGGGTGAAGAAGCGGAAGATCTGCGTGAGCAGGTTGCGCTCATGCTCGGAAATGTTCTGCGCCCAGTCGCGGCAGTCTTCGCCCAGCGGCACTTCCTCGGGCAGCCAGTGGACCTGCTGCTGGATCTTCCAGAAGTCGTAGGCCCAGGGATATTCAAAGGGCTTGTACGTCTTGCGGGCTTCGAGAAGAGGCATGGGGCGGGCTCCGGTGGGTCGGCTGATATGGGATTCGCCTGAAGCCTCCATCACTGGCGCGCTCAGGCGGAGACGTCAGAGATAGGCAGGATCGCTGCCAAATCCATGCGCCGAATCAATCTTTGCACAGGTAGATGTAGGGGCAAGTGAATTGTTTTACCACAACGGGTTGTGTCCCCGATGCCATGCGAGCGTGCATGATCGCGTGGGGCTTCGACAGGCTCAGCCTGAGCGGGGTTCGAGAGCCAATCCCTAAACCCGCTCAGGCTGAGCCTGTCGAAGCCCCACCTGGCAAGGCGCTCAGCCGTCCACTTCGGCGTAGTGGCTGGGCGGCTGGATCACTTCCATGCGCTCGGAAAGCAGCGGACGGAACGAGGGCCGGGACTTCATCACCAGATACCAGGCGCGCGATTGCTCGTGCGTCGACCAGTCCAGCCCGCCCAGGTAATCGGCCACCGAAATCTGCGCGGCGGCGGCAAGGTCGGCCAGCGTCATCGTCGCGCCCGCCAGCCAGGGGCGGTTGTCGATCAGGTAATCGATGTAGTCGAGGTAATCGTGCGCCAGCTTCATCGATTCGCGCAGCGCCTTGGCATCGGGTGACTGGCGCAGGACAAGGCGCTTCTTCATGCGCTCCAGCAGCAGCGGGCCCGAGACGTCCGTGTAGAAATTCTCGTCGAACATCGCGATCAGGCGGCGAATCTCGGCGCGCTGCTGGGCGGTGCCGCTGATCAGCGGGTTACGGTCGACGGTTTCCTCGAAATACTCGCAGATCGCGCGGCTGTCGGACAGGACGATGCCCTTCTCGGTCTCGCGGATAACCGGGGTGCGCCCCGCCGGATTCATCGCGAACAGCCGGTCCTCGCCTTCCCATGGTTTGGCGGTCTGGAGTTCATAGGCGATGCTTTTCTCGGCCATGAGCAGCCGGACCTTGCGGCTGAAAGGGCAGAGCGGAAACTGATAGATGTGCCACATGGCTTATGGCGATGCCAAAGCGCGGGGGAGGCGTCCACCCGAAGGGGATTTTGCATGGGGGCTAAACGCGTGGATAAGTCCCGCAGGTGCGACAACCAGCGTGCGCCCGTCACATATCGCCGCTACGCACCGCAGGCCGATTGACCATGCGGCAGGTGCGCGACACCCTCGCGCGCAAAATACAGACGACTTCACCCGGAGAGCCTTCATGTTCAGCCATATCACCGTGGGCAGCAACGATCTTGCCGCCTCGCAGTCCTTCTACGACGCCGTGTTCGGCGTGCTCGGCGCCACGCCGATCATGAGCGACCCGGCTGCCGGCCGACTCGCCTATGCCCATAAGGGCGCGAACTTCATGATCTGCACGCCGATCAACGGCGAAACCGCCTGCTTCGCCAATGGCGGCACCGTGGGCTTCTCGTGCGACAGCGCCGAACAGGTGGACGCCTGGCACAAGGCCGGCTGCGAGGCGGGCGGCGTCTCGTGCGAGGACGCGCCGGGCGTGCGCGAATTCGGGGCCCGCAAGCTCCACCTCGCGTACCTGCGCGACCCCGATGGCAACAAGCTTTGCGGCATGTACGCCCTGCCCGCCTGATCGCAGGCTGCTGACGGACTTGATCGCGGCAGGGGCCTCGCTGATGGCGAGGCCCCTTGTCTTTCAGGCCGGGCTTATCGGCTAGGGTCCATGGTCACCATGGTGAACTTCGCCGTCGCCGAATGACGCCGCTCGCCGGTGAGCAGGTTTTCCGCCCATAGCTCGACGCCGACCAGCACCGAATCCCCGCCCGCCATCAGAACGTGCGAGATCAGTTCGATCATCTCGCCTTCGCGGATCGGCGACTTGAAATCGATCCGGTCGGACGTGCCCATGATCATGGGCCGGCGGGCGTGGCGCGTGGACGCTATGAAAGCGGCGCGCCCCATCATCTTGAGCGCGTCGCCGCCGAACAGGCTGCCGTAGTGGTTGGTCTGCATCGGGAAGACCATGTCGACCATGTGCAGCTTGCCGTCGGCGCCCGGCACGCCCGCTTCGGGAACCGGCGGGAACGGCAGGTGCGTCTCCGAGCCCTTTTCGGCCACCAGCGTGAACTTGCCGCGCGTGCACAGGCGGCGCTCGCCGGTGACGGGCGCTTCGGCGACCAGTTCCACCTCCACGTCGATGGAACGGTTGCCGACCCGGACCACCCGGCCTGTCGCCTCGATCAGATCGCCGACATGGCCCGGCGCCTCGAAGTCGATGCGGTCCGAACAGGCGGTCACGAACTGGGCCCGCGCGTGGCGGGCTGCGGCGAGGAAAGCGATCTTGTCCATGTGCGCCAGCGCGACGCCGCCGAACAGGGTGCCATGGTGGTTGGTGTCGCCCGGAAAGACCGTATCGATCAATTGCACCGGGCCGGAGGCAAAGGTTTCGGGATCAGAAATTTGCGTCATGTGTCACTCGTCAGATTCTATCGGCGCGCCGACGGGACGCAGCAAAGCGGCAAGCCAGCGGCCAGTGAGGGAATCTTCTCCGTATGGGTGATGGTCGGCTCGAAGACGGAGCACTGCTCCGTGGCGGCGTATGCCAACGCCAATGGCCGACCTGTCGTTGCGGGCAAGTGGAAGCGCCCGAAGCGCGGGCGTCTCGCAGCATAGCCCTGCGCGGTCAAGGCCCCGGCGGGCGTGGCGGGCGCTGGCGGCATCCCCGGCCCGGTTATTGCCCTAGGTAATTCAGGGGAGCGCCCCAACTCCCGCGGCTGTCTTACACTCTCGCCCAGGCTACCGGGGAAATACTGCATGGATGCGATCGCGCGCGCTGCCGATATGGATGTCGATGCCGAAGCGCCGGACGCCCCGGACGCGGCCCGCACTATCGCCGCCACGCGCCATTTCGCGCTTCCCCAGGCGCTGAGGGGACTGGCAGCGTTATGGGTGGTCCTGTTCCACCTGCATTCCGGCGGCCATGCATCTGAGCTGTTCGCCCGGGCCCCGCGCGCGGTCGTGTGGATCTTCGCGCACGGTGAAAGCGGCGTCGCGGTGTTCTTCGCGCTGAGCGGCTTCGTCATCGCCCATAGCCTGCGCGATGCCACGCCTTCGCTTGGCCTGCTTTCGCGCTTCGTCCTGCGCCGGGCGATCCGGCTGGACCCTCCTTACTGGGCGGCCATCCTGACGGTGCTCTGCCTCGGCTTCATCGAATACCGCATCGGCCACGCGCCTGCGCCCGATGTCACCGGCCCCCAACTGGCAGCGCACCTGGTCTATGCGCAAAGCCTGCTGGGGTTCCAGAACATCAACATCGTGTTCTGGACGCTGTGCTACGAAGTGCAGTTCTACATCTTCTTCGTGATTTCCCTGCTGGTCGCTCACAAGTTCGGGGCAAAGGGCCGGGCGGGCGTGAGACTGCTGCATTTCGGCATCGCCGCGATCTGGGCGGCAGGGTATTTTTCCAGCCCCTTCGAAGGGCTGTTCGTGGATTTGTGGTTCGCCTTCTATCTGGGCGTGCTGGCCTACCGCGCGCCGCGTTCCCGCATCGACGCCGCGCAGATGGCCGTGCTGTTCGTGCCGGTCGCGCTGAGCCAGTCGCCGTTCGGCTGGGTGGCCTTCATCACCGCCTTGGTTCTGGCGGTCAGCCTGGCCACCGGGTTCGTAAAGGACGGCCTGCGCAGCCCGCCGCTGCTTTTCCTGGGGACGATCAGCTACAGCCTGTACCTGTTCCACAACCCGGTCACCGGCGCGGGGTTCTTTGTGGCGAGCATCCTGAAACTGCCGGATCTAGCCGCGATCGTCACCGTGCTGGCCGTCAATGTCGCGGTCGCCTGGGCGGCCTACCGGCTGGTCGAAGCACCGGCGCACGCGCTCAGCAAGCGGATCACCCTGCCCTGACCGCGGCGCAGCGCACCCTCACCCCCCGCGTGAGAGCAGGAACACCGCATGTTCGGCGCGGAAGTTCGCCGCCGCCGCGCTGCAGCTCTGGTCGCCGGAGAGGAACCAGCGGCCCTCCACGGTGATCCCGCGATCCTTCAGCAGCGTGCGGAAATCGTTGACGGTAAGGTGGTGGATGTTGGGCGTCTCGTACCAGGCGACCGGCAGCAGCCGCGTCACCGGCATGCGCCCGTTCCACAGCAAGGAGGCCCGCACCCGCCAGTGCGCGAAGTTGGGGAAGCTGACGAAGGCGCGGCGGCCGATGCGCAGCAGCTCCTCCAGCACCATGTCGGGGCGCATCGTGGTCTGCAGCGTCTGGCTGAGGATCGCGTAATCGACCGACTTGTCGGGATAGAAGGCCAGATCCTTGTCGGCGTCGCCCTGGATCACCGAAAGTCCGCGCCCCACGCAGCGGCCCACGTTGGCCGCGTCGATCTCCATGCCGCGCGTAGCGCAGCCCTGGCCGTCGCGCAGGGCCGCCATCAAGGTGCCGTCGCCGCAGCCCACGTCGAGCACGCTGGCGCCGTTCGCCACATTGTCCGCGATCACCGCAAGGTCGGGGCGCAGGCCTGCTTTCCCCATGAAGCTTTGGACAGCGTTCATGACGCAGCCTTCAGCATGGCGGTGAATTCCGGCGAGAGACGCTCCATCAGCCGCTCCGGCCGCAGCAGCGGGGTGAAGCCGAGCTGGGCGTAGACGCCGTGCGCATCGGCGGTGGTCAGCGCGAAACGCCGCACCGTCGCATAGTCGGGATGGTCCAGGAACCAGCTTACCATGCGGCGGCCAAGGCCCTGCCCGCGCGATGCCTCGTTCACCCACACATCGGCGAGCCACGCGAAGCTGGCGCGGTCGGTAATCACGCGGGCGAAGCCGATCTGCCCCTGCTCCGGGTGATAGGCGCCAAGGCAGTGCGAGCCGGCGATCTGCCGCTCGACAGCGCCGCGCGCGATGCCCGGTGTCCAGTAGCTCGTCTCCAGCCAGCCGTGGATGCGCGTGACATCGAGGCGGGCCGCATCGTCCGAAAGTTCGATCATCCCAGAAACCCCTCCACCACGCGGTCCAGCGCCGGCACGTCGAGCAGGAAGCTGTCGTGCCCGTAAGGCGCGGACAGTTCCACGAAGCTGACCGGCAGGCCCGCCGCGTTGAGCGCGTGGGTGACGTTACGCGATTCGGCGGTGGGATAGAGCCAGTCGGTATCGAAGCTGACGAGGCAGAACCGCGCCTTCGATCCCGCGAAGGCATTGGCCAGCATGCCGCCATGCTCCTCGGCCAGATCGAAGTAATCCATGGCGCGGGTGATATAGAGGTACGAATTGGCGTCGAACCGGTCGGTGAACGACAGGCCCTGGTAGCGCAGGTACGATTCGATCTGGAAATCGGCGTCGAACCCGAAGGTCTTTTCCTCGCGGTTCTGCAGGCGGCGGCCGAACTTGTCGGTCAGGCCCGCTTCCGAAAGGTACGTGATGTGCGCGGCCATGCGCGCCACCGACAGGCCCTTTTCAGGGCCTTTGCCGTGCGCGTAATAGTTGCCCTCGCGCCATTCCGGGTCCGCCATGATCGCCTGGCGGCCCACTTCATGGAACGCGATGTTCTGCGCGGAATGGCGTGCGGTCGAGGCGATCACCAGCGCGGCCCGGGTGCGAGCCGCGAAGTTGGAGGCCAGGCTGATCGCCTGCATCCCGCCCATCGATCCGCCGACCACGGCATGAAGCGCATCGATGCCCAGCGCGTCGAGCACGGCGATGTGCCCCTTCACCATGTCGCGGATGGTGATGACGGGGAACCGCTTTGCCCAAGGCTCGCCATCGGGCGCAAGGCTGGCCGGCCCGGTGGAGCCCATGCAGGAACCGATGACATTGGCGCAGATGATGAAATAGCGGTCGGTGTCGATCGGCTTGCCCGGTCCCACCATGCGCACCCACCAGCCGGGCTTGCCGGTCTTGGGATGGTCCGAAACGACGTGATGGTCGCCCGTCAGCGCATGGCAGATCAGGATCGCATTGTCCTTGGCCGCATTCAGCGTGCCGCAGGTTTCATAGGCCACGCGCATTTCCGGCAGGCTCTGCCCCCCGTCGAGCAGCAGCGGGGTGCCAAGTTCGAGAACCTTGCGTTCGATATTGAGGGAAGAGGCCGTGGACATGATGCGTTCGCCAAGTGGGGAACCGCTCTTAGAGAGTCAATCGAGGCCTGTCATTAGCAGCCGCGCTGGGGTATGGGGCCGCCCGTCATGAGCGAAATCGAAACCTCCGCCCCGACCCTGGGACAAGCCCCGCAGCCCAAGCCCTGGATCGAGGCTATCCACGCCTATGTTCCCGGTAAGTCCAAGGGCAAGGACGGGAAGCCGCTCATCAAGCTGTCCGCCAACGAAAACCCGCTGGGCACCAGCCACGCCGCGCTTGCCGCGAAGGCGCAGGCGCCCGCGCTCTATCCCGATCCCGACAGCACCGCACTGCGCACCGCGATCGGCGCGGCACACGGGATCGACGCTGCCCGCGTGGTGATGGGCACCGGCTCGGACGAACTGCTCAACCTCATCGCGCAGGGCTATGCCGGGCTGGGCGATGAAGTGATCTACGTGCGCTACGGCTTTGCGGTCTACGACATCGCGGCCCGCCGCTGCGGTGCGACGCCAGTGGTGGCGCCCGATGCCGATTACGGCACCGATGTCGACGCGCTGCTGGCGCTGGTGACGGACAAGACCCGCGTGATCTTCGTCGCCAACCCCAACAACCCGACCGGCTCCTACCTGCCCGGCGGCGAGATCGCGCGGCTGCATGCCGCCTTGCCTGCCGACGTGGTTCTGGTGATCGACCAGGCTTACGGCGAATATGTCGCCCCCGAAGACAGCGACGGCGCGCTGGCACTGGCCGGCACACATGACAACGTGCTGGTCACCCGCACCTTCTCCAAGATCTTCGGCCTTGCCGGAGAGCGGATCGGCTGGGCCACCGGCGCGCCGGGCCTGATCGCCACGCTCAACCGCATTCGCGGGCCCTTCAACGTGCCCGCCACCGGCCAGGCGATGGCGCTGGCCGCGCTGGGCGACGGCGCCTTCGTCGAAGCCAGCCGCATCCACAACCGCGATGAGCGCGCGCGCTTCGTCCACAAGCTGGACGCGCTGGGCAACCACGGCCTGCGCCCCTTGCCCAGCCAGGCGAATTTCGTGCTGGTCCTGTTCGAAGGCGCGCTCACTGCCGAGGCCGCTTTCGACGGCCTTGCGGATCGCGGCTATATCGTACGCTGGCTCCCCGGACAGGGCCTGCCGCAGGCCCTGCGCATCACCATCGGCAAAAGCGAAGACATGGACGCCATCGCGGACGGCCTGCGCGAAATGGCGGAAAGCGCGAAGTGACCTTCGCCCGGATCGCCATCATCGGCCTTGGCCTGCAAGGCGGCTCGATCGGCCTCGCGGTGCGGGAATACCTGCCCGAGGCGCGGACCACCGGGTACGACCTCTCACCCCAGCACCGTGCCCGCGCCGCCGCGCGCGGCCTGGTCAACACAGTGTGCGAAACCGCCGCCGATGCCGTGCGCGAAGCTGACCTGGTGATCTTCTGCGTGCCGCCCGGCGCCATGGGCATGGCCGCCGAGCAGGTGCGCGAAGCGCTCCCCGCAGGCGCCCTCGTCAGCGACGTCGGCTCGTCCAAGGAAGCCATCGCCAAGGCCCTGGGCGAAGCGCTGCCCGGCCACATCGTGATCCCCGCCCACCCGGTCGCCGGCACCGAGAATTCCGGCCCGGACGCCGGCTTCGCGCACCTGTTCCGCAACCGCTGGTGCATCGTCACCCCGCCGGCCAAGGTCGACATGGTCATGCTCTCGCAGCTTGTGGGCTTCTGGGAAGCGCTGGGCGCCAATGTCGAGATCATGACGCCGGGTCACCACGACCTCGTGCTCGCCGTGACCAGCCACTTGCCGCACCTTATCGCCTACACCATCGTCGGCACCGCGTCCGACCTTGAGGACGTGACGCAAGGCGAGGTCATCAAGTACTCGGCCGGCGGCTTTCGCGACTTCACCCGCATCGCCGCGTCCGACCCGACGATGTGGCGCGACGTGTTCCTTTCGAACAAGGAAGCGGTGCTGACCATGCTCCAGCGCTTCACCGAGGACCTGACCGCGCTGCAACGCGCGATCCGCGTGGGCGACGGCGACAAGCTGTTCGACCAGTTCGCCCGCACCCGCGCGATCCGCCGCTCGATCATCGAGGAAGGCCAGGACGATGCCCGCGCCGATTTCGGCCGCGGGGATCATGAAGGTGTCGCAGCCGGCAAGGCATGATGCCCACCGGCAGGGCATAACGCATATTTAACCCACGCCCCGGGAGCCTGAAGCGTTTTCGGGCTTTTGAGCGGTGCATCCCCGCTCAAGGACGTCGCCGCCCATGCAGCTTTCCATTGTCACTACCCTCGATTACGCCGTGCGCGGCCCGGTCGATGTTCTCCTCCAGATAGAGGCGGCCATGATCCCTGAGCAGCGCGTGATGCAGGCGCGCATCGACCTGCCGCAACTGGACCATTTCGCCCGCGTTTCGGCGCAGGCCGATATCGGCGAACGCATCTGGCTGCGCACCGCCGCTCCGCTGCAGGTTCGCTACGAAGCCACCGTCTCGGTCGAACGGATGCTGGCGGACGTGGACACCCTCCCCGCCATGCCCACGTATCTTCTACCGGGCGAGACGGTCGATTACCTGATGCCCTCGCGCTACTGTACGTCGGACACGTTCCATGAATTCGTCGAGAACGAGTTCGGCCACCTGCAGGGCGGCGCCCGCGTCGCCGCCATCCGCGACCGGATCGCCGCCACCCTCACTTACGAGCCGGGTTCGAGCGATGCCTTCACCACCGCCGCCGACACCTTCAAGAGCTGCCGGGGCGTGTGCCGCGACTATGCGCACCTGATGATCGCCCTGGTCCGCGCCAGTGCCATCCCCGCGCGCTTCGCCAGCGTCTATGGCCTGGGTGTGGAGCCGCAGGACTTCCATGCAGTGGCCGAGGTATTCCTCGACGGGGCCTGGCACATCGTCGACGCCACCGGCATGAGTTCGCCCGACCGCATCGCCAAGATCGGCGTCGGGCGCGATGCCGCCGACGTATCGTTCCTCTCCAGCTTCGGCGATGTCGAAATGCTGTCGCAGTCCGTCGTGGTCAACGAACTGGTGCCCGCCTGAACGGGCTGGCTGCCGGTGGAGCCTCGCCTAGACGTTCAGCACGTTGATGGCCGTCATCACCCGCGCCTCGATCTCCTCGCGCGGGAGGCCGGGTTCGATGCGCTCGCCCACGCGCACGGTGATCGTGCCGGGCTTCTTCCAGCGCCGGTGATACAGCCGCCCGCTGTTCACCGCCACCGGCACCACGGGCAGCCCCAGCAGCTTGTAGACCCCGGCGAAACCGGACTGCAACGGCGGGCGCTGGCCAGTGGGCACGCGGGTGCCTTCAGGGAAGATCGCCAGCGTCCGCCCCTTTGCCGCGAAACCGCGCGCGCTGGATATCATTTTGCGCAGGGCCCGCGCACCTTCGCCGCGCTCCACCACGACGGCGCCGTAGCGCCGTGCCGCCCAGCCCCAGCCGGGCAGTTCGGTCAGTTCGGCCTTAGGGAAAGGCGCGGGGTGGCGCATCTGCGCGGGCAGGTCGATCGCCTCGTAGAAGCTCTCGTGCTTCATGGCGACCAGCACGCCGCCGTCCGGCATCTCGCCCTCCACGACAACGCGGATGCCCAGCAGCCAGCGCGCGCAGAGGCGGTGATACAGGCTCCAGCCGCGCGCGCTGCGCCGCATCAGTTCCTCGTTGACGAAGGAAGCCAGGCCGGTGGCGATCACGAAGAAGATCGTGCCCAGATAGAAGGTGACGTAGAACAGCAGGCTGCGCACCACGTCCAGCGGCGTGGCGGGCGAATCGATCTTGGTCACAGGGCTTCCCAGAGGTTGAGCGCGGCACGGGCCAGCAGCTTGTGGTATTCGAGGAACAAGGTGCCAAGGCTGGGGTGCGAGGGCACTCCATCACGTTCCAGCCTGACGTCGTTCGGAAATTCGCGGCCGATTTCCAACGCGGCCCGGCGCATGTGCCAGTCCGCCGTGACTAGCCGCACCGATTTCGCCCCGCGCTCGTTAATCCACTGTGCCGCCTCGATGGCGTTGGAGCGGGTATCGTAAGCGCGGTAGCCAAGCGTCACGCAGCACTTCATCAGACGCTGCGGAACCCGGAACTGCACCGCGAACTCACGCGGGCGCACTTCGCGGTCCACGCCGGAAACCAGCAGGCCGGGCGCCTTGCCTGCCTCCAGCACCTTGAGCGCATGTTCGATCCGCCCCTGGCTACCGGTCAGCACGATGATCGCATCGGTGCGCACATCGGCAGACAGCGGCCCCGGCAGCGCTATGGCGAACCACAGGAACCCGAAGAGCCAGATCAGCACGATGAAGGCGGTTAAGCGACGGAACATGATATAGGCTATATAGGACTTGGAGCCTGCTTCGAAAGCCGCCAAACGGCGACTATCGTGTCCTTTCTGAGCAAGCTCTCAGTACGGACGAAAGCAGGCATCAAAGCATTTGCCGCAAGGCGTGCAGCACGGTCAGCCGCGCGGTCAGCATCGCCAGCAGCGTCGCCAGGATCGGCACCACCGCCAGCAGCAGCCAGTCGCTCCAGATCAGCGCGCCATTGTCGACCAGCCCCGCGCCCAGCCCCGAGAACCGCCGGGCGAGCGAAAGGATCACCACCAGCGCCAGCGCCAGTCCCACCGTGCCGCCCCCGGCCGCATCGTAGCCGATGGAGCGCTGGAACACGCGGGCCACCTGCGCATCGGTGCCGCCCAGCAGGTGGACGATTTCAATGGTATCGCGGTTGGCACCCAGCGCCGATCGCGCCGCCAGCAGCACGGCCGCCGCCAGCGCCATGGCCAGCAGCGCCACCAGCGCGATCGAAAGCCATTGCAGCGATACCATCGCCTCGAAGACCGGACGCAGCCAGTTGGACTGCGCATCGATCCGGGCCGACGGCGCCACCGGCATCACCCGCTTGCCGATCGCGGCGAGCTGGGCCGGCGTGGCCGGGCCTTTCAGGCGCACGTCGATCAGCGCGGGCACGGGGATCGCGGCGCCCGTAGCTGCGGCGATCCCCGTGCCCAGCCAGGGTTCGATCAGCGCGTCCAGTTCCTCCTGCGGCACCAGCCTGAGGCCGGCGATGCCGGGCATGGACTTCATAGCCTTCGCCGCGCGCGCGGCCTGCGCGGCGCGGATGTCGGCGCGCGGCTCGATGATCTGGACGGTCACGCCGCCCTCGATCTCTGCCCGCGCCGAGGACACGGCGTTGCCCAGCGCCAGCCCGGCGGCCAGCGCGATGGCGGTCATCGCCACCATGATCGCGATCACCCAGGGCATCGGCCCGGACATGCGCGCCTGCGGAATGATGTCCACCGCACGGCCGCCGCGCAGTCGGCGCCCGAAATCGACCAGCCTTTTCATGTCAGCTTCCGGGGCGGATAGCGCAGGGCGCCCGTGGGATCGGAAAGGCGCCCCCGGTCCAGCCGCATAATGAGGCTGTCGGGCACCTTGCGCAGCAGGTCGAGATCGTGGGTGGCGACCACCACGGTCGTCCCCTGCCGGTTGAGCATTTCGAACAGCCGCATCAGCTTCATGGCCATATCGGGATCGACGTTGCCGGTCGGCTCGTCCGCCACCAGCATCGCCGGACGCGCGATCACCGCGCGGGCGATGGCGACGCGTTGCTGCTCGCCGCCCGAAAGCGTGGCGGGGCGCGCGTCGATACGGTCCGCCAGGCCCACCCATTCGAGGATATCACGCACCGGCCCGGCAAGATCGCGTTCCTGGTGCCCGGCGACGCGCAGCGGCAGCGCCACGTTGTCGAAGGCGGAAAGGTGTTCCACCAGCCGGAAATCCTGGAACACCACGCCGATCCGGCGGCGCAAGGCAGGCAGACGCCCGCGCGGGAGGGTGATGGCGTCGGTCCCGAACATGCGGATCGCCCCGCGCGAAGGACGCTGCGCAAGGTACAGCAGCCTGAGCAGCGAGGTCTTGCCCGCGCCGCTCGCCCCGGTGAGGAAATAGAACCGCCCCGGGAACAGCGTGAACGTCAGATCGCTCAGCACCTCGCGTTCGGTGCTGTAACGAAGTCCGACATTGTCGAAATGGATGATTTCGCCGTCCGCGGTCATGCTCGTCTAAAATGTTGTCTCAGTCGGGCCGAACGGGCGACGTAAAGCCCTATAGCCTCCCTTGCATGTGGAAAAAAGGGCGTCAGAGCGCGAACCCACAGGTCGGGCGCTTGTCGCGCGCGATGCAACCGTGCTTATGAGAGAGATCATGATCATCGCCTGCCCTGCCTGCTCTACGCGATATGCGGTTCCGGACAGTGCGATCGGCCTGGAAGGCCGTACCGTGCGCTGTGCCAAGTGCCGCCACAGCTGGTTCCAGGAAGGTCCCGAAGCCGCGGAAGCCGTGCAGGAAGCCGCACCGGCAATGCCTGCACCCGAACCCGCCCCGGCCCCGCAGGAAGCCTCGCTCCCGCCGCCGCCGCTTCGCGCCGCCGCTGCGCCGCGCCCGGCCGTCGTCATCCCCCGCGCGCCGGAACCCGCTGCCGCCCCGCCCATGCCCGAGCCGGTCGCCGCCAGCCGCGCATCGGCAGCGAGTGAAGCACCGGCCGCTCCGCCGCGCCGCGAACAACGCCCCGCGCCCGTCACTTACGACGACACCGCGACCAAGCACTACGCCGACGAAACCACCTCCAGCTTCGATTTCTCGCCCCCGTTCCGGCCGCGCCGCAACTGGGCGCGGATCGGCACATACGGCGCGGTTGCCTTCGCCATAGCGACGCTTGGCCTTGCCGGCGCCGTCGCCTGGGGCGGCATCCCGGACTGGCTGCCGATCCCCCACGCAACTTTCCAGCGCGCCCAGCCGGACCTCAAGCTGGACTTCCCGCGCGGCCGCCAGGACCGCAAGCCGCTCCCCGACGGCACGGAATTCTTCAGCGTCAGCGGCACGATCAGCAATATCGGCGCGCAAAGCCGCAGCGTTCCCTCGCTGCTGGTAGTCCTTCGCGACCAGCGTGAGACGATCGTCTACGAAAAGGAAGTCGTGCCGGCCAAGCGCCAGCTCGCCCCCGGGGAGACGATAACGGTGAACGAAGCGCTCACCGACATCCCCAAATCCGCCGCCGCCGCTGAAATCGGCTGGAAACCAGATTGATCCCCGCAAAGTCCTGATCCGGGACGAAAGTCCGTGCCGGTGACAAATCATTCATTTGCCCGGTGCAGTTAGCATCCGCACAATTCGTGATGGGGACTTACGGATAGCGGGGCGATTCTTAAAGTGCAGGCTCTCTTGAGGCTCAGACGCAAAGCCTGGTTGAGCCGGTACGGCGCCGATTCGGCACTCGTATCGTGCATTCTGGGAATGATGGGCGCCTGCACCGCATCCGGTGCCAGTGCGCAGGACATGCCGGCCGGTGACGGCGCCATTTCCGTGCAGAAACGCCCCCGGCCCGAACTGGACCCGGTGCCGATCCGCTTCGGCGGGTTCGAAGCGCTGCCCTCGGCGGAACTGCGCACGGCCTATGACGACAATATCTATGCCGGAAACACCAACAAGGTCGACGATGCGCTCGTCACCCTTTCCTCCGGTATCGCCGCCCGGTCGACGTGGAGGCGCCATGCCGTTTCGCTCAACGCAACCGCCGGGCTGACCCGCGGCCTGTCGCAGAACAATGAAAACACCAACACCTACGATGTCCTGGCGGGCGGCCAGCTGGACATCGGGGCAGGCACCCAGGCCTCGCTGCGCGCCGAATACTCGCGCGCCTACGAACCGCGCGGTTCGGTTGGCGACACCACGCTGCGCGGCCCCCGCATCGCCTACAACACCCTGGAACTGGGCGTGCAGCTGGAACACAATGCCGGCCGCCTGCTGCTGGGGGCGGAAGCATCCCTGGATACATTCCACTACGGCTCCTACCGCGTGGCGGGCGCACAGATCGCGCAGGGAGAGCGCGATTACCGCACCTGGTCCACATCGCTGCGCGCCGGCTACGCCATCGGCCCCGGCATCGCCGCCTTTGTCGAAGGCAGCTACAACAAAGCCCGCTACCCCGACGAGACGACCTCGCTGGACCGCAGTTCGGATGGCTATTCGGTGCGCGGCGGCGTGCAGTTCGGCGTCACCCGCCTGATCCGGGGCCGCGCCGCCATCGGCTACCAGAACCAGCGCTACGACGACCCCGCATTCCCACGCATCAAGGGCCTCGATTTCGCCGGCAGCCTGGAATGGAACCCGACCAAGCTGATGACCTGGACGGTCGAGGCGAAGCGCACGATCCAGCGCTCCCCGCTCGTCGGCGTCGCCGGCATTCGCCAGAGCCGCTATTCCGGGAAACTGGACTACGAACTGCGCCGTAACGTCATCCTCACCACCCGCCTCGACCAGACCGTCAGCGACTATGCCGGAACCCAGCGGGTGCAACGGGATCTGGCCGGATCGCTGGGCGCGGAATGGCTGCTCAACCGCAATTTGCGCGTTTCGGCGCAGGGCGGTTTCCAGCGGACCCGCAGCGACGGCTCCGGCGGCCGCAGGTTTGACCGCAAGCGTGTCTCGGTGTCGCTCAGGTACGCGCTATGACACGCCTGGTGCGCCTCGCGTCGGACCCGCTCGCCTGGCGCATCGTCATCGCCGCCGCGCTCGCCCTCGCGGTCCTGATATTCGCGCGCCTGCCCAGCGACATCCCGCACCGCACGGCCCGCTTCGTCGCGGCCTTCACGTCCCCGGCAGAAGCTGAGGCGGAAATCCCGCCCCTCCCCCTTGTCCCGCCGCCGCCGCTGCCCGATCCCGCGCAAAGCATGCCCATCGCCGCAGACGCCGCGCGCCTGTCCAACGCGCAGGTTCCCATCGCAGACCCGCAACCCGCCCTGCCCGCGCCGTTCCGCTTCGTCGGCGCGCCCGATGCACACCTGCGCGCCCGTGACTGTCTCGCCGTCGCCGCCTGGTACGAGGCGGGCGACGATCCTTCGGGAGAGCGGGCGGTGGTCCAGGTCGTCCTCAACCGCGTGCGCCACCCGGCCTTTCCCAACAGCGTCTGCGCGGTAGTATTCCAGGGATCGCAGCGCCAGACCGGTTGCCAGTTCACCTTTACCTGCGACGGCTCGCTCGCGCGGATTCCGTCGCCGCCCGCCCTCACCCGCGCCCGCGCCATTGCCGAAGCAGCGCTGTCAGGCGCGGTCGACGCCCGGGTTGGACTGGCGACGCACTATCACGCCGATTACGTGGTCCCCCGGTGGCGCGACGGCCTGGTCAAGATAGCCCAGCAGGGCGCCCACCTGTTCTACCGCTGGCCCGGCTATTGGGGCTCAGCCGCCGCCATGTCGCGCGGTTCGGGCTCCGGAATGGAAGACCCCCAGCCTGCCCTCGCCGCACTGTCGGAAATGCATGATCCCGCAGCGGTGCCGGCCATCGCCGTGCCGCAGATCCTGTTCGAACCCGTTCCCATCGCCATGCCCCCGGCGCCTCAGCCCTCCAGCCATTCCGCACTCGAAATGCAGCTGGACCCCGCGGCCCCGCCCGGCAGCTACGCGCTCAAGGCGCTGGCGCTGTGCGGCAGTCTGGCGGAGTGCCGCGTGGCCGGCCGCCTTGGCGAGGCGGGCAATATCGCTTTCGTCTACGTGCGCATGGCCCGCACCCGCAGCGAAGGCGCCTACTGGGACTGCGCCCGTTTCTTGCGCAGCGACCGCGCCCAGTGCCTTCCCGGCGGACAGGCGCTCGACCGCCTGCTCACCGTCAGCTGACCGCGCGCCCGCCCATGTACGCAGACCATCCCGTCCACGACGATCTGCCCGAGCCGCCCCCGCCCACGCCCGACCAGATGCGCATGATCGCAGCCCTCGTTCGGCCCCACGCACGCTCGCTTGCTCTTGTCGCAGGTCTCACGCTGGCCAGCTCGGCGACGACGCTCACCATCCCCTGGCTTGCCGGCAACCTCGCGGGAAAACTGATCGAGGCAGGCCCCTTGGGCACTACGCGGCTGGTCGTGCTGCTCGTACTGGCTTTCATTGCATCGGCAGCGCTCGCCGCGGTCGTCCAGATCGTGTCGGGTAACACTGCCGCGCGCCTCCTCGCGGACCTGCGCGCCAAGCTCTACGACCACCTCCAGTCCCTGCCCGTCGGATGGCACGTCGCGCACCGGCAGGGCGACGTGCTTGCGCTGATGACCACCGAAGTCGCGCATCTGGGCCACTTCCTCACCGGCACCCTGATCGGCGTACCGCCCCTGCTGCTCACGGCTGCCGGCGCTGCCGTGCTGATGCTGCGGATTGACGCCTCGCTGGCCCTGCTCGTGCCGTTGTTGATCCCGATCTACGTGATACTGCTCAAGCTTGTCGGGCGCCGCATGCGGGTTCTGGCCGAGCGCGAGCAGAACGCCGAGGCACAGGTTCTGGCGCTGGCCGAAGACAATCTCGGTGCCATTTCCGCCATCAAGGGTTTTGCGCGCGAAGACCTCGAAAGCACCCGCTACCGCAGCCGCGTGGAAACTGCTCGCCTCTATGCGGTCCGGTTGATCCGCATCCAGTCCATCGTCGAGCCGGTTAGCGCGCTCGTCGCCTCGCTGGCTTCGCTCGGCCTGCTGATGATGATTGGCGACCATTTGCATCAAGGCCGCCTTTCCGGGCAGGAGCTGTTCTCTTTTCTGTTCTACGCCGCGCTCCTCACCCGCCCTGTCGGCGAACTTGCCGAGACCTGGGGGCAGGTCCAAGTGACGCGCGGCACCCTGGCCCGCATGGCAAGCGTGCTGGCCACCGCGCCCGAGCCCGGCTACGCCGTTGCGAACCGGATGCCGCCGCTGCGGGGCGCAATCCGCTTCGAAAAGGTAGACTTCGCCTATCCCGGCCGCAGCCGCGTCCTGCGCGGCTTCGACCTCGATATCGCGGCGGGCGAAAAGATCGCCATTCTCGGCGACAACGGCGCCGGCAAGACGACGATCGTTGCCTTGCTACTTCGCCTTTACGACTGCCAGTCCGGGCGCATCACCATTGATGGCAACGACATCACAGGGGTATCGGTGCAGGATCTGCGCGCGCAGATTTCCGTAGTTCCGCAGCGAGCCCAGCTGTTAAGCGGCACCGTGCGCGAGAACATCGCCTTCGGCCGCCACGGCGCCAGCCGCGCCGATATAGAGGAAGCCGCACGCCGGGCCGACGCCTGGGACTTCGTGAACGCGCTGCCTCAAGGCTTCGAGACCCAGATCGGGGATCGCGGCGTGCGGCTGTCCGGCGGTCAGGGCCAACGCATAGCGCTCGCCCGCGCGCTGCTGAAGGATGCTCCGATCGTCGTGCTCGACGAAGCGACCTCGATGTACGATCCTCATGGAGAGGAACGCTTCGTCGAAACCTGCACCCGTATTCTGCAAGACAAGACGGTAGTGATCATCACGCACCGGCCGGCAAGCGTGGCATTGGCAGATCGGGTCGTGCGGATCTGAGCCGCGGACGCGGCCGGTTATTCCAATGTTTCGAAAAAAGCGGGAAGGGAATAGAACTCGGGCCATTGCCCCAGCCCCTTTACTGTCGCCGCCGCAAGCGCTGCACCCGGCAGTTCACTTTTACTTCGGCCCGCACATGATGAGAGGGCGGGGGAGCCATGCTCCCCCGCCCTCTTCTCCCCGGTTATTCTTTGTCCCGGACGGCCTGCGAAGGCTCAGAAATAGCGCTCCAGCACTCGGATCGTATCACCGGGCATTACTGCCACGGCCTGGTCGGAATAAAGCTCAACCGACTTTTCCGCCGGATCGGAGGTACGGCGCAGGTTAACCCGGCGGGCATTGGCGCGGTAGCTGAAGCCGCCCGCCGCAGCCACTGCCTGCTCGATCGTGCGACCTGCAACATAAGGATATTCGCCCGGCTTCTGCACTTCGCCCATGATGTAGTAGGGGCGATAATTAAGCACCTCTACGCTGACCCGGGGGTCGGTCATGTAACCCTCGCCAATGCGGGCCGTGAGCGCCTTGGTCACCTCGCTTACGGTCTGACCGCCTGCCGAAACCATGCCGATCAGCGGGAAGGCGATGTCGCCTGCGCTGGACACGGCGTACTCACCCGACAAATTCGGCTCGTTGTAGACGGTTACGCGCAGCTTGTCCCCGGCACCCAGGCGGTAAGCGGCAAGGCCCTGCTGTGCCTCGGCAGCGCCAAGCGGCGGCGCGCTCGATGTCGCGCAGCCCTGGCTCAGCACCGCCAGCGCCCCGGCTGCGGCAAAGCCGGCCCATCGTCCGCGCAGGCTGCAGATCATCTTCACCCCTGATTCTCCGTGCAAGCAAATCTCGCCTCCAAGCATTCCTCACAAGGATCACCAAGACAAGCATCAATGCAATGTTACAAAAATATAATTTCAGTTCTTTCTCAAATATTACCTCTTAAAATCCACCATAGATCGACTTCACGCCGAACCCGTGATGTTACATTTTTGAAATGCTATGAAGTCCGACTTGTCGATGTAGTCATTGTTGAACGAAACTATGTCCGAATCCGGATGATCTGTGGTGACACTCCGGTATGAACGGATGGTAACAGCTTGAACAAGTCGGTTGTCCTTGCACCCCAGCCGGGGTCTCTCGTCCCCGCGACACGACCCGCTGCGGCGCATGCGCCGGCCGACCGGGTTGATCCCGGCCTGCTGCTGGCCTTCCTGCGGCGGCGCTGGCCGCTGATCCTGGGCGTGCTGCTGCTATGCCTGGCCGCGGGCCTCGTGATCACCGCACGCCAGACGCCAACGTACCTTTCCACTGCGGAAGTCACGCTCGACGCCAAGGTCGAGCCGATCGCACCGCTCTCCGAGGACGACCGTCTGGCCGCACAGGGAAGCCTGGGCGAAACCTATATCGACACACAGGTTGAGGTCATGACCTCGAGCCACAACGTCGCCGGTGTCGTCGACCGTCTCGGCCTCGCCCGGGACCGCCGCTTCATGCAGGAAGGCGTCAACGCCGCCGGCGCACGCGACGCGGCCATCGCCTATGTAGAGGACGGCGTCACCGCATTTCGCTCCGGCGCGACCTACACGATCAGCGTCGCCTTCGAGAGCGAGGACCCGGCAGAGGCCGCACGCATCGCCAACGCCTTTGCCGAGCAGTATACGCTGGGCACCCTGGCCGACAAGGAAACCGGCGACGGCAAGGCGCTCAAGGAAGTCGGCGCGCGCATGGAAGCCGCGCGTATCCAGGCTTCGGCCGATGCCGCCACGCTGTCGCGCTATCGCCTCGCGCACAACCTGCCGACCACCACAGACCGTTCGCTTACCGAGCAGGAAATCTCCGCCTACAACCAGCAGGTCACCGAGGCCCGCGCCCAGGCTGCGGAGGACACGGCGCGTCTTGCCACCGCCCGCCAGCAGCTTGGCATGGGCTCGGCCGGCGACGACGTGGGTGAAGCGCTGGGGTCCGGCGTCGTCGCCTCCCTACGCCAGCAGCAGGCAGGCTACGCCGCTGAAATCGCATCGCTTTCCAGCAAGTATGGCCCGCGCCACCCCGATCTGCTGCGCGCGCGCAGCCAGCTCGATGCAGTGACCGGCCAGATTCGCGATGAAATCGGCCGGGTCATTTCCAATCTTTCGGCCAAGGCCGCTGTTTCGCAAAAGCGTCTCGATTCGCTGACGGGTTCGCTCAACGTCTCGCAAGGTGCGCTGCGGCGCGATAACGTCGCGATGGTTGACCTTCAGGATATCGACCAGCGCGCGCAGGCATCGAAGTCGCTCTACGACAACTACTTGTCCCGCTACAAGGAACTGGCAGCGCGCATCGGCATACGCCAGCCCGAAGCCCGTGTCCTGCACCCCGCCCTGCCGAGCGAAACGCCGGCGCGGCCCAACTTCCTGCTCAACATGGTGCTCTCCGGCGCGCTGGGACTGGCTCTTGGCATCATCTGCGCCATCACCGCCGAGATGATGTTCAGCGGCCTGACCTCCGGCGAGGATGTCGAACGGCGACTGGGCGTGCACTATCTCTGCTCGGTTCCCGAACTCACCTCGGTCCTCTCCCGCAAGGAGCGCGGCGGCGTCGCCGGTGATCCGGTGGAGGCGGTTATCGATCATCCGCGCTCTGCGTTTGCCGAAGCCTTTCGCAACTTGCGCGCCTCGATCGCCTTCGCGGTCGAAAACCCCCGCATCATCGCCATCACCTCGGCCCTGCCGTCCGAAGGGAAGACCACCGTCGCGCTGTGCCTCGCCCGTTCGATGGCCAGCGGTTCCGACCGCATCCTGCTGATCGACTGCGACGTGCGGCGACGCGGGGTAAGCCGCTGGATCGGCGGCACGCGCGAGGTCGGCCTGCTCGAAGTGCTGCGCGGAGAAGTGCAGCTTGAAGATGCGCTGGTTACCGATACGCGAACCGGGCTTTCGGTCCTGCCACTCAGCAGTTCGGCGCAGGAAGACCATGCCCTGCTGACCGGCACCGGGATGGACACACTGCTGGCGCTGGCCGCCCAGTCCTTCGACGCGGTGATCATGGACACCGCGCCCGTGCTGCCGATGGCGGACGCCCGCCTGCTTCTGTGCAAGGCCGATGCCTCCATCATCGCCGCGCGCTGGCGCCGTACGCCCGAAGCCGCCGTGCGCTCACTGCTGCGGATGCTGCCGGCAGGCTACGTCGGCCTGGCCGGCATGATCCTCACCCGGGTCGACGTTCGCAAGCAGGCCGCGTTCGGGGTCGATGAGAACGCCTTCTACAAGGCGTACAAGGACTACTATGCTTAACCTGCTGCCGACGGTCGCCGGCGAGGACGACGACGCATTGCTGGCCAGCGTGCGGCAACGCTATCGCAAGGTCGCCATCGTCCACTACTGGCTGGTGACGATGCGCGGCGGCGAGCGGGTGGTCGAGCGGCTGCTACACCTTTTTCCCGGCGCCGACATCTTCACCCATGTCTACGACGAATCGCGCGTTTCCCGCACGATCGCGCAGGCCAAGGTAACTACCAGCTTCATTCAGCGCCTGCCCGGCGCCGCTCGGCATTATCAGAAATACCTGCCGCTCATGCCCATGGCCCTCGAACAGCTGGATCTGCGCGGCTACGACCTCGTCATCAGCAGCGAGAGCGGTCCTGCCAAAGGCGTCATCACCGATCCCGATGCCATGCACCTTTGCTACGTGCATTCGCCGATGCGGTACTTGTGGGATCACTATCACCAGTACCGCGAGTCGACCGGCGCGTTCAACCGCGCGATCATGCCTTTCCTGTTCCACCGCCTGCGCACCTGGGACGTGGCATCCGCCTCGCGCGTCGATCGCTACGTCGCCAATTCGCGCTTCATCCAGCGGCGTATCGGCCGGGCGTGGGACAAGCCTTCGACCGTCGTGCATCCGCCGGTGGACGTCAGCCTTTTCTCGCCCTCGGCCCAGATCGATCAGAACTACCTGTGGGTGGGCCAGCTGGTGCCTTACAAACGGCCCGACCTGGCGGTGGAGGCATTCAACCGGCTGGGCCTGCCGCTGCTGGTAGTGGGCGAAGGGCCGATGGCCGCCGCATTGCGCCGCATGGCCGGGCCCAATGTGACGATCATCCCACGCCTCGATTTCGCATCGCTGCGCGCGCATTATGCCCGCTGCCGCGGCTTCGTTTTCACGGCGGAGGAAGATTTCGGCATCGTGCCGGTGGAAGTCATGGCTTCGGGCCGCCCGGTCATCGCCTTCGGCAAGGGCGGAGCGCTCGATTCCATCGTAGACCAGCAGACCGGGCTGTTCTTCGGTGAGCAAACCGTCGATTCGTTGATCGACGCCGTCTCGCGCTTCGAGGACTGGCTGCCCTCGTTCGACCCGGCGGTCGCCGTACTCCAGGCGAGCCGCTTCTCTCCTGCCGTCTTCGACTCCGGGATACTGCGGTCGCTGATGTGAACAAGCCGCCAAGACCGCTCCGGCAAGCTGGCACGCGGTTTGCGATGGGTTTTGCCGCCTGCGCCGCCCTTACCAGCAGTTGCAGCCAAGGTGCGCCTGCACAGACCTCGCCGCAGACCATGACGCTTGGCGTGCAAACCCACTTCGCGCAGGGCTGGCCGGCCACGCGCCTCGATCTTGCCCGCGAATCCGGTGCGCCGTCCTTGCGCGATTCGGTGCCATGGGCCCGCGTCGAGGCGGTGCCAGGCCGCTACAAGTTCGAAGGCCCCGGCGTCGCGGCACTGGACAGCTTCTGCCGAAAGGGCGGTTCGCTGCTGCTGGTCGCCGTGCCGCTCAACCCGCTTTACGACGGCGGCGGCGCCTTGCGCTCGGCGGATGCAAAAGCTGCGTTCGCCGGATACATCGCTGCGCTGCAAGACCACTTCGCTTCGTGCCTCGTCGCGATCGAGATCGGCAACGAGATCAACAGCATGAACTCACGCCAGCTTTTCCGCCCCGGGGAAACCGGCGCCGATCCGCTGCGTGAATATGTCGACCTGGTGCGCACCGCGCGGGAAACGCTGCGCACACGCGGCGGAACCGCAAAGATCCTTGGCGGATCGAGCAACATGATCGCAACCGGCTTTCTCGACTCGCTGTTCGCGCGCGGCCTGCTCGATGCTGCCGACGCCCTCGCGGTCCATCCCTATCGCTCGCAGGCGGAAAACCTGGATGTCGAGTTGGCGCATCTTGCCGATGTCATGCGCCGGCGCGGCAAGCCCCTGCCGGTCTGGGCCAGCGAGTTCAGCGACAATTATCCGATGCCCGAAATGGCCGCGCCGCAGCTGGTCAAGGCGGCGACCCTGCTTGCCGCCGGCGGGGTGGAGGCGGCCCACTGGTACGCGCTCGTCGACCAGAAGTGGTTCCGCAATATGGGCCTTTACGACGCCGATGGCCGCACCAAGCCCGCCGCGCAGGCATTCGGCCTCGTCCAACGCGACCTGCTGGTACACGGACGTCCCCAGCGCATCGATGTGGGTGATCCGAATGTGCGCCTCTATCGCTTCGGCACGGATGCCTGGGTGGCCTGGGGCGCTTCGGGACGGGTCGCCTTCGATGCCTCGGCCCGCCTTCTCGACGCACGCGGACAGCCGCTTTCCGGCACCGGGGCAGAGCTGAACAACGATCCGGTGATCGCCCTGCGATCCGCCCGCCCGACCTTCACGCCGGGGCCGGTGCTGGCCGACAGCCTGCTCGGCTATGGCAGCGGCGACTGGCGCTATCTGGCGCGCAAGGCGGACGGGACCGAGCGAACCCTCCCCTGGCTCGACGGCCAGTGGACCACTTACCACGGCGACCGCTTCCTGCGCCCGCTGTGGATCGGCGATGTCGCCGGCGCGCCCGCTGGGGAGGGAACGGGGGCCGTCCACGCCATCATCCGCTACACTGCCCCCGCCGCGCGCAAGGTTTCCATCGCCGTGTGCATCGACAAGCAAGCCGGCGGTGACGGCATCGACGTAGCGCTGCGACGCGGCAAGACAGACCTTGCCGCCGCACTTGTCACAGCGTCCCAGCGCTTTGCCGTGCGCGAAGTCGCGCTCGCGGCGGGCGATACTGTCGACCTTGTCGTAGGGCCCAACGTCAAGGCGGGCCGAGACGGCTTCCGCTACCGCATCCGCATATACGCCGAGCCGCACGTCCCCGCTGCGGACTGCCCGGCCCGCGCGGTTCCCGTTTACCCGGCCAAGATTTGAGAGACGCGCATGGAACTCACAATCATCGGCGCCGTCCAGCTCCTGCTCGGCCTGGCTCTTTTCGTCTTCGGATCGCTGCGCGGGCTGTTCGCGTTCGTGATGATATCGACCTTGTTCGGAGGCTCGGCCGCGGTCAACCTCACGGCGCTGGGCGGATCGTCGATCACGCCCGCCCACTTCGCGCTGGCGTTCCTGCTTCTGCGCTGCGTCGTGCCGGGCAGCGTTCCGCCCGGCAACCTCGTCGATGCCCTGCGCGGCAATGCATGGCTCGTGGCCTTCGTCCTCTACGGGGTCCTCGCCGCGCTGATCCTGCCGCGCGTCTTCGCGGGCGAGATCGACGTAACGCCCCTGCGCGGACAGATCCGCGCACGCTACGGCAGCGAACTCGCGCGTATTCTTGCCGCTGCGCCGCTGCGTTTCAGTCCCCAGAACGTAACCACGGCGGTCTATATGACCGGGACGCTGATGATGGCGCTGGCGGCACATACGGTACTGCGCTCTCGCCCCGCTGCGGCGGGCGCCGCAGGCACCGCTCCTGCGCCCACAAGCCGCATACTGGTGCGCACCGCCGCCACGATCGGGATCGTTCACGCCCTGCTCGGCTTCGCCAGCGTCGCGCTGCGCAATACCCCGGCCAACGTCGTTTTCGAATTCTTTCGCAACGGCAACTATGCCCAGCTCGACCATGAATGGAACGGCTTCGTGCGCATGAACGGCGTCTTGCCCGAAGCCTCGTCCTATGCCGCTTTCGCCGTGGTATGGTTCGTGTTCAATTTCGAATGCTGGCTGCGCAGGGTCGAGCCCCGGCGGACCGGACCAGCCGCCCTGTTGCTGGGCGCAGCGCTTGTCGCCAGTACCTCGTCCAGCGCCTATGTCGGCCTGGCGCTGTTCGGCACGATCCTGGCCGTGCGCGCAGCGGTGACGCCGCGCCTGTTCACGCTCGACCGACTGGCCTGGATGATCCTTGCAGGGCTTGCCGGCATGGTTCTGGTCAGCGCGATGCTGGTGCTGAACCCGGTGCTCGCAGCTGCACTGCGTGACCTGCTGGAACACATGACGCTCGACAAGGCCGGATCGTTCTCCGGCCGGCAGCGCCTGTTCTGGGCGGGCCAAGGGCTGGAGGCTTTCGTCGTCTCGCACGGATTGGGGATCGGCCCCGGCTCGTTCCGTTCGTCCAGTCTGGCGGCCGCTATCCTGGGTTCGGTGGGCGTGATCGGCGCTGCCGCTTTTGCCGGGCACTTCCTGCGCGCATTCAAGCCGCTGGCGCTGTCGACCTGGATGCGCAGCGGCGAGGCGGAACGCGATACCGCCGCAGCCGCTGCCTGGGCCATGCTGGTGGGCGTGGGCGTGGCCTCGGTATCGGCGCCAAGTTGCGACCCCGGCCTGACATTCGCCATCCTGTCCGGTTCGGCCATCGCCCTGCGCTCAGGCAGGCGCACCGCCGAAGCCGTGCCCGAGGATGCGGGTGATGCCGCGTTCGGCGCAGCACCCGCGCCGGCGTTCGGCCCGCTGCGCGTCCCCGTACCCGCCTGATCCGGCCGGTGAAGCGTTCAGGAAAGGCTGCGCGAGCGAACGAGCACGGAGCGCAGAAGCCCGCCCAGTTCCGCCCGGCGTGCGCTTCCCAGCATCAGCAACAAAACCGCCGTATAGACCAGCACGCCCTGCACGATCAGGAAGCCAAGGCGGGTGAGCGCGGCCAGCCCGGTCGCAGATCCGTGCACATGCATGGTATCGCCCGTCCCCCACACCACCACGGCCATGACCGCCGAAGCGCCGAGCGCAGGCGCGATCCCGGCCAGTACGTCGGCGGCGCGAATGCCGCTCGCCCGCTGGAGCAGCACCATCTGCAAGGCCAGCGTCACATACGCGCGCCCGACATAGGCGACAGCGAACCACAGCAGGCCGTGGGGTGCAGCGGCGATGCAGAACACCAGGGTAAGCGTCAGCTGGATCGCCGCCAGCCGCGCGATCACGCCGGCCCGGCCCAGCACGGTGAGCGCCGGATCGGCGAAGAAGTTGAGCGCGAAGGGCGGCCCCAGCAGGCACAGCACCCGCGCCAGCGGTATGCTCTCACCCCATTGCTGGCCGAACAGCAGCGGAATGATCTGATCCGCCAGCACGCCGATCCCGGCAATGGCGGGGAAAGCGATCATGGCGCTTGTCGATACCATCTTCACGTAACCGCGCCGGAATGCCGGCATATCGTGCTTGAGCTTGGCGAGCGTGGGTACGGCGACGGTCGAGAACGGGGTGATCAGCCCCTGCGCCACAACCTCGATCGATTTCCAGGCGGTGCGATAGACGCCCACCGCGCCGATCCCGATCATCCGGCTGAGGATCACGTCCTGCGCACGGTTCAGCGCGACAAGGAGAAGCTGCGACCCGGCAACGCTGGCCCCCAGCCTCCACTGGGCGCGCAAGGTGCTCCACGAAAAGTCGAAACCGGGGCGCCAGCGAAAGGCGTGCCAGGCGACCAGCGTGCCGATCGCCTCACTGGCGAAGCGCTGCACCACCAGTGCCCACACGCCCCAACCCGCCTCTGCCGCCACCAGCGCCAGCGTACCGCCGACCAGTCCGGCGCCGAGCGAGCGGATCGCCAGCGCACGGTGACCGAATTCGCGCAAGTTGCGGCTCATATGCGTTGCCCCGGCGGCCGAGATCGGCACTACCAAGCCCAGCGCGGCGATGACCGGCGCGGCTTCTGCGCTGCCCAGCGCGTTCGCCAGCGGCCGGCGCAGCACGAAACAGAGCAGCGCAACGAGAATGCCCATCGCAAGGTTCGCCCAGAACACCGTGTCGGCAAGGCGCGGGGTGACTTCCTTCGCGCGGTACAGGCTGCTGACCAGCCCGCCCTGCGCGATGATCTTGCCGATTTCCGCCACCGCCAGACCGACGATGAACACACCGAACGTCGCCGGACCCAGCCGATGCGCGAGAGCCGCGAAGACGATGAATCCGAATATCTGGTCGCCGCCAAAGCGCACCACGCTCCAGCCGATGGCTCCGGCTGCCCGATGCCGCAAAGTACCTTCGACAGCCATGCTGCGTCCTTAACGTTTTCGTTTCGCTTGCATAGTCATGCCGCAACTGCGAAATAGCAAGTCAAAGTCATCATCAGAGGGATGATCTCATGAACTCCGAATTAAATTTATTTAATGGCTCGTTCGAGAGCGCTATTTCTCGGTTGAATGAGTGTTTTTCGGAGCATTTACAGGGTAAATTTGCCCTCCTTGATTTCCCCAACTATTCCAACGTTGGCGATTCCGCTATCTGGCTTGGCGCACTTACCTTGTTCCGATCCCTGGCGGGTGCCGATCCGGCCTATGTCAGCGCCTTTCATAATCTCGACGATGCGGCGCTGCGTGCGGCAGTACCCGAAGGCCCTATCTTCCTGATCGGCGGCGGCAGCTTCGGCGACATCTGGAACCACCATCAGAACTTCCGCGAAGGCGTGATCGCCCGTTTCACCGACCGGCCGGTGATTCAGCTGCCGCAATCGATCCACTACAACGACCCGGCCCGAATCGCGCAGACCGCCCGCATCATCGCCGCCCATCCCAACTTCACGTTGCTCGTGCGTGACGTCCCTTCGCTGGAACTGGCGCAAAAGCACTTCGACTGCCCGGTCCACTTGTGCCCGGACAGCGCGTTGGCCATCGGTGCCACCCGCGGCGGCGCTCCATCGATGGACGTGCTGGCAATGCTGCGAACCGACAAGGAAGGCGCGGGCGTGGCGGAGGTGCCTCCCGGCATTCCCGTCGACGATTGGCTGGACGAGGATATCAACGCCGTGCGCCGGGCCAAGGCCGCCGGCGCCATTCGCGCGTGGACCGCACTTTCGCCGTCGGCCGCCCGCGCCAGGTCTTACGAGGCTGCAGCACGCCACCGGGTCGAACGCGGTTTCCGCCAGCTTTCGCAGGGCCGCGCGATCGTTACCGACCGGCTGCATGTCCATATCCTGTCACTGCTGCTGGGCCGGCCCCATGCCGTACTCGACAATTACTACGGCAAGATCGGGCGCTTCCTGGATGCCTTCACCGGGGCATCGCCGCTGGTCTACCGCGCTGCGGATCTTGACGATGCGATTGCCTGGGCGCGCGAAGCGGCCAAAAACCGGGAAGCTGCGTAAACCGTAAAAAGTGCGCTGCCTCAGCCTGCTCGCAGGCGAGGCAGCATCATGGCCCGGCGACCGACCTGGCCGATGGCCGCGCGCACTACAGCGTGGAGCGGCGGCTCCAGCCAGGCGGCAATGGCGAGCGAGGCCAATAACGATCCCGCCATAGCGCCCAGAAACGCCGGCACCGGGCCAAGCGGCGCGGCGGCCAGCAAAATGCCGCCGCCGACATGGATATGGATGAGATAGAGCGGGTAGGTCGACAGTCCCGCCAGCCGCAAGGCGCCCGAGAAACGCTCTGCCCGCACCGCGATTGCATTCCGGTACAGGAACGACAGCGCGATAAGCGCTGTGATCGCAAGCCAGATCCCATAAGCCAACGGCCACCGCCCGGCGAGATCTACCCGTCCGGCCATTTCCCAGCTCGCCGCTTCGCGAACCTGCAAGGCCGCCGCGGCAACGCAGGCAAATGCCAGTACCAGATGCCGCTTCCGTAAACCCCCGCTACCAAGCCGGGCGCAGAGCATGCCGATCGCGAAATATCCCCCGTGCTGAAACAGCAGGAGTTCGGTAAGGCGCCCTCCTCCTGCCAGCAATCCGGTCGCCACCGCCGTCCAGTACCCGGCGCTCGCCAGCCCCAGCCCCCAGGCAAGCGCCTGCATCCCGCGCGCGGCCCGGCCCGATGCCAGCATCGCCCAGATCACCGCGTAGAAGCACACTTCGACCGGGATGGTCCAGAACTGGCCGATTATCCAAGGGCCCCAAGGCATGAACGTGAGCGTCTTGAGCGCCAACCACGCCGCTTGCCCGGGCGGGACGGCAAAGACCAGCACCGCAACCGGAAAGGCAATGGCGCAGGCGATCAGCAGTGCCGGCAGCAACCGCGCCGCACGCCGCTTGGCAAAACTGCGCGCGCCAACCCCTTGCGCCGAATAGGCGATGACCGCCCCCGACACGACGAAGAACACCTGCACGCCGACCCAGCCGCACCAGCTCAGCTGCCAGCCGGGCGGATAGGCAATTACGGCGCCCAGCGCGGTATTGAGCATGCTGCCTTCGATCGCCCAGACCTTGAACCCAAGATGATACACCACAACCAACACGGCAGCGAGCAGGCGCACGGCATCTAGCCCATAGACGGGCGCCTTGCGCGGACGGGAAGATACGGGGCTGGGCGTCATGGCCCGCGACCATTCGCACAATCGGCCGGTGGGCCAAATTAACTCGCAGTCATAACCTGGAGAATCCGGCGGGCCTGTTCGCGCCAGGAAAAGCCCTCGGCACGGGCAAAGCCCTGAGCGCGCAGGGATTGCGCAAGGGCCGGATCGCCAAGAACCCGCCGCACCGCCGCCAGTATGTCTTCGCTGTCGAGCGGATCGCAATAGAGCGCCGCCGTCCCGCACCGTTCGGTCATCGAGGGGATCGCCGAGGCGACGACCGGGCAGCCCAGGCTCATCGCCTCGACCGGCGGCAGCGGCGATGCTTCGTAAAGCGAGGGAAACAGCAGGCACGAGGCCCGGCGATAATAGCCCGCCAGCGCTTCGAGGCACGGTACCTGCCCCACGAATTCCAGCATATGCGCCACGTCCGGCGCGACGCTGGCGCGGATCGGGGCGAGGATCTCGTTGCTCGCACCGACCAGCACGGTGCGCACGCCGTCTTCGCGCGCAAGGCGCTGGGCGACGGCGATCACCCGCTCGACGTTCTTGCGCCGCGAAAGAGAGCCTACATAAAGCACCATGCGCTCACGCTCGCCGTCGTGCGTGCCGGGCGCGCCGCGCTCCACCCGGTCATGGCTCCAGCCGCCGTTCTGGATGGCGACGATGCGCTTGCCCGCAGGTCCGTTCAGGCGTTTCAGGCGTTCACGTTCAGTCACCGACACGGTGAAGATCGGATCGGCGCGGCGCAGCAGTACGGGCAGCAATGCGCGGTGCGCCCAGCGGTAACGCAGCGAATAGGCCTGTGGCAGCGAAAGGTAGGATACGTCATGGATCATCACCGCCACGCGCTGCCCGGCCAGCGCCGAGGCCAGCGGCGCGGTGTTGCCCAAGCACAGCAGGCGCCTGCCTGCGACCATGCGCGGCAGTACCAGTTGCTCCCACAAGTGCCCGCTTGCGCCGCCCCGCCGCTCGACTTCGATATGGCGAAGGCCCAGCGTGGATACGTCCGCATCAGGCTCGCAGGCCAAGGCAATGCGGTGCGCCGTTTCGCCGGCCCCCACCATCCGGTCCATTTCCGAAACCAGTTCGCGGGCAACCCGCTGCACGCCCGTCACGGGCTGCATCAGAAAGCGGCCATTAATCAGAATCGCGTCGTCGCCCTGCGACATCCGAGCCCCCACGTTGCCCGCCCTGCATGGCGCGCCCTGCGCCGCTAGGGAAGATTGCTCGTGCATGAAATCGAGGTTAAATCTTGGCAATACCGATAATTGCGCGTCGCAATCGCTGCACCGCAATATTACGCTGAGGACCTCAGGTTCAATGGCGTGTACGGAAAGGCGGCGCTGCTTCTTCATGTCGATGCTGCCGGTCTACATCAACGGCAAGTTCTATTCGGGCGGCCTGAACGGGGTACACCGGGTGGCCGACCGCCTCGTGCGCGAGATCGATGCACGCCTTGGCATGGGATCAGGCGCGGCCGTCCCGCCCGTCACGCTGCTGCTGCCCGCCCGCCACGACGGCGACTGGCTGCCGCAGCTGCAAAATATCGAAGTGCGCACACTGGACGAAGCGCCCTCGCAAGGCTGGGAACAGCGGCGGCTGCCTGCGCTCGCGGCAGACGGCGTGCTGGTCAACCTCGCCAATCTTGCGCCGCTGCGCCATCGCCGCAAGATCACGCTGATCCACGATGCGCAGTTCCTGTTTCCCGACAGTTCGTACCCGCTGCGCCAGCGCCTGGGCTACCGCCTGCTGACCCCGCGCATGGCCCGGTCGAGCGCGGCGGTACTGACCGTGTCGCACTATTCGCGGCGCATGCTTGACGTGATGGGCGTATCCTCGGCGGCGCGCACGGGGGTGCTCTACAACGGCGTCGACCATGTACTTGAGGCGGAGCCGGACGAACGCGCTCTGACCGAACTCGGCCTGTCCCCGCGCGGGTATACGCTGATGTTCGGCAGCGCCAAAGCCTACAAGAACAACGCCGTAGTCTTCGCTGCCTATGCGCAAGGCGCGCTTGCCGCAGTGCCCTTGGTGGTCGTGGGCACCACGCGCGGCGCACTGGCCGCGCAGGGCCTGAACGCTCCCGAAGGCACCATATTCGCCGGAAAGTGCGACGATGCCCGGCTGCGCGCGCTCTATGCGCAGGCGCGCTGCCTGCTGTGCCCATCGCGCACCGAAGGGTTCGGCCTGCCCCCGCTGGAGGCCATGCTCTGCGGCACGCCGGCCGTGGTCGCGCCCGCCGGGGCCTTGCCCGAAGTGTGCCGCGACGCCGCGCTCTATGCCGATGTCGACGATCCTGCTTCGTGGGCGCAGGCGATCACCGCGCTCGACCCCGCTTCCTCCCTGTTCGCGCGCAAGGTGGAGGAAGGACGCGCACGGGCGCTGCAATTCACCTGGGCAAGGGCGGGCGGCGAACTGCTGGACACGATCATGTCGCTGAGCGAACAGCCCTTGAGGCAGGCAGCATGAACGGGCGCCAGCCGCGCGTATCGGTGATCCTGCCGTGCTACAACGGCGAGGTCTATCTGCGCGAGGCGGTGCAGTCTATCCTCGACCAGACCTTTGCCGATTTCGAACTGATCGTCGTCGACGATGGAAGCACCGATGGCTCGCCTGCGATCCTGCGAAACATGGCGGGCGGCGACGCGCGCATTCGCGTGGTGACCCAGCCTAACGGCGGGATCGTCGCCGCGCTCAACGCTGCGATCGAACATGCGCGGGGGCAGTACATCGCACGCATGGACGCCGACGACGTCTCCTTTCCCGAAAGGCTGGCATTCCAGGCATCCTACCTCGACCAGCACCCGGACGTCGTGCTGGTAGGTGGCTATGCCGTGGGCGACCGCAATCCAACCCCCGCCAGCACCCGGACCACCGGCGGGCGCCATGCCAGCACCGACCTTTCGGTGTTTCCCCCGCGCATCGCGGTTTCGATGCACCCGCTGATCATGATGCGCGCGGCCGCGCTCAGGGCCATGGGCGGCTACCGCAGCGACTATCGGCATGCGGAGGACTACGACCTGTTCATTCGTGCCAGCGCGCATGGCCGGATCGAAAACCCACCCGTCGACGTACTGTTCTACCGCCGCCACGAAGGCGCGATCTCGATTGGCAATGTCGAGGAGCAGGAACGTTCCGCCGTGCGGGCGGAGCTTGACGCCATCGCGCGCACCGGCGCCGGCCTGCCCCCCGCCCTGATCGTCGAGGCGTATACCCGGCTGCGGATTTTCCGCCGCTACCGGGCGATCTCGGCAGAACGGGTGCGGGCGATGCGCCTGCCCGTGCTCGCCAGCCTGGTCGCGATCACTCCGCGATCACTGCTGTCCAGCCGCTTTCGCCGCCTGCCGCTGCTGATCGGGGTGGCGCTGGTACGTTCCATGCGGACGGCCTGAAACGCACTCGGCCCCCGGCGATTGTCCATCGCCGGGGGCCGAGCCGGTGGTCATCCTGTTACGGCGCCTGCTGTCAGCTGGCCTGCAACGCGATGGCCGCGGCAACCCACTGCCCCGACGCGGAAAGCGTGAACGCGCCGGGGTCTTCCGTGCCCGAGACGATCTTCCACGCGCTTGCATTGGTCGACTGGCCGCTCGCGCTCGATGCCCGCGTCATGAACCCCGAATACCCGGCCGGACCGGAGGACACAGCGGCGGTACCGTCAAGCGCAAGGACGGCGATGTCCAGGCTTGCGCCCGTCCAGCTTGGGGTGATCGCCGGCGGATCGGCGGACGTGGCGGCGCTGCGCAAATAGCTGCCCATCTCCACCGCCCCGGTCGCCCCGGTAACGCGCAGCACCCGCGTCACCGCCTGCTGCGAGCCGGACAGGGCGACGTTCAGCACCTTGCCGCCCTCCGTGCCGTCCGCTGTCCGCGTGAACACCATCAGCGTGTGAGCGTTGGAGTTCGAGACGTACTGCGCCCGCTGTGTCCAGGCCCCGGCGGCCGCATTGTCCCAGGTGACGGCAGGAACCGCATCGATCGTCATCACCGCCACCAGTACGTCGCCGGCATTGACGACCCCGGGCATGGCCACCGTGATGCCGGTCGCATCGGCGGCGTTCCAGCTTTCAGTCTGGTCGGCCACGGCGATGGTGGCCGGCGCTGCCACCGAAATCGCAAACGCGGCATCGGCCGTTGCCCCCAGACTGTCGGTTACGCGCAGGATGATGCCGGAACGCGTGCCCGCAGATGTAGGTATGCCCGAGATGGCGCCCGTCGCCGGATTGAGGGCGAGCCCGGCAGGCAATGCCGCCGATCCCGGCGCGAGGGTGAAGACGTAGGGCGCCGTCCCCTTCACCACGCGCGGAGCATAGCCGGTGTAGGGCAGCTCCTGCTGGCCAGCTACCGGCACATACCTGAGCGCAAAAGGGATCGCCGCATATGCCGCCAGAAGGTGGTCGGCGCGCGTGCCTGCATGAACTTCGTTCGGGTGAACCCCGTCCGAGGAATTGCTCCCCAGCGCCATGCCGCGCCCGGCATCGGTCTCGGCATCGGAGAGGATGAAGGCAGCGTCGCTCGCCACCGTGTCCACCGCGTCGAAGCAGGGCAAACCGTCCTCGGCGAGCGCGCCCGAGCGCAGCCATGCGTTCCAGGCATCACGCGCCGCCTCTTGATGCGCCGTGAACGTGGTGTCGCCGTAGGCCTCCTGCCAGATCACCATGTCGAAGCCGTAAGCGCGCAGCTTTGCAGCCATGCGCCGGGCCTGCCCTTTCATCGCCTCGACAGCCGTGAGCGCGCTTGGCGCATCGGTGACGTTGGTCTTGATGTCGTTGTGGCCGTAATCGCTGACATAGACGTTGGGCACGCCGGGCGTGAGATAGGCGGCGGACGGCGTATCGAAGCCGGTGTAGCCGAGTTCGAGCCGGTGCCCCGCGATGCCGATGTTGCGATAAAGCACGCTGGCGGCGGAGCGGTGGTGAAGCGCGGCCGTGATCGTGCGGTTGTTGGCGCCGCCGGTGCCGAACACGATGCTGTCGCCGCCCGCAAGAAACGAAAGCGTAGCCGGCTCCGCAGTGGAGAACACCGCCTTCAGCGCCGCCTTGATCGCAGTGACTTCGCTATCTGTCGGCGCGGCGGCATAGACCACGAAACCGCGCCAGTCGGTGCGCCCGCCGTACTCGATCGCTTCGCCGACCTCGCCCCCGGTATTGAGCATGGCAGCGGCGGCGGCGGGGTAGTCCGCCGTCTGCTCATCGCGGTGGACTACTTGCTTTGCAGCGCTGGAAACAAGACCCAGCACCGCCAGGTTGTTGACGCCAAGCGCCCGCGCATTCGTTGCCGTCGCCGGGATTGAAGCGCCCGCCACCATCGGCTGCATGGCCAGATTGCCGGCACTGCGCGGGCTGGTCAGGCCGTAGTCGGTCGCCGCGCCGCCGAAAGCCCAATAGCCGCAGGTCGCCGCCTGCCCCGGCGTGCGCGCCGCCATGAACACCGCGCAGTCCGCGCGCGGGATCGCAAGGGTGGCGGGGATCAGCATCGGGCTGTCGGTATCGTAGTTGGTGATGGTCGGCCCGCCCTCACCCAGCCAGAGCGTGGGCTGGGCGGAGGCGGTGGGCTGTGTCAGATGGCGGCCATTGCCGGTCTGGTCGTAAACCGCCGCAACCGTGACCGCAGAGGCGCCCTTGAAAGCCGAGGCAGCAGCGATGTCCAGGGCCTGCCCGGAAAAGCCGATGTCGAGTTCGGCCCCGTCCGATGCACGGCGCAGGCGCAGCGCCGGTCCGGCATAAGCGGAAACCAGCAGGCCAAGACCGTAGGCTCCGGCCAGTGCCGCGCTGGCGGGCAGATACGTGCCTGACGTGGGGGTCGGCGTGGGCGTGGGGGTCGGCGCCGCAGTGGCCCCGGTCAGCGTCACGGTATATTCCACCGCACGGGCGGCAGCGCCCGCCCCCACGCTTTCGCGAACTAGCGCCACCTGGCTCGCCCCCGCAGCCAGCGCCGAGGCCGCACTGATGCTGGCGCCCGCTACCGCCAGATTGGCATTGCTGCCCGAACGTAATGAAAAGCTGGAACCCGAACCCAGTGCACGCGGCAAGGCGAACAGCGCGCCGCTGCCTGAAACGGTGCGCGTGCGGTTACCGACGCCGCCCGAGCGGCCCCCCGATACGAGGCGCGTCATACTTAACCCTCCCCGACGAGATCGGCGGCGGTCGTGCCGGCGGCGCGCACGTAGAGCGCGCGAACGGCGATGTAGCTGGCATCGGGCAAGTTGCGATACGTCACGTCGGCGGCGCCATCGACGCCGCGCAGCACCACATTACCGCCAGTGCCGACGTAGATGCCCTTGGGCACCAGCGCCAGCGTCTCGGTATCGCTGGGCACAATTGCGAAGGGCGAACGCGACGGCGCAAAGGCGGCATCGGCATGGGTCTGGAAGGGGTCCTGCATCTTGGCAACTCCGACTGGAAGGCAAAGGGACTGATGGCCAGGGCGACTCGCCGCCCGGCCTTCGTTCGCTTTATGTTCCATTCGAATCAGTGTAGGAAAGTGATTAATCGCGCGAGCGGGAGTTGATGCCGATGGGCCGGGGATGCGCGTACGCAGCCCTTGCTTCACGCCGCAGCGGCAGGCCCTTGATCGAGATTGCCGGCAGCCTTGCGCGCCAGATCCTGACGCATTGCCGCACGCCCCTCACGATCGAAGCCCAGCGCCTGCGCCACGCATTGACGCGCAGCTTCCGGGCGATCTCGCGGCAGGACGGGGATGACGAACCGGTCGGCGACGACCCGTACCTTGGCGGTCCCGTCCTCGATCGCCAATGCCGGGGCTTCGGCAAGGATCGCAAAGATCAGCGCGTGAAGGCGGTTGGTCAGCACCAGCGCAGCTTCGCGGTAAAGGGCGATCAGCGGTTCCAGTTCGTAACCGCCGAGCACCGTGATCTCATGCTCGGGCCAGCGCGCGACCAGACGGGCAGCGGCGGCCTTGTCCATACCGTCGCGCGGATCATGACAGGCGATGACCACGCGCGCACCGGGCAGCGCGCTCAACGCCGCCTCCAGCGCCACGTCGAGCGCATCCCCTTCGATCGTGCGCCCCTCGCTACCGTCGATGCAGGGGGCGATGACGATCCACCGCCGCTCACCCCGGCCCGGCGAAATCGTATGCGCGCCGGCCGTGGGCAGGAACACCATGTCGGCATTGACCGCGTGCACCTTGCCGGGAGCCAGCCGCGCAAGATTGCGCGCCGATGCCTCGTCGCGCAAATTCACGACCTTGCACAGCGACAGCACCGCCCGCCACAGGACCCGGCGCATCGGAGAACGGATCGCGCTCACCCCCAGCCCCCGCGTCACGAGACTGCCGCCGCCCAGCCGCGCGCTCAACACGCCCACCAGCAGCCCGAGCAAGGAAGGGATCGAAACGTTGTCGCGCACCAGTTGCCCGCCGCCGAAGACGAGCTGCGCCCCGAATGCCTGCCGCGCGAACGCCGGTATGGCCTTGCCGGAAACCAGTACACCGCCCGCCGCCTCGACCTGCCGCTCCACCGCCGCCGGCAGCGGTGCCCAGCGGCGCACGAGGCCCCCCCGCCCGCCGGTCAAGGCAAGGTTCTGCAGCAGCAGTTTGAGATCGCCCAGGTTATGCAGATCGCCGCAGACGAAGACCTGACGCCGCATTTGTGCCTGTGCCTGTTTCCGGGCTTTGGCCATGGCCGCCCTCGGGTCCGGGATTGTCGCCAGTCCCGTCACATCTCCAGTATCCGGCGCGGATCGACACGGCCGCGCAGGCAGTCGAAAATGGCGAGCATGTTGCCCAGAAATCGCCCGCGCCGATCGACCAGCGGTTCGGGCCGAAGGCTGCGCAGCGCGTTGGCCGCAACGTTGTTCCACATCAGGCGATTGCCGAAGTCCGGCCGCATCGTGCCCTTGCGCTTGAGGTAGACGATGTTGGCGACTTGCGAATAGCCCAGCCGCTTGCCCGAAGTACGCCCGCCGCTGGTGCCCAGATGCACCCCCGTCACGGCGCGGGTCGACACCTGCCGCCCCTTGCGGCCAAGCCGGTTGGTGAAGTCGATGTCCTCCTGCCAGCCGTAAAGCGGCAGGTTCTCGTCAAAACGCATGCCTTGGGCAGCGCTGGTGCGGATGGCCATGTTGCAGCCGTAAAGCTCGTGCCGGTGACGCAGTTCCGCTGCCGCCGGGTCCGGCTTTGCCAGCAGTTCGAGCGCCTGCTCGATCGTGAAGCCGCCATGCCGCACCCCGTCCCCGCGCAGTTCCCCGGTGATCCCGACGATGTCCGGGTGCCCCTCGAACAAGGCCTCTACCTGCGCGAGGTAATCATCTGCCGGGATGAAATCGTCGTCGAAGAACACGATGATGTCCGCCTGCCCTTCAAGCGCATCAAGCGCCCGGTTGCGTTGGCGGCACAGGCCCCTTTCGGAAAACAGGATGCGCGGCGCGCCGCGCGCCTGCTCAACCCCCGCGACATCCGCGGGCGAGACGGATACGACCATCACGCCGTCCGCACGCCGGGTCTGCAAGTCAAGCAGGTCGACGGTCCGGCGCACCAGTTGGGCACGGCCGACCGTGGCGATCACGACATGGATGCTGGGCAAGCGGCCAATTCCCTCGACAGTCACTATCGGCCCGATATCGCAGCCGATGTACACATGGAACGAGGCGCAGGATAAAGAGAACGCGGCCAACTACAGTGTTAAAAAATAGTCACTGCACATGAACATCCTGCGAATATCGAGGTAACTCTGATAGTCGCCATGCATGGCAAGGCACCGTGAAACCGCATGTGCAAGTCAATCCACGGAGACAGTCCACGACATGACCGCCCCGTCGATCGCCATTCGGCCGGCGCTCGCGCACGGCGACATTGCAGACGTGCCCGGCAAGCGTGTCCGCGCCATCAACCGCGTAGTCCTGTTCAATGTGAAGTACAGCCCCAACCTGGGCGACGGCCTGCTGAGCGAATGCCTGGAACGCGAACTGATGCGTTCGCTGCCCGATTGCGAGGTCGTGTCCGTGGACCTTGCCGGCCGCACCGAATATCCCGCCTCTCACGGCCGGGCGCGCGGATTGGCCCTTGCCCTGCTTGACCGCTGCCCTGCGCCGCTTCGCCAGGTTGCCGCGCGGGCCATGCTCGAAATGCTGCTGCGCACCCGGCTGCGGGGGCGCTACCGCGTTGGACTTTCGGGCGCCGATGCCGTGGTTATCGGCGGCGGCAACCTGCTCACCGATTCGGACCTGAATTTCCCGATGAAAATTTCAGGCGCCCTTGCCGAGGCGGCAAGGCTCTCGTTGCCCGTCTCGGTCTATGCGGTGGGCGTTGCGCCCAAATGGTCCGACGCCGGTGCAAGACTTTTCACCCGCGCCTTCGCCAATGCACGCCTTACCTGGGCTTCGGTGCGCGATATCCGCTCGCAGGAAGGCTGGGCCGCGCATTTCGGCCCCCGCGCGGTCCTTGCCGAAGTAGTAGTCGACCCGGGCGTACTTGCCAGCCTGCATTACCCGCCCGCGCCGCGCAGCCTGAGCGGGCGCAAGGTCGGCTTTTGCGTGACCGACCCGCTGGCGGTACGGTATCATAGCGACAAGACCTCTGCCGCCACGCTTGAGGATTGGTATCCGGCGGCACTGCGTTCGCTCGTTGAAGCGGGCTTTGAAGTAGCCCTCTTCACCAACGGCAGCCCGGAAGACCGCGAATACCTGCACGGCCGTTTCTATGACTGGATCCACCATGCGCGAGGGCCGGTCACGCTCAGCCCGTCTTTCGAAACCCCTGCCGATCTCGCCGCGTTCGTGTCGGGCTGCAACGCCATCGTTGGCCACCGCATGCATGCCTGCATCGCTGCCTATTCCTTTGGCGTTCCCGCCATAGGGCTGCGCTGGGACGTAAAACTCGACAGCTTCTTCGAGCTGGCCGGGCGAGGAAACCACATGCTCGACCCAGCCTCCGTAGAGGCGGGCGACGTAGGCACGCGCACCGCCGCCGCCATTGCCGATCATCTCGACCCGGCCCCTCTGATCGCGCGGGCATGCCGGGAAGTGGCCGAATTCGCGGCGCGCCTGCAGGATGCCATGCCATGATCGGACGCATCGTCCAGATCAACGACCTCAGCGACCCCAAGGGCGGCGCCAGCAAACTCGCCGTCCAGGCCGCCTGCGATCTCGCCGCACGCGGACACCAGGTGACTTTCATTACCGGCGACGCGGGAGACAGCCGCGCCCTTGCCGACGCCGGCGTGGAGATCGTCGCCCTCGGCCAGCAGCGCCTGCTTGCGGGAAGCCGCGCCAAGGCGATGGTGACCGGCCTTTGGAACCGCGCGGCCCATACCATGGTGCGCGACTGGATCGCCCGGCACGATACCCCCGCAACCGTCTATCACCTGCATGGCTGGTCGCAGATTCTTTCGCCTTCGGTGTTCGGCGCGCTCGATCCGGTACGCGAACGCCTCGTCATCTCCGCGCACGACTTTTTCCTCGCCTGCCCCAACGGCGCGTTCGCCTGGCTCAAGTCGGGCGAGGTATGTCCGCATGTCCCGCTTTCCCGCGCCTGCCTTTCCACCCCCTGCGACCGCGACGGCAGTGCCCGTAAGCTGTGGCGCAGCGCGCGCCAGGTGGTGCAGCGCCGCGCCTACCGGCCGCGCTCTTCGCCGCCAGTGCTCGCCATTCACGAAGGCATGCGCGATTTCCTTACCCGGGCGGGTATCCCGGCCGGATCGATCATCGCCCTGCCCAATCCGGTCGAACCCTTCTCATCCCGGCGTATTGCGGCCGAGCACAACCGCGAAATCCTGTTTGTCGGCCGTCTGGAAGAAACCAAAGGCGCCGATCTAGCGGCGCAGGCAGCCGCACGTGTGGGGGCCGAACTTACCGTGGTGGGCGAAGGTCCGCTGGCCGATCGCATCCGCCAGATTCATCCCCGAGCCCGCCTCATGGGGCGGCGCAGCCCTGCCGAAATTCGCGATCTTGCCGCCAATGCTCGAATGCTGGTCATGCCCAGTCGCTACCCGGAGCCTTTCGGCCTGGTGGCGATCGAAGCGGCATGGAGCGGTCTGCCGGTGATCCTGGCCCAGACCGCACTGCTCAGTGACGATCTCGTCGCATCGGGCGCCGGCATCGCCGTCGATCCGCGCAACGTCGATGCGTTCGCCGATGCCATTCGCACGATCCTTGAGGACGACGCCTTGACGCGCACAATGAGCGAGGCGGCGTTTATCCGCACCACGTCCCTGGCACTGACACCGTCTGCATGGATCGATCGCCTGGACGCCATCTTTGATGAGAGGTTCACAATGGCAGCAGGCGATATCCCCATGGCGCTTGAACAACGCCTGCAGGCAAACCGATAGCTGCGACGAATGCCGCCTCTGCGATGGCAGTTGCAAGCGTGGGCAAACAGCATCCCGACACGATTAAAAGTTCGCAAGCCAAGCGTGTCAGGCCTTACCCATAAGATCAGTTCTGCACAAAACGCCGTAATTCCTAAACGAAACCTCCATATTTTATCTACATGGAATTCAATAATAATAGCTCGCAAGTTAAATTAATTTAATTACGATCCGATATGACCCATATTGCACTGCAAAATGTAGTTGTTCCGAACTGATAAAGCGAAATATGGTATATCCATATTAATTGATTCGTCGGTCAAAATCAGTGTGATCGCGGCGGGTTCAATCAGGAGCATGTCGATGCAGACCGCGAAAGCGCAGGTCGCCCGAAGGGAAGCGACGCTGCATCGCTCCCCTGGCTGTTCCTCCGGCAAGGCTGACGACCAGAGTCTTGCAGACTGGGGACACCAGATCGTGATGAGGGCTTTCGATCTTGCGGTTTCCGCGCTCGCGCTGCTGTTGTTCCTGCCGCTGCTGTTGCTCGTCGCCCTGGCCGTCCGGCTAACCAGCTATGGTCCGGTTCTCTTCGTCCAGCAGCGCATTGGCCGGGATGGAAAGCAGTTCCCCTGCCTTAAATTCCGTTCGATGGTGGTCGATGCCCGCGAACGGCTGGAAACACTGCTTTCCAGCTCGGAAGAAGCGCGGCAGGAATGGGCACGCGACCAGAAACTGCGCAGCGACCCCCGCATCACCCCGATCGGCCGCATCCTGCGCAAGACCAGCCTCGATGAACTGCCACAGCTCCTGAACGTCCTGTTCGGCCATATGAGCGTGGTCGGCCCGCGCCCGATCGTAGAGGGTGAAGTCGCTCGCTACGGGCACCGCTTCGGCGCGTACTGCTCCGTCCGGCCCGGGCTGACCGGCCTTTGGCAGGTAAGCGGGCGCAACGAAGTCAGCTATGACACAAGGGTACGGCTCGACGCTTTCTACGCCCTGCGCAAGTCGCTGGTCTATGACTTCGCAATCTGCCTGCGAACGGTTCCAGCCGTGCTTGCTTCACGCGGATGTTATTGAAATGGCGCCCTACCTGACGAGCGCGGCGATGCCGCCCCACAGGCCCAGGCTGATCACCGCCGCGAGCAGCCACCAGCGCCACAGGATGGGCCTCCCGCCGATCGGCTGCGCCGTTTCAGCGGCCTTCGCCGTGTGCGAGCGGGCACGATGATCGGCGCCTGCGGCTTCTGCGCCCGTTCCCCAAGGGCCGACATCGCGGTGCGCGCCGGTATCCGATTCCGGCCTGCCGGAAACATCGTTTCCAGGCTCACTCGCAGTCATAATTCGCAGCCTTCGTAATGCGACGCCGAAAAACCAACGCGGACGGCAGTAAGTCCGTTCCTTTGATAGCACCATGCCGCCAATTGGTCGAGCCGCACAGGATGGCACGATGTTCCAATCGCTTGATCTGACCGACCCCTTGATCGCGCACCGATACATGGTGGCGATGCGCGTCCTGCACGAACTACCGGGCTTCGACTGGTATGACAGCCAGTTCCTCGCCAAGTTCGAAGCCGCGCGGCAGATGCTGGAAATCGTCAATCCGGCCAGCGCCCCCGCCTTCACGGCCGCTTTCGATGTCCTGCGCACTGCGCCGGACTTCAAGGTGCGCCACGTGCGCCAGCTTCTCAGCGATGCGCACTTCGAAAACCTGCTGGCCGAAGTCCGTGCGCTGCCGCCCAAGGCGCTGAAATCGCGTGAAAACGCCCAGTTCGGCCGCGACATCTTCCACGATCTTCCCGCGCTGGGCGTTCTGCAACGCGAACTCACGCCGCTGGTGTCGGAGTTTGCCGGGGAAGAGGTCGAACCCTGCTACAATTTCCTGAGCCTCTATCACGGCGGCGGTCGCTGCCCGCCGCATATGGATGCCCCTTCCGCCAAATGGACGCTGGACCTGTGCCTCGCGCAAAGCTGCGAATGGCCGATCCGGTTCAGCGACATAGTCCCCTGGCCGACCGCCGGAGAGGCTGCGACGGTATCCGACGAGACCGACCCCGCCCTGCTCGGCATCGTCTTCGAGGACCACATCCTGCATCCCAACGAAGCCTTGCTGTTCTCCGGGTCCTCGCAGTGGCACTACCGCGATTCGATCCCCGATGGCGGCTTCTGCCACCTCGCCTTCCTGCATTACCACCCGGCGGGCTGCGCCGACCTCATCGACCCCGCGCGCTGGGCCACCCGTTTCGACTTGCCCGAACTTGCCGTACTCGACGCCGTGTTCGACGCCATGCGGCCCGTGGCGCAGTGATGACGGCAACGTACCGCGTCTTCGGCCTGAATGTCCGCTTCCCGCGCGAGGTTCCGACCTTGCGCGGCGCCCGCATCGATGATGACGTGGCCGCTGATGTCCACGTCGCCTTCGCCCCCGTCACCCCGCTACCGGTTATGGAAACCGTCAACGACGACCTCGATACTTCGTGGAACGCCGAAGGACTGACGATCGCGGTGGAGGAAGTGGGCCGGTTCCTGATCCGCGGCGGCCACACCATCGTCGTCGATCCCTATCCCGGTGTCAGCCAGGCCGAGATCGACCTTTACCTCGCCGGCTCGATCATGGGCGCCATCCTGCACCAGCGGGCGATCATGCCGCTGCACTGCAATGCCTTTGCCTGCGGCGGGGCAGCCGTTCTTCTGTGCGGCGATTCGGGCGCCGGCAAATCGACCCTGGCCGCCTGGTTCGAGGGACGAGGCCGCCCGCTTCTGACCGACGACGTCTGCGCCGTCACGTTCGAACAGACCGGCAAGGCGATCGGCCACCCCGGAATGCCGCGCCTTCGCCTGTGGGACGATGCCCTTGAAGCCATGGAACGGATCGGCCAGGCGGCCTGTTCGGTACCCTGGGCAGACGGCAAGTTCGAACTCGAAATGTCATCGGACCGCGTCCGGCAACCACTGCCCATCGCCGCGATCTACCATTTGCGCGAAGCAGAGCAGGACAGCGGTTTTGCGGTCACCGCGCTGCGCGGCCTGCCGGCCATCGATGCGATTACCTCCAGCATATATCGGCGGCGCATCGGCGACCTCGTCGGGCAGACGGCCGGCTATTTGCAGGACACCGCGCGCCTGGCGACCGGGACCCCGGTATTCCGGGTCGAGCGGACCTGGGGGATGGAACACTTCAACCGGGAAGCCATGCTTATCGAAGATCATGCCACTGCCATCTGCAGCCGAATTACAGCATGAAAATTCTTTAACACCCCACGACACCGTCAATATAAACTTGAAGTAGACCGCAGCAATGTTAGTCTTCAATTCCGCAACACAAGTAATTTTGAAAAACTATAATTTTTCTTTATTTACTTAGTGTTGCTTTTTAAAGAAAGGCTGGTTCAATATGGCCAACTCCAACAATACCATGGGTACCTCGGGTCGTATGACCTGGCAGCGCCCGGCTGTGGTCCGCATGGGCGCAGCCGACGCGGAAGGGACGACGATGATGTCTATGATCACCGACTCGACCCTGCCGCGCCGGATGATGGGCTCCTAAAGCCTTGGGGAAGCCGGCCTCGATTGTTCTGACGAACTTTCGGGGCCGGCTTCTTCAGGCTTTCCTGGTTGACGAAGGTCGACCCGGCCTGATCGCCAGACTCTGCTGTCAACCGGCACCGACCGATCTTCTCCCACATCGCCCGGCCCTGCTTTTTCGGCAGTGTGCATGTGCCCGGCAAAGGACCATTCATGACCGCTCTGATTACGAGTGCCGAAACTTTCACAAAGAATCCGACAACCGCCACGGCGGAGGTCGACGGGCAGTTGGTCGCTCTCGACATCCAGGCAGGCGTCTGTTTCGGCCTCAACGAGGTCGCCACCCGGATCTGGAAGCTGCTTGACGAGCATCATGACGTAGCCGGACTGTGCGACGCCCTTCTGGATATCTACGACGTAGACCGAGCCACCTGCGAGGAAGAAACGCTCGCGCTGCTGCGTGAACTCGTCGACGCCGGCCTGGTCGGCAGGGCCTGAAATTCAGCCATATGGCGCGGCACAAGTCATCCGCACAGACGCAGGATCCGCTTAAGTGACCGCCATTTGCACGCTCTGGAACCGCGACGGCGCCGACGCCACGGACATGGCCCGGCCATTCGCCATGGCATCCCGGCGCTATGGCCGCGAGCCTTGGCGTTCATGGTCCGGCGGTTCGGTGCTGCTGGGCAGGTGCCTGTTCCCGCTCCTGCCTGAGGACCGGCTGGACGAACCTCTCGACAACGAGGTGCAGCGCTGGATCGTCGCCGCCGATGTGCGGCTGACCGAGCGCCGCGACCTTGCGGCCCAACTGGGTCTCGATCCGGGTACGATGTCGGACGGCGCGATCGTGGCCGCAGCGCTCGAACGCTGGGGCGAGGCTGCGTTCGAACGGATCTACGGCGTCTTCGCGGTGATCGCCTGGGACAGGCAGGAACACCGCCTGGTCCTTGCCCGCGACGCCATGGGGGACCGCCCCCTCTATTATCACGCCGAGGCAGGACGCTTTGCCGCAGCCTCCATGCCGGACATCCTCCTCGCCGATCCGGCCACACCCCGCACTCCCGATGTCGAGCAGTACCGCCAGTTCCTGCGCATGAACTCGTTCGCGCCCGGGCGCTCGGCCTATACAGGCATCGATATCGTGCGCCCGGGGCACATGCTGGTGGTTTCCGCCACTGGCCAGCAGGAAACCGCGTGGTGGAAACCCGACCTCACGCCGCTTCTGCTCGATACCCAGGCCGATTACGAAGACACCCTGTTGCAGGCGATCGAAAACGCCGTGGGCGCCTGCCTGCGCCGCGCATCCGGCAAGGTCGGCGCGCACCTGAGCGCGGGCTTCGACAGTACCGCCGTCGCCACCACCGCGGCCCTCGCCCTGGCCCGCGACGGCCAGCGCATAACCGCCTTCGTCGCGGCGCCGCGCGAAGGCCCGGTGCGCACGATGGCCACGCGCCACTTTGCCGACGAATCGCATGTCGCGGCCCGCACTGCCGCCATGCACGGCAACATGGACCTCGTGCGCGTCGTACCCGGACAAGGCCCGCTGGCCGGGCTCGACCGCACCCGCGCCCTTTATCCCTCGCCCATAATCAACTTGTGCAACCTGCCCTGGTTCGAGGAAATCAACGACACGGCGCGCGACCATGGGGTCAGCGTCCTGCTGCATGGCCTCATGGGTAACAGCTCGATCAGCGAATCCGGCATCTGGGCGCTGCGCGAACTGGCTCGGCAGCGCCGTTTCAAGCTGTGGCTGCGCACCGCTCGCGGATTGGTGCGCGGCGGCTGGATGCGCTGGCGCGGCGTGCTGTTCAACACGGTAGAAGACCTGCTGCCAGACCGGCTCTGGCGCTGGGGCATGGCGCTTTCGGGCCGCACGATCGAGAACGACCGCGACATGTCGCTGCTCACCGACAGCGCGTATGACGAAGCCGCGCAGGCGCATTGCCAGGCAGCGGCAGAGGCCGGGGAACCGGTCCCCGACGCCGGACCATTCGGGCGCGAGCGGGGTCTCTCCAGCGTCGAATGCCGCCTGATCAGCACACGCACCAATGGCGCCGGCGACCAGTACAAGGCGATGCTGGCCGAATGGGGCCTGGACCTGCGCGACCCTACCGCCGACCGCAGGCTATTCGAACTGGCCTTGCGCATTCCGGTCGAACGGCTGGTCTGGAACGGTGAGCCGCGCGCGATCCTGCGCCGCGTGCTGGCTGACCGCGCTCCGCCCGAAGTGCTCGATAACCGCCAGCGCGGCTATCAGGGCGCCGACTGGGCCCAGGCGATCTGTCAGGACCGGCAGGCCTTCATCGACGAGATGGAACGGCTTGAACTGTACGAACCCACTGCCGCCTTTCTCGACACCGCCAAAGTTCGCCGCCTGATCGCCGACCTGCCCGAAGACGGCTCGGCCGATTGGGACAGCGACGAAGCCGAAAACAGTTACCGCCTGGCCTGCCTGCTCACGATCTCGGCGGCCAGCCACATGCGAAGCATCGCAAGGAGCAATCTGTGACGCCGAATACCCGGTTCCCGCGCCTGGCCGAAGCGGCGGTCGACACCCTGCTCGCCTCCGTCCAGGGCAATGCGATCGCGATGATCAACTGCGCCCGCACGCTGCTGCGGGAAAACGACCAGCAGGAACGCGCCCGCGCCGTTTGCCGTGAGGCGCTGGCCCTCGCGCCGACGAACGCCGAAGCCCACGCACTGGCGCGGCCGATCCTGTCCGAAGGGATCGGCAGCTGGTATTTCACCATGGTTCTCGACACGTATCGGCACGAACTTTACGCGCGGGCCCTGCGCCGGGTGCTGGCAAACGGCGGTGTCGTGCTGGATATCGGCGCCGGAACCGGGGTTTTCGCCATGCTGGCCGTGCAGGCCGGCGCCAGCCATGTCATCGCCTGCGAACGCGATCCCGAAGTGGCCCGCGCAGCAAGCGAGATCATCGCGCGCAATGGCTTTGCCGACAGGATAACCCTCCTGCCGATAGATTCGCGCGAACTGAACCTGGGCCGCGACCTGCCCGAACCTGCCGACGTGCTTTTGTGGGACAACCTCGCCAACAACTTCCTCGGGGCGGGCTGCGCTGCGACGCTGGCGGATGCCAAGGCCCGGCTGCTGAGGCCCGGCGCACCCGTGCTGCCGGGCCGGGCGGAACTGCTCGTCGCCCCCGTCACCGACCTTGAAGCCTCGCAGCACTGCATGGGCATCGTCGATGGACTGGACATGACCCCGTTCAACGCGCTGCGCGGCACCGACTTCACGCTTGGCCGCGATAAGTTCGCATTGCGCAGCGAGCCTGTCACGCTGTTCGATTTCGACGTCACGGGCCCCGAACCGATCCGCCCCGATCGATCCAGCGCCCCTGTATCGCTGACCGCCGGGCAAGTGGACGGCGTAGCGCAGTGGTTGCGTTTCCATCTTGCGGACGATATCGCCTACGATACGCTGGGCGAGGAAGTGCGCGCTTTCGGCGCGCAGTTCCACGTCGTCGATCCGTTCGAGGCGGCCGAGAACCAGGAAGTGCGCCTCCACGGCGCCCATGACACGATCGACACCTGGTTCTGGATCGAGCCGTGAACCAGGACGACCTTGCTTCCCTGCGCACGAAGTTCGGTCGTTTCGACTGGGAAGAGAGGCGCGCGCTGGTGGAAGCGATGGTGCTGCTGCTACTTGCCGCCCCGCTGGTGCGGTTCCTGCCGCTCGCGCTGATCGGGCGGATCGCCGCAGCCGGCCCTTTCGGCAAGGCGCCTGCCACGACCGACCGCACCGAGGTGCTGACGTGGATGGTCGCATGGGCGGTCGACCGCGCGGCCAAGCGCAGCCCCTTGCGCGCCTTGTGCTTCGAGCAGGGCCTGGCCGCGCAGATCATGCTGCGCCGGCGCGGGATCGATTCGACGCTGTTCTACGGCGTCATGCCAGCATCCGGTACATCGCGGCCGATCCGTGCCCATGTCTGGATCGAGACAGAACGCTTTCCCGTTATCGGCGATCCCGAGCCGGGCGGCTTCGCGCTTCTCGCCACATGGCCGCAAGGGCGCCGCGCCGTCTGGGCACAATGCCGGTCATGACGGCACCTCCCGGCACGCTTGTCCTGTGCCCCGAATTCGCATTCCTGCTTCATGCCACGCGCTGGCCGCACGATGCCAAGGCGATCGAGACCATCCGGCATGCCGCAGCGGCCATTCGCGATCCTGCCCGGCTTATCGCCCTGGCCCGGCGCCACCATGTGACAGGACTGGTGGCCCGTGCGGTCGGCCATTGCGAGGGTTTGGCAGATACGCCGCTGCGCCGCGAACTGCGGCAGGACGCACTGGATCTGGCGGAGGAGCAGTTCCGCCAGCTTTTGCAGACCCGGCAGACCGTGGCGGCTCTGCGGGCGCACGATGTTCCCGTGGCGGTGCTCAAAGGCGCGCCTGCCGCGCTCACCATCTACGGCGAGGTCGGGGTTCGAACCAGCATCGACATCGACCTGCTGATTGCCCGCAAGGATCTGGAACGCGCGCACGAGGTACTGTCGCAGGTCGGCTACGAACGCAGCGAGCCGCCTTGTGATGCAACGGCGCGGCAGCTTGGCGCGGTGTCACGGTACGGCAAGGACTGGGCTTACGACCATGAGCATAGCGACACCGGCATAGAACTGCACTGGCGCCTGTTCCAGAACCCGCGCCTGCTCGGCCATGTCGGGGTGGGCGATGCGGTCGATGCCGTGGTCTCCCCCGGCATTACCCTGCCTGTCCTGCCGCGCGACCTGGGTACGCTCTACCTCACGGCGCACGGAGCGGAACATGCCTGGTCGCGCCTGAAATGGCTGGCAGACCTTGCCGCCGTGTTGCGGCAGGAACCCGGCGCCGCCGACCGTCTGGTCACCGACGCCGCAGCCAACGGCATCGAACACATGACGATGGCCGCGCTGCTGCTTTGCCATGAACTCTACGCCGCGCCCTTGCCTGAAAAGGACTGCACGGCGCTGGCGCAGGAATGGCGAACCCGCAAGCTGCTGGACATCGCGCGCGCCAGCTTGATCGGCGAACAGGATGGGACCGAGCTGGAGGACCGCGCTATGGCGACCACGCGCAAGAACCTTGGCCATTACCTGTTTTCCAGCGATCCGCGCTACTGGTGGCGCGAACTGACGTACGACCTGTTCCACGATGCCGGCGCCGACCATTCCCGCAGCCTGGCCGGGCGCGTGATCAAGCGGATCGTCAACGTCATGCGCCTGCCCTCGGCCCGTGCGGCATCCTGATTTGGATGACGGTATTTTCACTTAGAATTGCCAGTTTTAAACGTGATTTTCAGAATTTCGGGCGACAAGGGAGGCATGATGTCTTCCTTGCTCACGCCCCGGTTCCTCGTCAACGCCGCCAGGCTGGCGCTGCTGCCATGCCTGGGCGGGCTTGCCGCCGTCATCCTGGGTTTCGACGCGTCGCCGGCTTCCGCCGCTGCGGCGACGTTCCTTGCCGCCATCGTCATGCTTCAGGCCGCGCCGAAAGTGCGGGCTGCCGACATGCTCGGCATCCTGGCGCTTCTGGTCACGATGCTGGAGTGGGTCCATGCAGGGATGACCGGCAGCATCGACGCCGCGCGTTGGCAGGCAGTGATCGCAGTGGCCGGTGCGATGGCGCTGCTGCTCAAGATACAGCACTTGCGCTCGCTCGCGCGCGAAGACCCTTATGTGCCACTGCGGCATCTCGATCGGCGCAGCGCCCTGCTGAGCCGGCCCCGGCCGCGCAAGGACGAAACCCCCGCACCGCCCGCACGCCGCGCCGCCTGAGCGCGGCGGGAAGCCTGCCCCCTCCCCCCTTTTCAATGAAAATCCCGCGACCGGGGCAGGATGCGCACATTGCGCGGATGACCGCGTGAAGTGGGGCGGGTGCGATCGTATTCCGGCTTGCGCACCGCATCTGCACGCAGCGGCTCGGGCTTCAGTTCCGGCGACGACAGGGCCGACAGCGCCGCGCTGGCATCGGTGACCTGGTCTACGATGAGGTGGACCACGTCCTCCTTGCTGCGCTGGACCGTCCCTTCAAGCACCATGAGGCGGGCCGCCATCACCGCGCGGCGCTGCTTTTCGAAATCGCGCGCCCAGAGCAGTCCGTTGACCACGCCGGTCTCGTCCTCGATCGTGATGAAGATCGCATTGCCCTTGCCCGGCCGCTGGCGGACGAGAACGACGCCGGCCACGCGCACTTTCGCGCCGTCGCGAGCAGCGTCGACGGCGATGCAGGTCCGGGCGCCCTGCCTTTCGAAATGGGGGCGCAGGAATTGCATCGGGTGGCCCTTCAACGACAATCGCTGGGTCTGATAATCGGCCACGACTTCCTCGGCAGGCGCCATGGCCGGCAGTGCGGCGTCCGCCTCCTTCGCCAGTTCGGGGGCGTCCAGTGCAGCAAAAAGCGGGAGCTGCGCCGGAGGCACGCGCCGCGCTTCCCACCCCGCCGAGCGGCGGTTCTGGCCCAGCGAACCCAGCGCATCGGCATCGGCCAGCAGATGCAATGCACGCGATGGCAGTTCCGCGCGGCGGGCGGCGTCTTCGAGGCCGGTGATGGGGCTGACCTGGCGGGCGGCCTCCAGCCCTTTCGCCCATTCCTTCTTGAAGCCGCCGATCTGGCGCAGGCCGAGGCGCAGTACGCGTTCGCTTTCGAGGGTATTATCCCAGACGCTGGCGTTGACGTCGATCGGGCGCACTTCGACCCCGTGCTCGCGCGCGTCGCCTACCAACTGTGCGGGAGCGTAGAAGCCCATGGGCTGGCTGTTGAGCAGCGCGCAGGTGAAGACCGCCGGGTAATGGCACTTCAGCCAGGACGAAACATAGGCCAGCCATCCGAAGGCCTGCGCATGGCTTTCGGGAAAGCCGTATTCGCCGAAGCCCTTGATCTGTTCGAAGCAGCGCTCGGCGAATTCGCGGGGATAGCCGCGCGTCACCATGCCCTCGATCAGCCGGTGCTGGTGATCCCCCACGTTGCCCCGGCTTTTGAACGTCGCCATGGCGCGGCGCAGGCCGTCGGCCTCGGCAGGAGTGAAGCCGGCAGCGACGATCGCCAGCTTCATCGCCTGCTCCTGAAACAGCGGCACCCCCATCGTCTTGCCCAGAACATCGACGAGTTGCCCCGGCGGGCCGGGAAATACGGCCTCCTCCTCGCCGCACCGGCGGCGCAGGTAGGGGTGGACCATGCCGCCCTGGATCGGGCCGGGCCGCACGATGGCAACCTGAATGACGAGATCGTAGAGTTCGCGCGGTTTCATGCGCGGCAGCATCGCGATCTGGGCGCGGCTTTCGACCTGAAACGTGCCGATGCTGTCACCCTTGCACAGCATGTCGTAGGTGGCCTCGTCCTCAACCGGAACGGTGGCCAGCACCAGGTCTTGCAGATGATGATCGCGCAGCAGGTCGAAGCTCTTGCGGATCGCGGTCAACATGCCGAGCGCCAGCACGTCGACTTTCATCAGCCCCAGCGCCTCCAGATCGTCCTTGTCCCATTCGATGAAGGTACGGTCGGGCATTGCCGCGTTGTGGATCGGCACCAGTTCGTCGAGCCGGGTTTCGCTGAGCACAAAGCCGCCGACGTGCTGCGAAAGGTGGCGCGGGTATTCGAGCAACTGCTCCACCATGTCGCGCAGGCGCGCCACCTGCGGGTTCGCGGGGTCGAAGCCGGCTTCGGTGAGGCGCTCCTCGGGCAGTTCGTCGCCGCCCCAGCTGCCCCAGACGGTGCCGGACAAGCGCGCGGTCACGTCCTCGCTCAACCCCAGCGCCTTGCCCACTTCGCGGATCGCGCTGCGCTGGCGGTAGCGGATGACGGTGGCGGCGATGCCCGCACGCTCGCGGCCGTAGCGCTTGAAGACGTACTGCATCACCTCCTCGCGCCGCTGATGTTCGAAATCGACGTCGATATCGGGCGGTTCGTGGCGCTCGGGGGAGAGGAAGCGCGAGAACAGCAGCTTCTGCTTCACCGGGTCGATCGGGGTGACGCCGAGGAAATAGCAGACCAGCGAATTGGCCGCACTGCCGCGTCCCTGGCACAGGATCGGCGGTTCGAGGCTGCGGGCATGGCGCACGATGTCGTGCACGGTGAGGAAGTAGCAGGCGTAGTTCTTCTGGCGGATCAGGTCGAATTCTTCGGCCAGCACCTTGTGGTATTCCGGGTCCAGACCGTCCGGAAACCGTTCGTAAGCGCCTTGCAGGACGAGGTTTTCCAGCCAGTCCTGCGGCTGCCAGCCTTCGGGTACGGGTTCGTGGGGATATTCGTAGCGGAGGTCGGTCAGGGCAAATTCGATGCACGCCAGCAGGTCCTGCGTGGCTGCCAGAGCCTGCGGGCAGGCGTGGAACAGGCGGGCCATTTCCGCCGGGGTCTTGAGGTGACGCTCGGCATTGGCGGCGAGGCTGCGGCCGGCGGTCTGCACCGTCAGCCCTTCACGGATGCAGGTGAGCACGTCCTGCATGGGCCGGTCGTCGGGCTCGGCATAGAGCGTGTCGTTGGTGGCGATCAGGGGCACGCCGGTGCGTTCGCCCAGCGCCATGCGCCGCGCCAGAGTGCGCGCGTCCTGCCCGGCGCGCGGCATGGTGGCGGCCAGCCACAGGCGGGGGGTTGCCGCGCGCAGGGTTTCGAGCAGGGCCGCATCGCCGTCCATGGCGATGAGCGCCATGTCCTGCGCGTGGTCCAGAAGATCGGGCAGATGAAGTTCGCATTCGCCCTTGCGGGCACGGCGGTTGCCCAGGGTGAGCAGGCGTGTGAGCCGCCCCCAGCCGTGCCGGGTCATCGGGTAAGCCACCACGTCGGGGGTGCCGTCCGCGAAGACCAGCCGGGCGCCGACGATCAGCTTCACGCCGCTGGCCTTGCCGCCGATATCCCGCCACCCGGCAAGCGCGCGCACCACGCCGGCCACGGTGTTGCGATCGGCGATGCCGATGCCGTTCATGCCCAGCATCTGCGCCCGCGCGACTATCTGCGCGCCTGGCGAGGCGCCGCGCAGGAAACTGAAGTTGGTGGCCGCGACCAGTTCGGCAAAGGCGGGCACGCTCATGGGAACAGGCCGTGCAGATACCAGCGCGGGCCGGGCGTTTCGCCGAACAGACCGCTGCGGAAGATCCAGTAGCGGCGGCCCTCGCCGTCCTCGATGCGGTAATAGTCACGCGTATCGCCGGCATTGCCGGGGATGTGGCCGCCGCGCTTTCGCCACCATTCCGCGCCGATCCGCTCAGGCCCTTCGGCCAGCCGGACATCGTGGAGGCGGCCCTGCCAGCGAAAACGCTGCGGCGGACTGTCGGGAACGCCCGCGATCACGTCCACCGGCTGGGGTGGGTCGAGCAGCAGCAGCGGCCGGGGGGGAGTGGCACCTCCTTCCGGCCAGGGGCCGGGGCGCGCCTGCGTGGCGGGGACGAGGCCCTGCGCCTTTTCGGGCAAGTGCCGGTCGCAGGGGACCAGGCGGCTCACCCGCTCCTCCCCCAGCCGCACGCCTAGCGTATCGACCAGCGCGGCGATGCTGTCTTCGGCGTCTTCCTTGCCGCTTTCGAGCCCGATCTGGCGCGAGGGCAAATGCTCGGCGCCCAGCACTGCCAGGGTGATCGCATCGAAGCCGTAACCGGGGTCGAGCGGGTCGGATAGCGTGTCGATCCGTTCGCGCAAGAGACGCATGACGGCGGCGGGGTTTCGCACCGGCTGGCCGGTTTCCACGACGAGACGCGGGCGGACGTTGTCGCTGCGGTGGAGCACCACGCGAAAGCGCCGCCCGCCAAGCTGGCGCTCCTCCATGATCCGGGATGCACGGGTCAGCAGGTCCTCGATCACGTCGAGCGCATCGTCGGTGCGGGCGAGCGGTTCGGGAAAGCGGGTTTCCAGCCGGATCGGCTCGACAAGGCGGAGCGGGGTGATCGGGCTGCCCGCCTCGCCCAGAATCGCGCGCAGACGCATCACCGCGTCTTCCCCGAAGCGCGCCGCAAGTCCTGCCATGGGCCGCGCCGCAAGATCGCCCAGGGTCTTGAGCCCGGCTCGGCGCAGGCCGGAAAGCGCCCGCTCGTCCAGTTCCAGCGCGGCAACCGGCAGGGCGCGTACATCATGGCCGCTGCCGTGCCGGGCAAGCGCCCGCGCGGCAGCGGCATGGGCGGCAAGCGCGTGGTGGACGGTATACCCCGCTGCCGCCAGCACGCCGGCGATAAGTTCATCCTCGCCGCCCAGCAGGTGCGCGCAGCCGGTCACGTCAAGCACCAGTCCGTCGGAGGGATCGAGCGCGACGAGCGGGGTAAAGGCGATCATCGCGCCGGCTAGCCGGTCAAGCTCGCGGCTGTCGGCCACGGGATCGTGCGGCGCCGTCGCCAGATCGGGGCAGCGTGCGCGCGCATCGGCCAGCGTCATGCCCGCGCTCAAACCCTGGCGGTGCGCGGCAACGCCGACTGCCGCCAGGCGCAGCGCCTGCCCGTCACGCGCCACCAGCGCGCTGGCCGCCGCCGCTTCAGGCAGTACGCCGCAGCGGCTCGCCCGCTCGCACGGCAGCCAGGGAAACCACAGCGCCAGATAGCGGCGCGGCTTCGTCCGCACCGGGCTCGGCGCGGGCTGGGACGATAGGTTCTTCGCGGAAACAGGCATTGTCTTCATTCCATTCCAGCCGCCAGTGCAGTCCCGCCGGTCCGCCGCGTCGGCGCTGGAGTTCGACGAGGAGAGCGGGAGGCCCCGGCGCCCGCGTCTCAAGCGGAGTGGAAGGGGCGCTGGAGACCATCCACCGGGTATGCGCGGCGCTGGCACGCGGCGGGGTATCGCCGCGCAGCATCACAACCGGGATGCGCGACTGTTCGGCGGCAAGGATCAGGCGGCGGCTGGCGACAAGGTCATATTCGCGCAAGTTCCCCCAGGTTTCCAGGATCACCGCCGCCGGCCCGGACTGGCGCGCAGCGTCCAGCCCGGCCCGCAGCAGCCCGGCATCGTCGCGCGCATCGACGATCAGCAGCCGCGCCGGGTCCAGCCCCAGCGGCGACCAGCCTTCGCCGCAAGGGTCCATGCGCATCTGGGCGCGGCGGTCCTTGCGCACCCGCAGCAGCAGGATCGGCCGCCGGGCATCGGCCTCGATCGCGGCGAGGCAAAAGGCCATGGCCGAGGCCCAGTCGCCGGCGGCGGCATGGACTTCATGCAACTGCGCCTTCGCCAGCCAGAGAGGCCGGGCCGGCGTTTCAGGCGGGGGATCAGCGCGGGACGGCGCGTGGGTCTGGAACATTGGGGACCATGCTTCGAATCGGAGATATGTTCCTATTATGTTCCTAAATTGGGGTGTGAGTCCACCGGTTTGCGCAGACTTATCCCGCGCGGCCAGTCGAAGGGGAGCGTTCTCCTCCCCGTCAGGCGGCTGAGGCCCACCCGTCCGAAACGGCCAGCCCGGCATAGCGTTCGACCTGATCGGCGGCCTCGCACACCGCGTTGCGGCCCTTGAAAGTGGGGGTTCCATCGGGCGCCCAGGATATGCCGTCGATGGTATAGGCCATGCGCTCGCGCTGCCAGGCGAGGTAGGCGCCGTGATTGGCAAAGGCGCGGTCCAGCGCCGCAACCGGATCGGCATCGGGCGCGATCACTTCGCCGAAGTGCCACATCGCGTAGTCCTCGCTCTCCTGCCAGTCGGTGCCGCGGGCATCGACGAAAAGGCAGGGACGCGGATGAGCAAGGAACTCGTAGACCTGGCTGCTCACATCGCCGACGTAGAGATCCGCCCCCAGAGTATAGCTCATGTTGTTGCAGCGCGCCGAGCCGAGGTCGACCACGACCCGCCCGGGAACCGCCAGGGCTTCCCACTCGCGCCGCTCACGCGCGGACCAGCGCCGGGCAAGCCGGACATGCGGCGCGACCACCAGATTGTAGCGCCCGTCCTGCACGACCGCCTCGATCAGCTTTCGGCCGAAAACCGCTATCGACGAATGCTTTTTCGAGAAGTGCGGATTGTAGAAGATCGTCGGCCGCGGGTTGTCGAACAGGGGCGGACGCGGGCGGGGGGAGGACAGGATCGTGGCAAGTTTGATCGGTCCGGTCACCGTGCAGGCTTCCGGCTCGACGAAGCCGCTCGCCAGCAGGCGGTCGCGGTCCTTGCGACCGGCCACCATCACATGGTCGAACAGCGTGAAGCGCTTCTCGAAACCGACAGCGCGGTCGCCCGCGCCGTGGGGAATGTGCAGGATCGGCGGGCAATCGCCCCGCAGCCGGCCCAGCATCGTGGAAGTGCGTTCGGCGCAGAGGATAGCGGCGGCATCGCACAGGCGCCCCGCCCAGACGATCAGGCGCGCCGCCTTGTGCAACTGGCGCGGCAGCAGGACCGCGATGCCGGGCAGCCGCATGACCTCCACGGCAGGGCATGGCCCGCCAAGGTCGCGGACCTGGTCCTGCGCGATGGCCGCTTCCTCCTCGCTGCAGACGAAGAAAGTCACCGAGCCGGGCTGGCGACGTTCCAGTTCACTGGCCACCGGCAGGATATGCGCAAACTGGTGCGCGCCGCCGATGGCCAGGACATGTATCCGCCGCAGCAACGCGTCGGGGCGACCTGAAGGGAGCAATGCGGGCATGAACCACTCTTGCCTGATCGAGATGGGGAGCCGATGGAGCCTTCATGTAAATTTGCCCATGTTCATGGCGCCGGTACTGCGCCATCGACGCGGAGCCCGTGCGGGAATAATGCTCGAGACCCCATGCAGATCCTCCTTGTAGAAGACGATGCCGCCCTGGCGGCGCACATCATGGCCGGCGTGCGCGAGGCCGGGCACGTCGTGGAGCACTGCTGCGACGGGCGCGATGCGCTGGTCCGGGCGACCTGCGAGACTTACGATGCGATCGTGCTCGACCGGATGCTGCCCACGCTGGACGGCCTCAAGCTGCTGGCGGCCCTGCGCGCCACCGACGATGCGACCCCGGTGCTGATCCTCAGCGCCCTGGGCGATGTGGACGAGCGGGTGAAGGGCCTGCGCGCCGGCGGGGACGACTACATGGCCAAGCCTTTCGCGATGTCGGAACTGCTCGCCCGCCTGGAAAGCCTGGCGCGGCGCAATGCGCCGGTGGCGGAAAACGCCAGCCTGCTGCGGATCGCCGATCTGGAGATCGACCTTGCCTCGCACACCGTCACGCGGGCCGGGCGGCGCATTGCCCTTACCCTGCGCGAGCTGCGCATCGTCGCCTACCTTGCGCGCAATGCCGGGCGCGTGGTGACCCGCACGATGCTGCTGGAAAACGTGTGGGACTACAATTTCGACCCGCAGACCAACATCATCGACCAGCACATCTCCAAGCTGAGACACAAGATCGCGGCGGAGCACGAGACGAACCTGATCCACACCGTGCGCGGCGTCGGCTACATGATGCGCGAACAATGACGCGGCTGCTGCGCAGCTTCTCGTTCCGGCTGACGCTGACTTATGCGGGGCTGTTCTGCCTCTCGGTAGCGCTGCTGATAAGTGCGGGATACTGGCTGCGCGTAACCCTGCCGATGGACCGCGCACGCCAGTTGGTGGACGACGAATACCACCAGTTCCGCGCCGCCTACCTGGCTCGCGGCATGGAAGCGACGCGGATCGCGCTGGACCGGAGGGCCTCGCATGCGGGTTCCCGCAAGGCCTTCCATGCGCTGCTGAGACCGGACGGGCATGTCGTTAGCGCAAACCTGCCGAGCTGGCCGGCAAAGCCGCTGGGCCAGCTTACCATCATCGAAGCCGACACTTTCGTGGACGGGACGGAAATCGACCATAACGCCCTTGTCAGCGACCATCTGCTGCCGGGCGGCGCGCGCCTGATGATCGGGCGCGACGTCGAGGACATCACCGACGACGCCGAGACACTGCGCACCGCCGCGATCTGGATCTTCGGCGTCACCGTGATGCTGGGCCTGTGCGGCGGCTGGCTGATGAGCCTGGCGATCGGGCGGCGCATCGAGGCGGTCACCCTGGCGGCGCGGCAGGTGATGGACGGCGACCTTGCAGGCCGCGTCCAGGTCCGCGGCACCAACGACGATTTCGATCGGCTGGGCCAGACGCTCAACCTCATGCTCTCGCGCATCCAGAGCCTGTTCAGCGCGGTGCAGAGCGTGTCCGACAATGCCGCGCATGAACTGCGCACCCCCCTCGCCCGGCTGATCGGCCGGCTGGAGACGCTGGAACAGATCGCCGGAGACGATCCCGCGATGCGCATCGCCGCAGGCGCCGCGATCGTCGAAGCCAACCGGCTCCAGCAGATCCTTTCCGCCCTGATGCGCATTTCCCGGCTGGAAAACGGGCGCCATCCTCTTGAACTGCAACGCACCGACGTGATCCAGCTGCTTGAGGACATCGTCGAATTCTACCAACCCGAGGCCGAGCGGCTGGGCATGGAGCTGGTGGTGTCCGCGCGCCGTCCCCTCGTCGCCGATCTCGACCTCGACCTTGTATTCCAGGCATTGTCCAACCTGCTCGACAATGCCCTGAAACATGGGGCCGGCAAGGGCCGCAGGATCGAGCTGGCCGCCGCAAGGACGCGGGAAGGCCTGCACCTGAGCGTGCAGGACGACGGCCCCGGCCTCGATCCAGGCGATGGCGAGCGGGTGACGCAGCAGTTCTATCGCGGGCGCTCCTCGGCCTGCCTTCCCGGCGACGGCCTGGGCCTCAGCATGGTCGCCGCCATCGCCCATGCCCACGGCGCGGCGCTGGAATTCGCGGCATCGGAGCCGGGCCTGCGCGTCTCGCTGGTATTCCCGTAACGGCGGCATCTGTTGCCCTCGGGTAACCCCCGATCCAAAAATACCCATATCCCAGATTGCTATTGCGAATGACCCGCATTGCTATTAGCAGCCCCTTCAATTCGACATCGACGGAAAAAAGGACGGCGCCGCCGGAACTGTGACCGCGATGCCGCGACCACTGCCAGGGGGCACCTATATGAAGTCCAGGATCTTGCTCATGCTCGGCGGCGCATTCGCCGTTTATGCCATGCCCGCCGCCGCGCAGGTCGCCGATGACGCCAGCGCAGGCAACGAAGACGATATCATCGTCACCGGCAAGTACACGCTGCAAGACAAGATCGATACCGCCACCGGTCTCGGCCTGTCCGTTCAGGAAACGCCGCAGTCCGTCAGCATCGTCACCGCGCAGCGTATCCTCGACCAGAACCTGATCAGCGTGAAGGACGTTATCCAGAACGCCGTCGGCGTGGCGATCAACGAGACGGACGATGTGCGCAACTCGTTCTACGCACGCGGTTTCCAGATCACCAACACCCAGCTCGACGGCGTACCGACCGCCTGGGCGCTCGGCGGTGATTCGGGCGAGACCCTTGCCGACGTATCGCTGTACGAGCGCGTCGAGATCGTGCGCGGCGCCACCGGCCTGCTCAGCGGCGCGGGCGATCCGTCCGCCTCGGTCAACCTGGTGCGCAAGCACGCCGACAAGACCGAACTGGGCGGCTATATCAATGGCAGCTACGGCAGCTGGGACACCTGGCGCGTTTCGGGCGACCTTGGCGGCCAGGTGACTTCCGATGGCCGCCTGCGCTTCCGCGCGGTGGGCCGCTATGAGGAAGGCGGCAGCCAGATCGACGGCTACCACAACAAGAAGCTGGTCCTTTACGGCACGATCGACGCCGACATCACTGACGATACGCTGCTGCGCGTCGGCTTCAGCCACCAGCAGGGCCGCCCGGACGGCGCCGCATGGGGCGCGCTCCCCTCGTTCTACAGCGACGGCACCTTTGCATCGTGGAAGCGTTCGAAGTCGACCGGCGCCAAGTGGACGCACTGGGACACCAGCAACCAGAACCTTTTCGTCTCGCTGCGCCACGACTTTGGCAGCGGCTGGAGCGCACAGGCCAACTATAACCGCCTGCGCAACACGCAGAACACCAATATCCTGTACCTCTACGGCCTGGTCGACAAGACCACCGGGCTGGGCCTTGCCAGCAACCCCTATTCAGCTGACGGCGAAAGCATCCAGAACAGCTACGACGCCCAGATCAAGGGCAAGGTTTCCCTGTTCGGCCGCGACCACGAAGTCGTCGTCGGCGCACTGCGCAGCATCATCAACCGCCATGCCGACACGTTCGCTGCGCTCAACCTGCTCGACCCGACCAATGCCTTTTCGTTCCCGCCAGCAGGCGACTTCAACAACTGGACCGAAGATTCCTACCCCTTCCCGGGTTTCTCGACCGTGCCGTTCCGCGCCTCGCAGGAGAAGATCACCCAGACCGGTTATTACGGCGTCGTGCGCGCCAACCTGACCGACCAGCTCAAGGTGATCGGCGGCGGTCGTCTCGCCAGCTGGCAGCAGCGCGGCTTCGCTTACGGCGTGGACAGCAATTACGGGGACGACAATGTCTTCATCCCCTACGTCGGCGCGCTCTACGATGTGACGCCCAACCACCGCCTCTACGCCAGCTACACCAAGATTTTCCAGCCGCAGAACCTGCTGGGCGCCGACTTCCGGCAGCTCGATCCGCTGGACGGCAAGGCGTATGAAGTCGGCCTGAAAAGCTCGTTCTTCGACGCGGCGCTGCAGACCTCGCTTTCGCTGTTCCGCATCGAGCAGGACAATATCGGCGTGCTCAACGGCGCACCGATCTCGCCCGGCCCCGGCCAGCCGCCGGTCCAGACCTACATCGCGTCCAGCGGCGACGTCAGCAAAGGCTTCGAGGTCGAGATCACCGGCGAGCCGCTGGAAGGCTGGAACGTCAACTTCGGCTACAGCCAGTTCAAGGTGGACGTGAACCGCGACCAGCCGCGCAAGCTGCTCAAGCTGTTCACCACTTACACGCTGGGCGACCTGACCGTGGGCGGCGGCGTGAATTACCGCAGCAAGGCCTATACCGATGGCGTCAACCCTGTAACCGCCGCACCCTTCCGCTTCCAGCAGGACGGCTACACGCTGGTCAGCCTGATGGCGCGCTACAACGTGTCGGATGCCCTGCAAATCCAGGGCAACGTCGAGAACCTGCTCGACAAGAAGTACTTCAGCCAGATCGGCTTCTACAGCCAGTACCGTTATGGCCTGCCGCGCAACTTCACGGTCAGCGCCAACTACCGCTTCTGATCGCGGCCACACCTTCGTAAAATGCCATGCGGCGCCGTGCGATTTTCCCGCACGGCGCCGCATTGCCTAGCGCACTGACCCCGCCGCGCACCCGCCCGCGATCAGCGCCGCGAAGCACAGGTTCGCCGCCGGCGTTCCGGCGCAAGGTCGGCGATCATCCATGAACAAGGGGCGGCAGCCCGAAACGCAAAAAACCCGCCAGCAAGACGGGGTGCCCGAAGGCGAAAATCAATGCTGTTTCAAATTCTGCTGGTGCGGTCGAGAAGACTCGAACTTCCACGGGCTTTCGCCCACAACGACCTCAACGTTGCGCGTCTACCAATTCCGCCACGACCGCATTTTTTCGGGGCTGGATAAACATCCGCCCCTGGCAGGAGCGCGCCATTAGCAAGGGCCTTCCCGGCTGGCAAGCGGCCAGCGAAGATTATTTTCGTTTCCTGCGATTTTCCCCGATGCGCCCCTCGGCCAGCCGATTACCCCGTATTGGCGCACCGTCCGCCTTCGCGACTGACACGTGCTTTTTGCAGCGGCCGCATGTAGGGCGATCAGCCATGAGCCGAGAACCGCTACGCCCGCGCGGCGCCTACCGCGCCTTCGTATCCACCCCCACCCGCTGGCACGACAACGACGTCTACGGCCACGTCAACAACGTGGTCTATTACGCCTTCTTCGATACGGCGGTGAACGCCTGGTTGATCGAGGCCGGCCTGCTCGACATCGAGAACGGCGATCCGATCGGCGTTGTGGTGGAAACCGGGTGCCGCTACGCCGCATCGGTGAATTTCCCGCAGAACCTGGAAGTGGGCCTCACCGTGGCCCGGCTCGGCTCCAGCAGCGTGACTTACCACCTCGGCCTCTTCGTCGAGGGTGAAGACCAGCCTGCCGCCGAAGGACACTTCACCCACGTCTACGTCGGGCGCGAAAGCCGCAGGCCCGTGCCATTGCCCGAAAACTGGCGCGAGCTTCTTTCGCAGCTGGTTTGAGGCGGCGCCCTGCCCCGGCGCGGTGGCCAGTCCTGCGCGGCAGGTAGTCTAGGCCGCGCCCGCCCCCTCGCCCAGCGCATTTCGGCCAAACGCATCGGGGCTGTCGCCTCTTGGCGGTTCGCCCGCAGCCTCGAGCGCCGCGTTCTCCGCGTCAGTGAAGATGCGCGAGCGCACGATGAAGCGCACGCCTTCGGGCGCCTCCAGGCTCATGCCCGAACCGCGCCCCGGCACCACGTCGATGGTGACCTGGGTGTGGCGCCAGTATTCGAACTGCGCCGCCCCGATCCATACCGGGGTATCGCCGGTCACCTTGCCCAGCAGCACGTCCTGCCCGCCGACGCGAAACTCCCCCGCCACGAAGCACATCGGCGCCGACCCGTCGCAGCATCCGCCCGACTGGTGGAACATAAGGTCGCCGTGGACTGCGCGCAGGCGCTCGATCCACTCCGCCGCCGCCGGGGAGGCCAGGATGCGGGGCGGAAGCGCGGTGGCCGCGGCGCTCATGACGCGCAAAGGCGGGACGGCGACCTTGATGGCCCTGACAGCATCAGAAGAAACCAAGCGCTTTCGGGCTGTAGCTGACCAGCAGATTCTTGGTCTGCTGGTAGTGGTCCAGCATCATCTTGTGGTTTTCGCGCCCGATGCCGGACTGCTTGTAGCCGCCGAACGCCGCGTGGGCAGGGTAGGCGTGGTAGCAGTTGGTCCACACGCGTCCGGCCTGGATACCCCGGCCGATGCGATAGGCGCGGGTTCCGTCGCGGGTCCAGACCCCCGCGCCAAGGCCGTAAAGTGTGTCGTTGGCGATCGCGAGGGCCTCCTCGTCGGTCGAGAACTTCGTCACCGCCAGCACCGGGCCGAAGATCTCCTCCTGGAAGACGCGCATCTTGTTGTGGCCTTCCAGCACGGTGGGCTCGACGTAATAGCCCTGCGCCAGTTCGCCGTCATGGGCCACGCGCTCGCCGCCGGTAAGAACCCTGGCGCCTTCGTCCCGGCCGATCTGGATGTAGCTGAGGATCTTCTCCAGCTGGTCGTTGGAAGCCTGCGCGCCGATCATCGTCGAGGCATCCAGCGGGCTGCCCATCCTGATCGCCTTCACCCGCGCGATCGCCTTTTCCATGAAGGCGTCGTAGATCGATTCGTGCACCAGCGCGCGGCTCGGGCACGTGCAGACCTCGCCCTGGTTGAGCGCGAACATGGTGAAGCCTTCCAGCGCCTTGTCGAGGTAATCGTCGTCGGCATCCATAACGTCGGCGAAGAAGATGTTCGGGCTCTTGCCGCCCAGTTCCAGCGTGCAGGGGATCAGGTTTTCGGACGCATACTGCATGATGAGGCGGCCGGTCGTGGTCTCGCCGGTGAAGGCGATCTTGGCGATCCGCTTGTTGGCCGCCAGCGGCTTGCCGGCCTCGATGCCGAACCCGTTGACGATGTTGAGCACGCCCGGCGGCAGGATATCCGCCACCAGTGCGGCCAGCACCAGGATCGACATCGGCGTCTGCTCGGCAGGCTTGAGCACCACGCAGTTGCCCGCGGCCAGCGCCGGGGCCAGCTTCCACGCCGCCATCAGGATCGGGAAGTTCCACGGAATGATCTGGCCGACCACGCCCAGCGGCTCATGGAAATGATAGGCCACGGTGTCGTGGTCGATCTCGGCGATGGAGCCTTCCTGCGCGCGCAGGCAGGATGCGAAGTAACGGAAGTGGTCGATCGCCAGCGGCACGTCGGCGGCGGTCGTCTCGCGGATCGGCTTGCCGTTGTCGATCGTCTCCACCAGCGCCAGCTTGTCGAGGTTGGCTTCCATCCGGTCGGCGACCCTTAGCAGCGTGTTCGCCCGCTCGGTGGGCGATGCCTTGCCCCAGGCGTCCTTGGCGGCGTGCGCGGCGTCCAGCGCCAGCTCGATATCCTCGGCCGTGCCGCGCGCCACCTGGCAAACCACCTGCCCCGTGACGGGCGAGATATTGTCGAAATACCGCCCCTTGACCGGAGCCACCCATTTGCCGCCGATGAAGTTGTCGAACTTCTCGCGGATGAGCGAATCGCCCGCGAATTTGCCCATGGCCTGTTCCAGCATCCCGGTAACTCCCGATTTTGTTTGCGGGCAATGTGCGCCCGCAACGCAGGAGAGCCAATTGCACCTCGGGACGATGGAGCCGAAATGTGCCGGGATTGCGACCGCTGGCTTGGGGGGCTTGGGCGGGCCCGCCGCGCAGGCACGGTGCAACCTCTGGATAAAGCGGCCTACGCACCTTGCGTCCGCCCTGCACAGTTTGGCAGGAGCGGCCCGTGAGCGCGAACATCGTGATCGGCCAGACGCCGCAAGGCCAGCCGATCGAGATCGACATCAAGGAACTTCTGGCGACCCGCCTGCTGGTGCAGGGCAATTCCGGGTCCGGAAAGTCGCATCTGCTGCGCCGGATCCTGGAAGAAAGCGCCACCATCGTCCAGCAGGTGGTGATCGACCCCGAGGGCGACTTCGTCAGCCTCGCCGAGGAATTCGGCCATGTCGTGATCGACGGCTCCGCTTATGGCGAGGCCGAGATCGCCCGCCTTGGCGCGCGCATCCGCCAGCACCGCGCCTCCGTCGTGCTGGCGCTGGACGAGCTGGAAATCGACCAGCAGATGAAGTGCGCCGCGCAGTTTCTGAACGCCTTGTTCGATGCCCCGCGCGAACAGTGGTATCCCGCGCTGGTGGTGGTCGACGAGGCGCAGATGTTCGCGCCCGCCGCCGCCGGTGAAGTGACCGAAGAAGCCCGCCGCGTCAGCCTTGCGGCGATGACCAACCTGATGTGCCGCGGGCGCAAGCGCGGCCTTGCCGGCGTGATCGCCACCCAGCGCCTTGCCAAACTGGCCAAGAACGTCGCGGCCGAGGCCAGCAACTTCCTGATGGGCCGCACTTTCCTCGACATCGACATGATCCGCGCCGCCGACCTGCTCGGCATGGAGCGGCGCCAGGCCGAAGCCATCCGCGACCTTGCGCGCGGCCAGTTCCTGGGCCTTGGCCCCGCCATCGCCCGCCGTCCCGTCTCGGTGAACGTGGGCACCGTGCGCACTGGCCAGAAGTCGGTGACGCCGGGCCTCGCCCCGCTGCCCACCGCCTCGACCGAGGAACTGCGCGAGCTGCTCCACGAGAACCTCCACGTCGAGCCGGACCGCCCGGAGTTCCACCGCGCCGCCCCGAAGACGGAGGACGCCGAGACGCTGGCCCGGCGAATCGCCGAATCCGACCTGCTCGAACCGACCAGTTCGCAGTCCCGCGAGAGCGAGCGCGAACGCCAGCGCCCCGAACCCGATGCGGAGGAAAGCCGCGCCGCAATGGTCGAGATCATGAACGCGATGGCGCAGGAGGACGATTGCACCTTCCAGTCGTCGACCACGCTGTTCCAGGATTTCACCATCCGCTGCCGGATGAAGGGCATTTCGGTGCGCGGCCTCGACGCGACGATGTTCCGCCGGGGCTTCGCCGCCGCGCTGGCCGGGATCGACGATCCCGACGACGAGCGCTGGATGGACCTCATCAACCTGTCGAAGCATGTCCCCGACGATGCGCTGGCCACGTTCTATGTAATCGCCCGCGCCGCGATCGACGGCAAGCCCTGCCCCGACGACATGGACCTGGCCCGCATCTACGGCACCAGCAGCCCGCGCCGGGTGCAGCGCCTGCTGGACTACCTGGAAAAGGACGGCCTGATCGTGGTCCGCACCGATTTTTCGGGCAAGCGCTCGGTCGGCCTGCCGGACCTTGGCGTAACGACTGCGCCCGTCGAAGCCTGACAGGCGGCCTCTTGCTGCAAGCGCATAATCTGCGCTGCAACTGCACAGAAACGTGCATTTCGGATCATTAAGGCCACCCCGCTGCCGCTGCCGCTGCTACCGTGCCGACAGCGACGCATTAGGGGGCAACGTGCAAAACAGACTTGTCGGCCTCGACTTCTGGCGGGCCATACTGCTGCTTTACGGTGTGCTGCTGCATACCGCCGGCCGAATTCGCGCCATGCCCGACGATCCCTGGATATTCGGAGTGATCCAGTCGCTGTCGCGCGCAACCCGGATGCAGGCCTTCTTCCTGATCGCCGGCTATCTTGCCGCCGCCTCGATCAGCAAGAAGCAGCCGATGGATTGGCTACGCTCCAGAACCGCGCAGTTGCTGATCCCGTTTTTCGTCGTCTGGCTCACTTTCCAGCGGTTCACCGACCTGATCAGAAAGGGGGATTTTTTCGCCACCCCGTTCAACATCGATCACTTGTGGTTCCTCATCGTGCTGATGTCGTTCAGCCTGCTGACGGTCGCCGGCAAATGCACTGCCGCCGGCAAACTCCTTTCGCAGGCGGCGCGGGAACTACGCAGGCTGCCGCTCGCATCCGTCATCGCCGGCATGGTGGCCGCCGTGTTCGCGGGGATGCTGCTGAACCAGTACATCTACGCCGCTTTTCCAGCGGTCGGGATGAAGGAAGGGAACTACGAAAGCCTCTATCTGCTTTCGCGGGCCTGCGTGATGATCGTGTTCTATGCCGTCGGCCACGTCCTTTACAAAGCCGACCTGCTGGACCGGGTCCGTGCCGCTCCGCTTTTTGCCGTCGCCGCCGTCGCCATGGCGCTTTACCTGATGCTCTACGATCCGGAGACCTACACGGTGCGGCAGATCACCGGCATTCCGAACGCAGTAACGAAGATCGCCACTTACTTTCTATATTCGGTGATCGGGACGTTCTTTTCGCTCGCCATCTTCATCCATGCCCGGTCGATCACCCGAATATCGAAGAACACCGCGTATTTATCGCGGGCAGCCTATACGATATATCTGGTCCATATCTTCTATGTCGCCGCCGCGTTTCAGGTGCTGTCGACGATCCTTCACGATCACTACCTGCTTTTTATCGGCACCGTGATGCTGGCAACGGCAGGTTCGCTGGCAACGCATCAGATCATATCCATGGTGCCGCTGCTCCGGCTGCTCTTCAACGGCAAGCTGCCGCGAACCAGACAGGCCAAGCCCTCCTTCGCCTGACGGCGGGCGCGGCCTTTCCGTTTCGGGCGTAAGGAGGAACATCTTTCCCCTCGGCACGTCTCGCGGTAAAGCGCCGGACATGGCAGAGATCATCAATCTTCGGATGGCCCGCAAGGCGCGCGACCGGGCCGAAGACAAGGCGCAGGCCCAGGCCAACCGTGCAAAGCATGGCCAGACCAAGGGTGAGCGGATAGTCGCCAAGGCCGAAATCGCCCGGATTGACCGGATCGTGGACGGCGCGCGGATCGAAGGCATCCGGGACAAGCAGGACGAAAACTGATGCGCAGCACTTACGAATCAGCCACCGTGCGCCTCTACCATCTGGACGGCGGGGCAGAGGGCGGTGCGGCCAACACCCTGTTCTACGGCCCCTTGTCCGAAGCCATGACGATCGCCGCACAGCAGAGCGAGGACGTGCAGGACGGCCTGTTCATCGCCACCGACAACGACGTGGTCGCTTACGTGGATCTTATCGAACAATAGACGGAGGCTGGGCTGAAAGGCTTCGACAAACTCAGCCTGAGCGGAACCGGGACGGACCTGGGGCCCGGATATTTCCTGCGGTGCCGAGGCGGGGCACCCCGCCCCGGCACCGCCGAACGCTTTAGAACCGCGCCTGGACGCCTGCGGCCAGATAGTGGTCGCCGATGTTGCCCTTGAGGTCGACCATCGGCAGGATCGGCATGGCCACCGTGCCATAGGCGCGCAGGTCATTGCCGATAAAGCGCGCCCCCACGCCCACCGAAAAGGACATCGGCAGGCGATAGGTCGCTTCCACCTTGCCGAAGATCTTGGTGCCGGAATTGTCGCACTTGCCGTCCGACACCTGATCGTCATTGCTGCTGCGGAAGCACTGCGAATCGTCCTTGTAGAAGCCGTCGTGATCGCGCTTGTGGAAGAACGCGCCAACGGCCGGGGTTATGGCGAAGCCGCCGTCCTCGATCACCGGCACGCCCACCGCAAGTTCGCCGCCCCATGATCCTTCCGAGCGTGCCACGTTGGCCTCGGCGGTGACTTTCGCAGCGGCGGGCGATGCGGCGGCAAGCGCGCACAGGCCGGCGCACAGGCCCAGCGGGGCGGCGATACGGAATTTCATGATGGTCCTGCGCTCCTTGAAACCGGATGGTTGGCCCGGGCTAGGTCCGGCAGGGAAAGCGGGCAAGGAGCGGGCTTTCCGTCCATCGCGGCAAGGACTCGGCCCATCCCTTTTCAGCGAGATCAGGGCTGGAAAACCACGTCTGTCCCGGTGTGGACCATCTGCGCAAGGCGGGCAGCGTCCCAGTTGGTCAGGCGCACGCAGCCGTGGCTTTCGCTGCGGCCGATCGTCTGCGGCTCGGGAGTGCCGTGAATGCCGTAATGGTCCTTCGACAAGTCGATCCACACCACGCCGACCGGACCATTGGGCCCGGGGGCAAGGCGACTGGCCTTGTCGTTCTTGCTCGCGTCCCAGAACAGGTCCGGGTCGTACTGGTAATCGGGATTGCGCGACGTGCCCTTGATCTTCCAGGTGCCGATCGGCAGCGGATCGTGATCGCTGCCTGTGGTCACCGGGAACTGGGCGATCAATTTCTCCGCCTTGTCGTAAACGCGCAGCGTGCCTTGAGACTTGTCGACGACGATACGCTCGGCGTCGGGCTGATCGCCCGCCACGCCCAGGCGTTGCAGGGTATCGGCCCAGCCGCGTTCGTCTCCCTCGATCTTTGCGGGCGCTACGTTGGCGATCGCCGGCACGCGAATCGTGCGCCCTGCGGCCAGCGCGGTATTCGGGCCGTTGAGCGCAAAGAGCGTGTCCGGCGTGGTGTGGAAACGTTCAGCCAGCGCCTCTGTCATCGAACGATAGCCAAGGTGGTCGAAACGGGCCAGTTCGGCCGTCTTGTGAGGCAGGTCCCGCACGAACGGCCCGCGCGCGAAAGCCTGCGGGATCACCACCAGCAGCGTCGCCGCCGTGCCCTGCCCCTGGAACAGCGCCGTCTGCGTCGCCGGATCGAGCTGCCCGGTGGACGGCAACCCGCGCGCTTCCTGGAAAGCCGCCAGCGCCAGCTTGTAGGACTGCCCCTGCCTGCCGTCGATCACTGCGGGCGAGAAGGCCAGCCGGTCGAGCGCCACTTGCGCGCGCATGATCAGGCTGTCGGCCGCCTCGGTCTCCCCTCCGCCGGGCGCATTGGCGAAGGCCAGCGAGCCGCTTGCCGCCGCCTTTGACGGCGCGGTGGCCGGCTCGGTGCGCGAACCGCAGGCGGTGATCATGACGAGGGCGGGGAGGCACAGGGGAAGGAAGCGTTTCAAACGGCACCCACTTTTCTTGTTCTGGTGCCCGTATCAACGCCCGGCCGCGATTTTAGCTCCGACCATCGACGAAGATCGCGATTTGCCTCGGCGGCGGCAGCAGTTCGAAAGTACGCCGCCCACGAAAAAGGGCGGCCCTTTCAGGCCGCCCTTCTCGAATGTCGGCAGGGCCGATCAGCCTTCGCTGATGGTCGCCTTGACGATCTTGCCCGGCTCGCGCGGGGGCTCGCCCTTGGGCAGCGCGTCGACCAGTTCCATGCCTTCGACCACCTGGCCCCAGACGGTGTACTGCTTGTCGAGGAAGCTGGCATCGTCGAAGCAGATGAAGAACTGGCTGTTGGCCGAGTGCGGGTAGCTGGTGCGTGCCATCGAGCACACGCCGCGCACGTGCTTTTCGGCGTTGAATTCAGCCTGGAGGTCAGGCTTGTCCGAACCGCCCATGCCGGTGCCGTTGGGGCAGCCGCCCTGCGCCATGAAGCCGGGGATGACGCGGTGGAACTTCACGCCGTCGTAGAAACCCTCGCCCGTCAGTTCCTTGATGCGGTCGACGTGGCCGGGGGCCAGGTCCGAACGCAGCTTGATCTTGACGTCGCCGCCTTCGCCATTGCCGGTGTCGAGCGTGAGGGTCAGAAATTCGTCAGCCATCGCATGTCTCCTTTTGTCAGCGCGCGAGGTATCTGGCGCGCGCCGGTCGGCTTGGCGCCCGATATAAGGCGCGCCGCGCCAATGTCACCCTCCCCTGAGTTTTGGCCGCGCGGCCCCGGGCCCGCTCCGCCGCCCGGGTGGGGGCACGGGATGGAACAGGACTTTCGAAGCAGGCCCTGAGGGAAACCTCCGGCGAGGCTTGTTCCGGCTGTTGCAATTGCGAAATAGCTGCGTAGACCGGCCCCTATGAGCGAAGCGGAACTCAAGGACGAAATGCCCGGCGCAGCGGATGATACCGCGCCTGAAGGCATGCCCGAATCCGAAACCCTCGACGAAGACAACCGCCTCAAACCCGAATTCGTCCGCAACGTCAAAGAGGCCCTCGACGACGAGGACTCCGACCGCGTCTACGACCTTGTCGAACCACTCCACCCCGCCGACATCGCCGACTTGTTCGAGCTGGTCGACGAACGCGAACGCCTGACCCTCGCCCGCTCGATCCGCGACCTCATGGGCGTGGAAGTCATCGCCGAGATGAACGACTGGGTCCGCGAAGCGCTGATGGAAGCGCTTCCGGCCGATGTCGTCGCCGAGATCGCCGGCGGGCTGGACACCGACGACGCCGTCGCGATGCTGGAAGATCTCGACGAGGCGGACCAGCAGGCCGTCCTCGCCGAGATGGAGCCGGAAGACCGCGCCGCCATCGAATCGGCGCTGTCCTACCCCGAAGAATCCGCCGGCCGCATGATGAGCCGCGACCATGTCGCGGTGCCCGAGACGATGACCGTGGGCGATCTCATCGATTACCTGCGCGAACACCGCGAACTGCCGACCGAGTTCTGGGAAGTGTTCTGCGTCGATCCGATGCACCGCCCGGTGGGGACCTGCTCGCTGTCCTGGATCCTGCGCTGCCCGCGCAATATCCCGCTTTACGACGTGATGGCGCGCGACCAGACGCTGATCCCGGCCGACATGGACCAGGAAGAAGTCGCGCTGCGCTTCCAGAAGTACGCGCTGATTTCCGCGGCGGTGGTGGACACTTCGGGGCGGCTGATCGGCCAGATCACCGTCGATGACATCGTCCACATCATCTCCGAGGAAGCGGGCGAGGACGCCCTGCTCCTCTCGGGTGCGGGCGACGGCGACATCAACGAGCCGATCCTGCTGACCGTGCGCGCCCGCCTGACCTGGCTGGTGGTGAACCTGGCCACGGCGATGCTGGCATCTTCGGTGGTCGGCCTGTTCCAGGGCGCGATCACCCGCTTCGCGCTGCTGGCGGTGCTGATGCCGATTGTCTCGGGCATGGGCGGCAATGCCGGCACCCAGACCCTGGCCGTGGTGGTGCGCGCCATCGCCACCAACCAGCTGACCGATTCGAACACCGCGCGCATGATCTGGCGCGAATTCCGCATCGCCCTGACTAACGGGCTGGCGCTGGGCGTCTTGATCGGCACCGGCACCGCACTGGTCTTCGGCAACCCGCTGCTGGGCGCGGTGATCGCCTCGGCCATGCTGATAAACAACCTCGTCGCGGGCCTTGCGGGTATCCTCGTCCCGGTAACGCTGGACCGCTTCAACGTCGACCCGGCGGTCTCCTCAGCGGTCTTCGTGACCACCGCGACCGATACGATGGGCTTCTTCACCTTCCTGGGCCTCGCGGTGCTGACCGGGCTGGCATAGGCCGCGCCGTAAGCTCCGGTTGGGGATGCGATGTCTGGCGTTTGGCAGCGCGCGCCAAATCCGTCCTTCCAACCCCGCTCAGCCTGAGCTTGTCGAAGGCCCTGAGGCTGGGCGCTGTACTCCCTATGCTTCGACAAGCTCAGCATGAGCGGTGTGGGAGACTCAGCGCCCGCTACCCACCAAAAATCAGACCACCAGCCCAGCTCGGCATGAGCGGCGGGAGTGACGTAGCTGCAGCCTCCCTGCCCGATGCGCGACAACCCTCACCGTGAATTTGTCAGCCCGATCGGGCAATTCTCCTTTCGCCCTATGCGGCGCCTCCCTATCTTGGCGGGTATGCCGCTGCACATGACCAAGATCGCGTATTCCGCAGAAAGCCCCGCCTCCCTTCGCGCCTGGCTGGAGAGCCATGCCGGGGGCGAGGCGCTGATGACCACGCGCTATCTGCCCACGCGCCATGCGGAGATGATCGGCGGCTCGCTCTACTGGATCTTCGAGCATGCGCTGATCGGCCGTTCACCGATCGTCGGCTTCGAGCAGCGCGAAAGCGACGGGCGCTGGCACATCCGGCTCGAACCCAGGCTTATTCCGGTGCAGACCAAGCCCAAGCGCGCCCATCAGGGCTGGCGCTACCTTAAGGACGAGGATGCCCCGCGCGATCTCGCCGAGGGCGAAAGCGCCGGCGATGCGATGCCGCCCAAACTGGCGCGCGAACTGATGAAGCTGGGGCTGATGTAAAAGGCGGTGCGCCGGCCCGGAGGCTTTCCTACATCGCCGCCGCCTGTCATCCTCCCGCCGGCTCTTTCCATCGTCGATACCACCCATCCGCAAGGCCTTGTATGAAAGGCCCTGCGCGCATGTACTTCATCAACAAACCGCTGCCGTCACCTAAACCGCGCGGTCCACCCACCATTGCAGCAGCACATGGGCGACCGCATATTTCGGCGGCGCCCAGAAGGCACGGCCGCTTTCACCGACTGCCGTGGCCTCCAGCGCGTCGATCACTTCGGCGCGGGTGAACCAGCGGGCGTCCTCCAGTTCGGTGACGTCGATCGTGATTGCCGGATCGTCCGCGAAGGCATGGCAGCCGATCATCAGCGAGGACGGGAACGGCCAGGGCTGGCTGGCGATATACGTGACATCGCGGACCCGGACCCCCGCTTCCTCGAAGGTCTCCCGCGCCACGGCTTCCTCGATCGTCTCGCCGGGCTCGACGAAGCCGGCCAGCGCGGAGTAACGCCCCGCCGGAAAACGCGGCTGACGGCCGAGCAGCAGCTTGCCGTCATGCTCCACCGACATGATCGTCACCGGATCGACGCGGGGAAAATGCTCCGCCGTGCAGCCGGTGCAGGAACGCTGCCAGCCGCCCTTGGCGATCACCGTGGGCTGGCCGCAGACCGCGCAGAAACGGTGCCGCGCATGCCAGCCGACCAGAGCACGGGCGCCGCCGTAAGCCGCCAGTTCGGCGGGTTCCAGCACCGTCATCGCATTCCAGCTGGCGGGGCCGGCGTGGGGACTGCCGCCCGGATCGACGGGCACTACCTCGGCAAAACAACCGCGCTGGGCATCATCCAGGCCGAGGAATACCAGTTCGTTTTCCGGCGCTGCATCGGCAAGGCTGCTCCAGACGAGGCGGCCTTCCGGGGTCAGCACCGGGTCAAGCCCTTCCAACTTCAGGAGGCGGGTACGGGCGGTCATCAGGGCGGCGATGGCGTCCGGGTCGCCTCGGATGTGATCGGCGCGGTCGATATGCGAGCCGGCGAAGGCTATCGGGGCAGAAGCAGTGATAAGCACGTCAACGGGTCTCCAGGATCGCAAGAACATCGGCCTTTAGCGCGGCCTGGAATTCAGGCAGCAGGTCGAGCGCGTCGGGGGGCATGAACTGGACGAAAATCTGCGAACGCAGGCCGTGAACCATATCGACCATGCCGACAGTCCCCGCCGCGCCGGACCAACCGTAAATGCCCGCCTCCGCGCCCTTGCCCACACGGCCGCCCGCGCCAAAGCCGGAAGGGCCACCAAAGGTGGCAGGCACGCTGACGCCGGGCGGCAGAAGGTTAGAGGTGCCGGTGCGCACCGCGCTTTCGCTCAGCACGCGCCGCCCGTCGATCATGCCGAACTGGGCGAGCAGGCGCAGGAACCTGTCGTAATCGCGCGGGCTGCTGACCAGCCCGGCACCGCCAAAGGGAAAGGCCGGCTTGTCGAGGAAGATCGAAGTGGCGCCCTCGTCTATCGGGGCGAGCACTTCGCCGATCGCGACGTAGTTGGTGGTCAGCCGGTGCGCCTCTGTGGCGGGCACCTGAAACCAGGTGCTGGTCATCCCGGCGGGCGCGAAGATCGTTTCGTGAAGGTAGACGTCGAAGGGCTGGCCGGTCACCACCTCGATCACCCGGCCCATCAGGTCGAGGCCCATCGAGTAGCTCCACCGCGTGCCGGGATCGGCGACTAACGGCACTTCGGCAAGTCGGTCGGCGAAGTGATCCAGTCCCTTGACCGGCGTGCCCCAGTCCAGCCCGGGTGCGGTCAGCCGGCTGATCTGGCCGGGAACGAGGCCCTTGCCGGTCATCAGCCGCCGCATCGCGCCGTTCTGGACGATGGTATAACCCAGCCCCGACGTGTGGGTCATCAGATGCCGCATCGTGATCGGCCGGGGCGCAGGGTGAAGCGCGGTGACCGAGCCGTCGTACGTGTCCTGCACCTGCATGGTGCGGAATTTCGGCAGTATTTCGTAAACCGGCTGGTCCAACCCAAGGCGGCCCTGCGCGATCAGTTGCATCGCCGCCATCGCTGTGACCGGCTTGGTCATCGAATAGATACGAAACAGGCTGTCTGGCGTCACCGTGTCGGGGTCGTTGAAACCCTCCGACCCGCGCGCCACGAATTCCGGCTCGCGTCCGGGCAGACCGAGCGAGGCCACCATGCCGGGAAACCTGCCCGGCCCGGTCCAGCGCTCGACCACGGCGCGGACCTTGGGGAGCAGTTCCGGCTGCGCGGCGGCCCAGGCGAGCTTCGGCATCAGCGCCGCGCCCAGCCCGGCGGCACCGGCCATGCCCAGCAGAGCGCGCCGGTCCATCGCCGCTTCGAGGGCGCGGATCAAGCGTCCTGCCTTTCGGCGGCAAGTGCCAGGCGCGCGGCCTTGGCGAAAAGCGTCGGCAGTCCAGCCTCGTCCAGCCGGCCCAGCGGCCACCACTCGCCTTCGGTCCCATCAAACCGGTTGCCGAGATAGACCACAAGGCTCAATTCCAGCGAGAAGTGCGTGAAGACGTGATCCACCTTGCCCGCGCTTTCCCATGGTCCAGATGCCGGCCCCTCACCGCAGCCATCGGCACGGGCGGCCCAGCCATCGTCGGGCAGCGCGCGCATTCCGCCGAGCATCCCTTTGTCGGCGCGGCGCACCAGCCAGACCTGCGCCTCGCCGCCGACCTCACGCTCGATCCAGAAGGCGTGGCCCTTGCGCACAGGCTTGGCTTTCTTCGCCGCCTTCACCGGCAGGCGTTCCGGCTCGCCGCTGGCCCGCCCCGCGCATCCGGCCGACAGCGGGCATAGCAGGCAGCGCGGGCTGCGCGATGTGCAGACGCCGCTGCCAAGGTCCATCATCGCCTGCGCAAAGTCGCCTGACCGCAGATCGGGCGTGATGACATCGGCATATTCGCGGATCAGCGGCCGCGATCCGGGCAGCGGCGTGTCGATCGCGAACAGGCGTGATACGACCCTCTCGACATTGGCGTCCACCACCACCGCCCGCCGCCCGAAGGCGATCGCGGCGACGGCGGCGGCGGTATAGGCGCCCAGCCCCGGCAGGGCGCGAAGGCCGTCCTCTGTATCGGGAAACTGCCCGCCGCGCGCCGCCACTTCGCGCGCGCAGGCCAGCAGGTTGCGAGCGCGGGCATAATAACCAAGGCCCGCCCATGCCGCCATGACATCCTCGTCCGGCGCGGCGGCCAGCGCCATGACAGTCGGCCAACGCGCCGTGAAAGCGGCGAAGTAGGCCTTCACCGCGCCCACCGTGGTCTGCTGGAGCATTACTTCGGAAAGCCACACGCGGTAAGGGTCGGGCGCCGGGCTGCCGGGACGCGCGCGCCAGGGTAGATCGCGGCCATGGGTGTCGTACCAACCCAGCAGGTCCTGCGCGATCCTCGTCGTACCTGTGGTATCCGAACTGGCGTCCATGCGCCCGCTATGGCATTGGAGCGCCGGTAATGGAACGCAATCTCGGCAAACAATCGGACAAAAAGGGCAAGGCGTCGAAGCCGGGCCTGAAGCTTTATGAGCGCCCGCGCGGCGGCCAGGCCCGCGCGATCTCCGATCTGATGCCGGAAGTGGGGCGCACCGCCTTTCGCCGCTTCGGCTTCGTGCAATCCAGCGTGGTATCGCGCTGGCCCGAGATCGTCGGCGCCCGCCATGCCCGCGTCTGCTCTCCGGAATCGATCCGTTTTCCCCCCGGCGAAAAGAGCGACGGCATCCTCCAACTGGTCGTCGTGGCCGCTCATGCGCCGATGATCCAGCATGTCATCCCCGAGATCGTCGAGCGTGTGAACCGCTTCTTCGGCTACAACGCCGTTGCCCGCGTGAAAATCCGGCAAGGCGACGTTAAGCCGCCGGTCGCCACTCCGCCTCGTGTCGCCGCTTCGCCGACACTGAAGCCGGTGCCGTTCGAACTGGGCGAATCGCTGCGAGACATCGGCGATCCGGAACTTCGCGCGGTGCTCGAATCGCTTGCCCGCAGCATTGAGGCCAAGGGCGGCCAGGAATAACAGTGCCAGGAATGACCAGGATGCGTTTCCCCAGCATGAAGACCACGCTTCGTTTCACCGCCCTCGCCGCCTGCGCCGCGCTGAGCATCGCCGCCGCGCCTGCGAAAAAGCCGGCGGCCGCGCCCTCCTCAGCCGGAAAGAACTGGGCGGGCCAGGTCGTCGCCACTCCCGATGGCAGCCACCGCTACGGCAATCCCGACGCGCCGGTGAAGCTCAACGAATACGTCAGCTATACCTGCCCGCACTGCGCCCATTTTCACAAGGAATCCGACCCGGCGCTGCGCCTGACCGTGGTGCCCAAGGGGCAGGTTTCGGTGACGGTGACCAATTTCCTGCGCAATCCGATCGACCTGACCGTGGCGATGCTAACGAATTGCGGCGACCCCAAGCGCTTTTTCGTGCGCCACAACGCGTTCTTCGCCACCCAGGAAACCTGGCTCGGCAAAGTCGAAAAGTTCAGCCGTGAACAGCAGGCGCGCTGGTATCAGGGCCAGCTCACCGACCGGATGCGCGTCATCGCCAGCGACCTCGGCTTCTACGACCAGATGGGAGCCTGGGGCATGGGCCGCGCACAGACCGACGTCTGCCTGGCCGACAAGGCGATGCTCGACAAACTGCGCACCCAGCAGACCGAAGTGGAAAAGCTTGGCTTCCAGGGCACGCCCAGCTTCACGCTGAACGGCGAAGTGCTGAACGCCAACGACTGGGCATCGGTATCCAAGGCGATCACCGCCAAGATCGCCGAGCAGCGCGCCGGCAATATCTGATCTGCCCGCATGGCGGCGGCAAGCTGTGGATGCAGCGCCGCGCCGTGCTTTGTCTTCGGCCCGTCCATGGGCTAGCCCTGTCTCAAGTGCACACGTAAGGATTCGCCTCCGATGATCCGCAACCGTTTCCGCCAGATCGCTCTCGGTCTGCTCGTCGCTCCGCTCGCTCTTGGCCTCGCCAGCTGCGGTAAAAAGGATGAGGCCGCCGGCCCCGTCTCGGGCGAACCGATCGCCAAGATCGCCGCGCCCGCGGGCAAGGCCTGGGCCGACATGATCGAAAAGACCCCCGAGGGCGGCTACCGCATGGGCAACCCCGACGCTCCGATCAAGCTGATCGAGTACGGCGCGCTCAGTTGCTCGCACTGCGCAGAATTCGCCAAGGAAAGCTTCGGCAAGCTGCGCGATGACTATGTCGCCAGCGGCCGCGTGAGCTATGAGATGCGCTACTTCATGCTCAACGTCTTCGACATTCCCGCATCGCTGCTGGCGACCTGCGGCACGACCGAAGCGGTGATCCCGCTGAGCGAGCAGTTCTGGGCCTGGCAGCCCAAGATGTTCGAGAACATGCAGAACGCCGACAAGGCGAAGCTGGCCGCGCTCGACACGATGCCCAAGGAACAGCAGATCGGCGCCGTCGCGCAGGTTTCCGGTATGAGCGACTTTTTCGCATCGCGCGGCATCGCCCGCGATCAGGCCAATGCCTGCCTTGCCGACACCGCCAAGGCCAAGGCGCTTGCCGACCAGACGCAGAAAGCATCGGAGCAGTTCAACATCACCGGCACGCCCAGCTTCATTATCAACGGCAATTCGGTCGGTTCCGGCTCGTGGGCGGAAATCGAACCCAAGCTGCAACAGGCCGGCGCTCGCTGATCTGATGCACCTGCGGTAATCACTCGATGCGCATCCACCGGCTCAAGCTCAGCGGATTCAAGAGCTTCGTCGAGCCGGCCGAACTGCGCATCGAGCCGGGGCTGACGGGCGTCGTCGGCCCCAACGGCTGCGGCAAGTCCAACCTTCTCGAAGCGATCCGCTGGGTCATGGGCGAAAGCTCGCCCAAGTCGATGCGCGGCGGCGGCATGGAAGACGTGATTTTCGCCGGCACCGACAAGCGGCCGCCGCGCTCCTTCGCCGAAGTGGTGCTCAAGGCCGAGACTGCCGCGCGCCCCGACGGCTCGCGTGAGGAACTGGAGGTCGTCCGCCGGATCGAGCGCGGTGCCGGCAGCGCTTATCGCATCAACGGCCGGGACGTGCGTGCCAAGGACGTCGCGCTGACCTTCGCCGACGCCGCCACCGGCGCGCATAGCCCCGCGCTGGTCAGCCAGGGCCGCATTGCCGCCGTCATCGCCGCCAAGCCCGCAGAACGCCGCGCGATGCTGGAAGAGGCCGCAGGCATCGCCGGCCTGCACGTGCGCCGCAAGGACGCCGAACAGCGCCTGCGCGCCACTGAGGCCAACCTTGCCCGGCTCGACGACATCATGGCCAGCCTCGACAAGCAGGTCGGGACTTTGCGGCGGCAGGCCAAGGCCGCCGAACGCTACAAGGCGCTGACCGACCAGATCCGCCTTTCCGAAGCCCGCCTCGTCTTCGCCCGCTGGCGCGATGCCGCCGAAGCCGCCGAGGCCGCGCGCAAGGAAGCGCAGGCCGCCGAGGCGCGCGTCGGCATCGCGCAGGGCCTCGCTGCGGAAGCCCAGAGCCAACAGGCCAAGGCCGCCCAGACGCTTGCCGAGGCGCGCGACGAGCTTGCCGACCGCCGCGACGATGCCAGCGCGCAGGGCCACCGAATGGCAACGCTCACCAGCCAGCTGGAAGCGGCCGAGCAGCGCCTCGCCGACCTCAACCGCCAACGCACCCGGCTGGAGGAAGACAGGCACGATGCCGACCGCCTGACCCGCGATGCCGCGGACGCCCTTGCCCGCCTCGAACGCGAACTGGCGGACGGCGAGAAGCAGCTGGCGGCGGACGAGGCCATGCGCCCGCGCTTCGCCAACACCCTCGACGGCGCCGAACAGTCCTCACGCGCGGCTGAACTCGACCTTGCACAGGCCACCGCGCGGCAGGCCGGAGTAGAGGCCGAATGGCGTATCGCCGAGGCCGAAGTCACCCAGGCCCGCAGCCGCAGCGCCCGCGCGCAACAGGATGTCGCCCGAATCGAGGGACAGATCGCCGCACAGGCCGACGCCGCCGACCTCGACGCCGCGATCGCCGCCGCAAAGGCCCGGGCAGAAGATGCGAACGCCGCGCTGGCCAAGGCTCGCGAAGGGCTGGACGACATGCAGGCGCGCAAAACCGCCCTCCAGGCAGAGCGCGACACTGCCGCCTCCGCGCTGGCGGGAGCCCGCGCCGACCTCACCGGCATCGAGCGTGAACACACCGCCTTGCTGCGCGACCGCGAGGCCCGCGCCAAGGGCGCCAAGGCGGCGCACGGACTGCCCGTGGCCATCGACGCCCTGCGCGCCGCGCCGGGCTACGAGCGTGCCCTTGCCGCGGTGCTGGGCCGCGATGCCAAGGCGCCGCTGGGCCTCGTCAGAGGCGCTGACGGCCGCTTCTGGACCGGCGCCGAGGCGCCCTTGCCGGTTGCGGACAGCCTTGCCGCCCATGTCGGCAAGTGCCCGGACGAACTCGCCGCGCGCCTCGCGCTGGTCCACGTCGCCGATGATGACGATGGGCGCGCGCTGAAGCCGGGTGAATGGATGGTCACCCGCGCAGGCGTGCTGCGGCGCTGGGACGGGTTCGTCGCGCGCGGCGAAGGCGCTGCCGAAGCGGCGCGGCTGGAGGCGGAGAACCGCTTTGCCCAGCTGGACGCCCAGCTCCCACCCTTGCTCGAAGCCGTGGCCGCCGCAGAAACGCGGCAGACCGCAGCGGGGCAGGAACTGGCGGCGCTATCGTCACAGCTCATTTCCGCCGAACGCGCCATCGCCGCCGCAGCCGACGCCGAACGCAGTGCCCTGCGCGCCGTCGATCAGGCCGAGGATGCGCGCAGCCGCCAGCGAGCGCGCCGCGCCGAACTCGACGCTGCGGTAGCCGACCTTGCCCAGCAGCAGCAGGCCGCCGCCGCAGAAGCGACCTCCGCCAATGCCAAACTGGCCGCCCTGCCCGACCCGGCGGCAGGCCGCGCCGAACTGGAGGCCGCGCGCAGCCGCAACGTGCAGGCTCGCAGTGCCCTGCAGGCCGCCATGGCCGCTCTGGCAGCGCACGATCAGGCGCTCGCCGTCGCGCGGGAACGCACGACTGCCCAGCGCGGCGATATTCGCGGCTGGCAGGCGCGTTCCGGTGATGCTGCGGGCCGCCTCGCGCAGATGGCGGGACGGCTGGAGGAAATCGAGACCGAAAGCGCGGTCGTCGCCGCCAAGCCCGCCTCGCTGATGCAGCAGATCGAGCAGGGCGAAGCCGTGCGCACCCGCCTTGCCGATGAACTGGCGAAGGCCGAAGCCGCCGTCACCGCTGCCACCGATGCCGCGCGCAGGGCCGACACCGCGCTTTCTGCTGCGCAGGAAACCCTTGCCGCCGCGCGCGAAGGCCGCGCCGGCGCCGCCGCTCGCGCCGAACACGAAGATTCGCGCCGCGTCGAAATGACCCGTGTTTCGGGCGAGCGTTTCCAGTGCCCGCCCCCGGTCCTGCCCGAACGCTTCGCCTTTGCGTACGGCGAAGTCGGCAGCGCCGAAGGCGAAAGCATGACGATGGACCGCCTTGTCGCCGAGCGCGAGCGGATCGGTCCGGTCAACCTCGTCGCCGCCGACGAACTGACCGAAGCCGAAGGCCAGCTAGGCACCAGCGCCACCGAAAAAGCCGAATTGACCGAGGCGGTCAACCGCCTGCGCGGCTCCATCGGCAACCTCAACCGCGAAGGCCGCGAACGCCTGCGCGCCGCTTTCGAGGCGGTCGACGGCCATTTTCGCCGCCTGTTCCAGCAGTTGTTCCAAGGCGGCCAGGCGCACTTGGCGCTCGTCGATTCGGACGATCCACTGGAGGCAGGGCTGGAAATCTACGCCCAGCCTCCCGGCAAGCGTCTGCAATCGCTCACGCTGCTTTCAGGCGGTGAGCAGGCACTGACGGCAGTGGCGTTGATCTTCGGCCTGTTCCTGACCAACCCGGCGCCGATCTGCGTGCTGGACGAAGTCGACGCCCCGCTCGACGACGCCAACATCGAGCGCTTCTGCGACCTCCTCGAAGCGATGACGCGCGAGACGGAGACGCGCTACCTCGTCGTCACTCACAATGCCGTGACGATGAGCCGGATGCACCGCCTGTTCGGTGTGACCATGGTTGAGAAAGGCATCTCCCGCCTCGTCAGCGTGGACCTTGGCGGCGCCGAGGAACTGCTGGCGGCGCAGTAGGCCGTCAGCCCAGCACGAAGCGCGGCCCTGGGCCCTGTGCGCCCGCCGCATCCTCGGCATTGTAGAGCCGGCATTTCGTCAGGCTGAGGCAGCCGCAGCCGATGCATTCGTCGAGCTTGCGGCGGGTCAGTTCGAGCAGCGCGATCCGGGCATCGATCGATTCGCGCATGGACCGGCTGATCCGCTCCCAATCTGCCAGCGTGGGGGTGCGGCCCTGCGGCAACTCCGCAAGTTCGCGCTCGATCTGGGCGAGCGCCAGTCCCAGCTTCTGGGCGATCAGGATGAAACTGACGCGCCGGATGTCCGAGCGCAGGAAACGCCGCTGGTTGCCGCTGGACCGCAGGCTGGTGAGCAGACCCTTCTCTTCGTAGAACCGGATAGCCGAAACCGCGACGCCGGTGCGCCCGGAAAGGTCGCCGATGCTGATGAAACGGTCCTGGACCATTATTCGGCGTCCTTTCCGAAAGCGCTTGATCTCAAGTTAACTTGAGATTGCATCTTTGCCAAGCCGGCCGATTCGCCGGCGACGCAAAGGAGACGCAAACATGGCCCAGGGCCGCCTCGAACATGCCAATATCACCGTCAGCGACATCGAGCGTTCCGCCACACTCCTGCAGGACCTGCTGGGCTGGCACGAGCGCTGGAGGGGCCCGGCACTAGGCGGCGGCGAGACGATCCACGTCGGCGGGGACTTCAGCTACATCGCCGTCTACACTGACCGCAAGGAGCGCGAACGCTTCGCCAAGGGCGCCCCGCTCAATCACGTCGGGCTGGTCGTGGAAGACCTGGACGCCGCCGAACGGACCGTAGTCGCAGCCGGGCTGGAGCCTTTTGCCCACGCCGACTACGATCCGGGCCGGCGCTTCTATTTCTTCGATTGGGACGGGATCGAGTTCGAACTGGTCAATTACGACTGACAGTTACGGCGGCGCCCGCGCGCCGCCTCCCGCTCATACGATACCGGCGTTGCCCACCACCCAGCAGGCCAGTGCCATGACCAGCCCGGCGTCGCGGTTCGAGCGGAAGCGGGCCAGCGGGTTTTCGCCGTCCTCGGGGTCCAGCGTCACGATCTGGAAGCCCAGATGCAGCGCCATGGGCACCAGCGCGACGAGCCCCACCCAGTCCGGGCGCATGGCCCAGAAAGCCAGCGCCCAGAACGCCAGCGCCAGCGCATAGAACCCGCCGACGCCTGCGCGCACCCGCGATCCCAGTCGCAGCGCGGACGAGCGGATGCCCACCAGCGCGTCATCCTCGCGGTCCTGCAGGGCGTAGATGGTGTCATAACCGATGCACCAGAAGATCGCGCCGAGATAAAGCGCCCCGATCGCCTCCAGATGGTCGCTGCGGATCTCGACCCAACCGACCAGAGCGCCCCATGTGAAGACCATGCCCAGCCAGGCCTGCGGCCACCATGTGATGCGCTTCATAAAGGGATAGCCGGCCACCAGGACGACACTGCCCACAGCCACAAGCTGCGCCTCCCAGCGTAGTTGCAGCAGGACAACGAGACCGATGCCGCACAGGATCAGGAGCCAGGCCCAGGCTGCGCCCTTGCTCACCCGGCCGCTGGCGACGGGGCGCAGCGCGGTGCGGGCGACGCGGCGGTCAAGGTCGGCGTCGACGATGTCGTTATAGACGCAGCCCGCGCCGCGCATCGCGATCGAACCGGCCAGCATCCATAGCACCAGATCCCAGCGCTTCTCTCCGCCCGCAAGCATCACCCCCCAGACGCAGGGCCAGAACAGCAGCCACCAGCCGATCGGCCGGTCGAAACGGGCCAGCATGGCATAGTCGCGCAGGCGGGGCGGCAGCAGGGATACCAGGCCGCGATGCTGGCTGTCGGGGACGAGCGAAGGTTGAGTCACACGCAATCGACTAGTCGATTACGCCGATTGTGTCATCCCGAACGTGACTGGTGAACACAGGCAGGCGAAGCGTTGCATCGCCGCCGGGATCGAGCGACAAGGGCCGCCAGACCGCACGAAAGACCTCCCCAGATGCCCGCAACCCCCGCATGGCCGCCGCGCTCGGCCCCGCGCCTGTTCGTTTCCGGCCCCCTATCCCAAGGGAGCGAGATCGCTTTGGAGGGTGCGCAGGCGCACTACCTCGGCAAAGTGATGCGGGTAGCGGTGGGCGACGCCGTGATCGCCTGCGACGACGAAACCGGCGAATGGGCCTGCGAGGTCGTCTCTGCCGGCAAGCGCGATGTCGTCCTGCGCGCGCGCGATCTGCTGCGGGTGCGCGAGGACGTGCCGGACTTCGTGCTGTGCGCGGCGTTGCTCAAGAAGCCCAATTTCGACCTTGTGCTGGAAAAGGCGACCGAGCTGGGCGTGGGCGCGGTGCAGCCGCTGGTCACCCGGCGCTGCGTAGCCGACAAACTCAACCCCGAGCGCGCCATCTCCATCGTCACCGAGGCGGCCGAGCAATGTGCCCGCACCGCCTTGCCGCGAATCGAACCGGCGCTGAAACTCGAAGCCCTGCTGCGCGACTGGCCGGCGGACCGCACCCTGTTTTTCGCCGACGAACAGGGCGGCGAACCGGCAGCGCAGGCCTTTACGGCACATGCCGGCCCGGCCGCGCTGCTGGTCGGCCCCGAAGGCGGCTTTGACGAGGACGAGCGGGCACTGGTGCGTGCCCACCCAAACGCCCGCGCGATCACCCTTGGCCCGCGCATCCTCAGGGCCGAAACTGCCAGCATTTCCGCCATTGCGCTGTGGATGGCAGTGGCCGGAGACTGGTCGCCGGTTAATTCTTAGACCGAGCGGTACAAAAAGTTCTAGCGTCCGCGCTCAGGGATCACTAATTCCGCGCCCATGAGCACCCGTGAGGTTTCGGATCGCGAAGATCCGGTGGTCGAAAGCATGGATCAACTGGCCGCGCCAATGGCAGCGGGCGAAAAGCCGCGCGAGGCGTGGCGGATCGGAACCGAACACGAAAAGTTCGTCTACGACACTGCGGACCACCACGCCCCGTCCTACGACGAAAAGGGCGGCATCCGCGACTTGCTCATGGACCTGACCGAGTTCGGATGGGAGCCGATCGTCGAAGGCGGCAACGTCATTGCGCTCAAGGGCGCAGACGGCAACGTCAGCCTTGAACCCGCCGGCCAGCTGGAACTTTCCGGCGCCCCGCTAGAAACCCTGCACGAAACCTGCGCCGAGACCGGGCGCCACCTCACCCAGGTCAAGACCATCGGCGACCGCACCGGCAAGGCCTACCTTGGCCTCGGCATGTGGCCGGACAAGACACGCGAAGAACTGCCGATCATGCCCAAGGGCCGCTACGGGATCATGCTGAAGCACATGCCCCGCGTGGGTACCATGGGCCTCGACATGATGCTGCGAACCTGCACCATCCAGGTCAACCTCGACTATTCGAGCGAGGCCGACATGGTGAAGAAGTTCCGCACCAGCCTTGCCCTGCAGCCGCTGGCGACCGCCCTGTTCGCGAACTCGCCCTTCACTGAAGGCAAGCCCAACGGCTACCTTTCCTACCGCAGCCACATCTGGTCGGACACCGATCCGCACCGCACCGGCATGCTGCCCTTCGTGTTCGAGGACGGCTTCGGCTACGAACGCTATGTCGAGTACATGCTGGACGTGCCGATGTACTTCGTGTTCCGCGACGGCAAATATATCGACGCCGCCGGCCTCTCGTTCCGCGATTTCCTCAAGGGCGAACTGTCCGTCCTTCCCGGCGAACTGCCGCGCCTCTCCGACTGGCAGGACCACCTCTCCACCGCCTTCCCCGAAGTACGCCTCAAGTCGTTCCTCGAAATGCGCGGCGCCGATGGCGGACCCTGGGGCCGCATCTGCGCCCTGCCCGCGCTGTGGGTAGGGCTGCTCTACGACCAATGCGCGCTCGATGCGGCATGGGACCTGGTCAAGGACTGGGACATGGAAGGCCGCGAAGCTCTGCGCTCCGCCGCGCCGAAGATGGGCCTCGATTCGCCTATTCCCGGCGGCGGAACATTGCGCGATATCGCCGCACAAGTGGTCGAGATTTCACGCTCCGGGCTTGCGGCGCGCGGACGTCTCAATTCCAGCGGTGACAACGAGACGGGCTATCTGGAACCGCTCGCCGAGATCGTGGCTACGGGCAAGGTGCCGGCGCAGAAGCTGCTCGATCTGTATAACGGTGAATGGGGCGGCGATCTTTCCAAGATCTACGCGGTGAAGACCTTTTAAATAGGGGAAGACCTGGGGCCATTGCCCCAGACCCCTTAACTGTCGTCGTTGCGCCTGCTGCCACGTCGAGCGCTCCTTGCTGCCACAGGCTATCATGTCTCCCGGCTCACCATGGGCGCGCTGGTGAAGCTGCACGCGTGACCTCGACGGTAAAGGGGTCTGGCGCAATGGCCCCAGGTCTTACCTCTACTTCGCCCCTTTGGGCAGCAAGGCCAGCAAACGCCCGAACGTCCGCGTAATCAGCGCATTCTGCGCCATCCAAGCGTGATACTCACGGTACTTTGCATCCTCGCCCAGCAGGTGTGCTTCCTCCGTCCGTGCGCGCCAGTAGTAGATACCGCTCACCACGCCCAGCAGCACCGTGTTGCGCACGGCGTCGGTCAGTGAGCCGTTCGTCACGAGGAACGGCAGCGTAGAGGTCCACCAGAACAGGTTCTTCGACAGATAGGCCGGGTGACGGGTGAAGCGGTACGGCCCGTTCGTCAGCACGCCGCGATAGGTGAGGTTGGAGAAGCGCAGGCCGAAGGCGAAGGTCGCCCAGGCGTAGATCGCGGTGAGGATCACCATTACGGCCGCCCAGAGCCACAGCAGCGCGTCGTGGCCCGCCAGCCAGTAGGCCCAGCCGCCGGTGTTTACCTCATAGCCCAGCACGTCGGTGCGGCCCATGGTGCCCCATAAGAAGGGCGGGTAGCACATCAGCGCCGCGACCCAGCCGGCGAGCAGCGGGTTGCCGCTGCGGATGTGGGCGTCGAGCGGGCGGAAGGTGAACAGGTAGCCGACGGTGCCGATTTGCACGTCGATGAGGAACAGCGCCTCGATCACCAGCGAGCCGAGTTCGACCGGGTTGTGGGCGATGGCGCCGAAGTGGGCCTCCACCACGCGCGCAAAGCCGCCGGGCAGGATCGAGATCATGAAGGCGCCGAAGAAGCCCTTGATCGCCCAGGCGCGCCAGTGCTTCTTCACCTCGTTCGCGTCCCAGGCTTCGCGCGCGACGAGCATTGCGCCGAAGTGCCAGGAATGATCGCGCGGGTTTACCATCCGGCGGTCGATCCACAAAACGTAAGGGATGGAGAGCACGAACAGCGGCACGACCGCCGCGCCGAGCACTTCCATCGCGAACAGGTACTGGCCGTCCCAGTACCAGCGGCCGATGCAGTAGAACACCGTTATCGCGCCCCAGGTACACCACAGACCGGTGAGCTTGGTAATCGAGATGTCGAGCGATTCGGACCACGGCCGCCGCAGCGACCAGTCTATGCCGGTGGAAGCGCGGCGGTGGACCTTGTCGACGAGGAGCGACCACAGGGTCATCGCAGTGCCGGTGAAAAGGACCGTAGCAACGGCCGCGTAAGGCCCGCTTAACGGCGCGCGGGGCCCGGGAAGTCCGAGGGCATCGGCAATGCCCGCCCAATTGCGGCAGACCAGCAGCCAGAGGATAAGGGCGACGAGGCCCGACAGGCCCACGCCTGCCGAAACGTCACTGGTGGGTCTGCTGGGGGCGGGAAACGCGGCATTGCTCATGCGCTATCGCCTAGCCGCAATTGGTTAAGGGGCGGCAAACCTTGAGGGTATCCGTCGCCCCGAACCAAAAGCTCGGGGCGACATGAAGGCATCAACGAAATGCGCTGATGCGGCCCGAATCGTCGAGGATGTAGAGCGTTTGGTTCGCCACGACCGGAGCGAGCGAGATCGCGCCGTCCAGTTGGGTGAACGGCGTCATCGTGCCGCTCGTCGGATCGACAGTCGACAGTTCGCCGCGTGAGTTGCCGATCCACAGCTTGTTGCCGGCAAGCACCGGGCCAACCCAGAAGATCGGGTTCTTGCGCTTCTTGGCGTTCTTGTAGCGGGCCAGTTCGGTCAGCCACCGAACCTTGCCGGTCGCACGGGCGATGGCCAGGATTTCGGCGTGGTCATCAAGAGTGAAGACCCAGTCACCCGCCACCGCAGGGGTGGAGATGCCTGCAAGGTTGAGTTCCCAGATGCGCTGCCCGGTGATCAGTTCGTAAGCGGCCATGCGCCCACCCTGGCCCAGCGCGTAAACACGGCCGCGATCGATGATCGGGTCGGCGTCGACGTCGGTGAGGCTGCCCACTTCGGTCGAGATCGAGGTGCGCGCAAGCGCATCCGACCACAGCTGGCGGCCGTTCTCGTACCGGTAAGCTACCAGTTCGCCTGACGAGAAGCCGGCGATCACGGTACCCTGCCCGGCGGCGGGGGCGCCGACGCCGAACACGCCCGACTGCGTCACCGAAGCCGATTCGTTCCAGACCGAAGTACCGTCCGACGCATTGAGCGCCACGATCTGATTGTCCTGGGTCATCACGAACAGCGAGTTGAAGCCGATCGTCGGCGAACCGCGCAGCGGGCCGGCGGGCTTCTTGCTCCAGACCTGGCTGCCGTCGGCAACGTTGAGCGCGGCGACTTCGCCAAGGCCGGTGGTCACATAGAGACGGTCACCTTCAACGCTGACGCCGCCGCCGAACAGGGAATTCTCGTTGCTGCCGTCAACCGAAAAGCTCTTGGTCCACAGGCTCGCACCGCTCTGCGCGTCGAAAGCGTGGACGACGCCGGCCGTATCCATGACGAACAGCTTGCCGCCGGCAATCACCGGAGCAGCCGCAAGGCGGCGGCGCGGTGAGGAACCGGCAATCTGCGCGGTCCAGGCGCGGGTCGGGGTCTCGGCCAGAGCCAGGTGGCCATAAGCCTTGCTGGCGGTACCGCCGCCCTGCGCCCAGTCTGCGTTCACTTCGGCAGGCGGCAGGATCACCGAGACCGCGCCGAGCGTGGTGTCGACCTTTGCGCCGCTTTCGATGCGCGAGAGGATGGGGACGCGGTTGCCCACGGTAGGGGTCTTGGCCGGGCCCTTGCCGCCGCCGAAGACCTTGCAACCGGACAGACCCATGACGAGAGCCAGGGCGATCAGCGGCACCACCTTGCGCGCGCGCAGGGTGCCGGTCGACCGGTTGTTGCAGGCGGATGCGTTCATGCGAATATCCTCAGAAGGCATGCTCATTCTCCGGCGGCCGTGGCATCGGCGGTCGCCTTCGCGGCCGGCTTGATCAGGGATTCGCCCTTTTCATCGACGACATCGTCGACTGCATCGACGCCCAGCACGGCCGCCAGCTGGCGAGCGCGGCTGCGCAGGCCGTCTTCGACGGTTTCATCCTTGGCGATGGCGGCGAACAGCGGGCCCGCCTGATCCTGCTTGCCCTGCTTGAGGTAAGCCATGCCCACCATCTCGCCCGCGACGCCGAACCAGGCATTGCCCGGCGCGGCCAGCGGCTTGAGGCGATCGACCACGTCCTGCGGCTTCATCGCGTCGAAGTTCGCACCAATCTCGCGCACGGTGGCAAGGTCACGCAAGGCCTGCGGGGCCTTGGCGTCGGCCGCGACCTGGGCGTAGAGCTTCAGCGCGTCGGCCTTCTTTTCCTGACGCAGCGCAATGCCGGCCAGCGTCAGGCGCGCGGAGGTAACCGTGGCGTCCGAAGCGCCGGCAGCAGCAATCGGTGCCAGCTTCGCCTTGGCAGCGTCGAGGTTCTCCGACTGGAGGCTGTCGAGCGCCTGCACATAAGCCTCGGCGCGCTCTTCACGCTCCTTGGTCTGGCGATGGTCCCAGTAGATCCAGCCGGCGAAGGCCAGCAGAGCGATCACGATGACCGCGAACAGCAGCTTGCCATAGCGGGCCATGAAGCCTTCGAGCTGGTCCTGGCGCACGGCTTCGTCGACTTCGCGCAGGAAAACGTCACGCTGGGCAGCGTCACGCACGGTCGAAGGGGTGGTATTGTCGGGAGGCAGGGCCAAGATTCGGGCGCTTTCTGCGGAAAATCGGGATGGTTGCGGGGCTGTTTAGCGAATGGGCGGGGCTTTTCAACGGGGATGTCGGTGCATGTCCCGGCGTGAAGCGCCGCTGAACGGGGATTCGCTCAGGGGAAGCGGGCTGTTCCCATAGCCTTGCCATAGACTTCGGCATAGGCGCGAATCATCGTGTTTTCGTCATAGTGCGCCTCGGCGCGGGCGCGATTGGCGGTGCCGACCGTTTCGCGCAGGGCCGGATCGGCCGCCAGTTCGGCCATTGCCCATGCCAGCGCCGCCTCGTCACCGGGGGGCGTGACGTAGCTGCGGTTTTCCACCGATACCATATCGGCGACGTCACCGACGGCGGGGGAGGCGACGGCAAGGCCTGCCGCCATCGCCTCGACTACCGAGATCGGAAACTGCTCGCTGTCGGAAGAAAGCGCGAAAAGGTCGAACAGTCCCACCGCGCGCGCAGGGTCGGGCACGAAGCCGGGCATGTGCAGGCGATCGGTCACGCCGCAGGCTCTGGCCTGCGCTTCGATCACGGTGCGGTCGGGGCCTTCGCCCAGGATCACCAGATGCCATTCGGGCGGCAGACCGGCAAAGGCCCGCACCAGTCGGGGCAGGTTCTTCACTGCGCGCAGGCCCGCCAAGGTGCCCAGCCATTTGACCTCCGGCGCCTTGAACAGGCCCGGAATCGCGCCGGGCGGCGGCGGATCGCGGTAGGCGGCGACCGGGATGCCGTTGATGATCAGCCGCACTCGGCGGCGCGGCTGCTTCCACGCTTCCAGTGCAATGCCCTCAAGCCGGCGTGAGGGCACCACCAACGCCGAAGCCCCAGCCAGAGCTGCCCGGCGAAACAGGTTGCGCGCCGGTTTGAGGCCAGCCGCCTCATCCTCGTTGAAGCCATCCTCGTGGTGGACCAGTGGAGGCAGCCCCAACACGCGGCCGTAAAGGCGATGCGCGAGAACCCCGTCCATCGCGCCCCAGTTGTAGGTGAGGACGAGGTCGAAGCCTTTCATGGCCCGCGCGATACGCAGCAGCCGGGCAGGCGTGGGCCGTCCCTGAAGACTGGGAAAATCGTCTGGAAACCGCACGTCCAGCGCCGGGTCCAGCGCCGCTTTCGCGCCGAATGCACCGGGCTGCGCGGATATCACGGTATGCTCGATGGTCCGTTCGCCCTCCGCCTCTGCCTGAGCGCTGAAGACGTTCATCAGCCGTGCCGCCCGCAGTTCCTTGCCGCCGGCGGAGAAGCTGGAATGGAGATGCAGCAGACGCAAGGTCAGGACACGCGCGCCAGCAGCCGCTCGATCGCGGCGATCGATTCGGGTTCATCCAGCGTCGGGGCATGGCCGACATCGGACAGCGTCACTGCCTCGGCGCCGGGTATGCGCCGCAGCATCTCGGTCAGGGTCGCATCGGACAGCAGGTCGGACAGCGCGCCGCGCAGGATCAGCACCGGCGTCCCGGACAGGGCCTCCCATGCCGGCCACAGGTCGGGCTGCTCGTCCACATCGAGTTCGAGAAAAGGCTCGGCGATCTTCATGTCGTAGTCGAAGGCCACGCGCCCGTTGCCGGTAATCGTCATCAGCCGCTTGGCCCGGCCGATCCAGAAATCGAGGCTATGCCCTGGATGGGCTGCCCCTTGCGCATCCTCCAGTCCGCGCGCGGCGTGGACCCAGGTGGCGAACGAACGCCCCTGCCCGACGTATTCCTTGATCCGCGCCAGGCCGACCGGCTCCAGCCACGGCCCGACATCGTTGAGCACGGCGCCCGCGATCCGGTCCGGGATTACGGTGGCAAGGCCCATCGTCATCAAGCCACCCAGCGACGTGCCGATCGCCACGAAACGGTCGATGCCTTCCTGATCGAGCAGGGCAAGCACGTCCTCGCAGTATTGCATCGGCGTGTAGGTGGCCGAATCGCGTGCATATTCGCTGTCGCCCCGGCCGCGCAAATCAGGGCAGATCACCCGGCGGCTTGCCGCGAGACGCGGCGCCAGCACATCGAAATCGCGGGCATTGCGGGTCAGCCCATGCAGGCAGAGCACCGGCAGCAGGTCATCGGCCGCTTCAGGGGCCGGATAATCGCGGAAATGCAGCTTGAGACCGTCGCGGCTCGACCAGAAGCGATCTTCAAAAACCTTCATGCCGGGGCGACGACCTCTCAAAAAGTCGAAAAAACAAAGGAAACCCCCGCCTTGATCGGCGGACGCGCGGGCCCCACTATCGCCTGATGAACAGCGAACCGCAAGCCGATGCCTATCATCCCGACCCGCGCATCGAGACTATCGCCGAGTGGATTGGCGACGCCGTCCACGCCGCCCGGTTCCCCCGCCACGAACTGCGCTGGCGCAACGACCGCTGGGCGGCACCGGTCGGCCTGGCCCCGCTGGACGATGCGGAATGGATCACGCATTTCGGCCGCTTCGAGCCTCTGCCCGGCAATCTGCCCCAGCCGCTGGCGCTGCGGTATCACGGGCACCAGTTCCGCCACTACAACCCGGACCTGGGCGACGGGCGCGGCTTCCTGTTCGCGCAGATGCGCGATTCGGCCCCGGGCATCGAAGGCGGTCGCCTGCTGGACCTGGGCACCAAGGGATCGGGCCAGACCCCGTGGAGCCGTGCCGGCGACGGGCGGCTGACGCTGAAGGGCGCGGTGCGCGAAATCCTCGCCACCGAAATGCTGGAAGCGCTGGGCGTCTATACCAGCAAGACCTTTTCGGTGATCGAGACCGGCGAGGACCTGCAGCGGGGCGACGAACCCTCGCCCACAAGGTCCGCCGTGATGGTGCGCCTGTCGCATGGGCATATCCGCATCGGCACTTTCCAGCGCCTCTACGCGCTGGAAGAAACCGAGCACATGGCGGCACTGGTAGCCTATTGCCTGGAAAACTACCCCGGCGCACTGCCGCCCGAGGATGCCCCGGGCCGGGACGAACCCGCCGTGATCCTGCTCCATCAGGTGGTGGAGCGGATGGCCGACCTTGCCGCCTCGTGGATGGTCGCAGGTTTTGTCCACGGCGTGCTCAACACCGACAACATGAACATTTCGGGTGAGAGTTTCGATTATGGTCCGTGGCGCTGGCTGCCAAACTGGGATCCGCGTTTCACCGCCGCCTATTTCGACCATTCCGGCCTCTACGCCTTTGGCCGCCAGCCTGAAGCAGTGTTGTGGAATTGCAGCCAGCTGGCGACCTCGCTGCGAGTCCTGACAGAAACCGCACCGCTGGTTGCCGCGCTCGACCGATTCGGGCCGCTCTATCAGGCCGCGATGTGCCGCCGCTTCGTCTGGCGCCTTGGCGTCCAGTCGCGCGGGATCGAGGCCGATTCCGCGCTGATCCAGGCAGCCGAAAAGGCGATGGTGGAAAGCGGCGAGGCGCCCGAGCAGTTCTTTTTCAACCACCGCGCGGCCCGCAATCCCGGCGAGAACGAGTTCGGCGCCTTATTGCGAGGCTACCAGCCCGCTGCCGACGTCAGCGATGCATTCTGGCGGCAGGACGCTCCCCCCGGCGTGCTGATCGACGAGGTGGAGCGCATCTGGGCGGCAATCGACACGCAAGACGACTGGAGCGAACTAGCCGCCAAGGTCGCCGCGATTCGCGAACTGGGCCGCCAGTTGGGCCCCGCCCCCGAACCGGCGGGGCAGCCCGTTGTCGTTGCATGACCGAGCGCCGACCGTTAGCGTCACGGTAGGAATACCTGTGCGATACAGGAAGAATCTCGACGTTTCACAGTTAACGGATCATCAGCCGCGATGAACGGTGCAACCACCAGCCCAGCGCCGGCAACCAGCATCCGGGAACTGAGCACAGCCGTGACCAAGACAGAAATCGTCTCTTACGAACCGGCAACCGGCGCGGAAGTCTGGCGTGGAGCGGTGGCCGACATCGACGAAACGGTCGCGCGCGCGCGCCGCGCCTGGCCGGCGTGGGCCGCGCAGCCGCTGTCGACCCGCATGGAACTGATGCGCCGCTTCGCCAACGAAGTGCGCAAGGACGCCGAAAAACTCGCCGTGATGATTGCCCGCGAAGTCGGCAAGCCGCTGTGGGAAGCGCGCGCCGAAGTCGACAGCGTGATCGGCAAGGTTGAAGTATCGATCCGCTCCTATGCCGAGCGCACAGCGCAGCGAAAGCTCGATTCGGCGCTGCAGGGCACCATGGCGGTGCGTCACAAGCCGCATGGCGTGCTGGTGGTGCTGGGGCCGTTCAACTACCCCGCCCACCTCGCCAATGCGCATATCGTGCCTGCACTGATCGCCGGTAACGCCGTGATCTTCAAGCCGAGCGAGCGCGCGCCTGCATCGGGCGAAATCCTGGCGCGGTGTTTCCACCGGGCCGGGATTTCGGCTGCGGTGATGCAGTTTGCGCCCGGCGGCCCCGCACAGGGCGCTGCCTTCGTCGCGCATGAAGGGGTCGACGGGGTGCTGTTCACCGGCTCGGCCAATACCGGCATCTCGATCAACCGCCGCCTTGCCGCGCGGCCCGACAAGCTGGTCGCGCTGGAAATGGGCGGCAACAACCCGATGGTCGTCTGGGACACTCCCAAGCTGACCGACGCCGCCGCGCTGATCGTCCAGTCCGCTTTCGCCACCACCGGCCAGCGCTGCACCGCCGCGCGCCGCCTGATCGTGCGCGATACGATGTACGACGCGGTGATGTCCGAGGTGAAGGCCCTGGCCGACCGCGTGATCTTCGGCGCGCCGTTCGACGAACCCGCGCCTTTCATGGGCCCGGTGATCGACAACGCCGCCGCCGACGGACTGACCGAAAGTTTCCTCTACCTGCTCAGTCATGGCGGCAAGGCGATCAAGCACCTAGTCCGGCCGCACGAGACGCTACCGTTCCTCAGCCCCGCGATCATCGACGTGACGGCCATGAAGGACCGCCCCGACGTGGAACTGTTCGGCCCGATCCTGCAGGTGATCCGCGTCTCCGATTTCGACGAGGCGATCGCGCAGGCCAATGCCACCCGTTTCGGTCTTGCCGCCTCGCTGATCGGGGGCACGCCGCAGGAATACAACCGTTTCTGGGCCAACGTGCGGGCCGGGATCGTCAACTGGAACCGGCCGACGATCGGCCCCAGCCATGCCGCGCCGATGGGCGGTATCGGGCTTTCCGGGAACCACCGCCCGACGGGGTATTATGCGGCCGATTACTGCGCTTACCCGGTGGCGTCCGGCGAGATGGAGCAGCCGCGCGCTGTGATCGGGGTTGGGCTGAAATAACGCGCCGTTCCTCCCCATCGCATCGCGGCAGGGAGGTATCGGGGCTTACTTTCCGCTGGCGACCAGATCGACTTCGGTCAGCCCGTTGTCCTGCTTGCGGGCATAGACCACGTAGGCTTTGCCGCCCTTGCGTCCGCCCAGCACATGGTCGCTGCCGTCCAGCTTGTATTCCGCGCCGTAGCCCGCCTTCGCCGCCTTGGTATAGTAGAAGCTGATGACGTCGGCCACGCTCACCGGAGTGGCGAAGTTGACCACGCGCAGGGCGCAGCCATCGCCGTCGATGCCCGCCGCTTCCTGCACCGCGCCGCGCGGATAGACCGGGATTTCCGCTGGCAGCTTGGCCGCCCAAGTGTTGGAATACTGCACCTTGGCCGAGCAATCGGCAGTGGCAGCCTTCGAGTTGGCGGCGACCTGCGCCGCCGTTGCCGCGCTTTGGGCCAGCGCGTTCGCGCCGCCCTGCGCCGGGGCGGGCGCGGGCTGGAGCGCGCCGCCTGCCATCTGCACAGCCTGCTTCTTCGCTGCCGCGATCGCGTCCGCCGAGCGGTCCTGCGGGGGAATGGTGATCTGACCGCCGCTGGGCGCCACTGCCGCGCCGCGTTCGCCCGACATATCGGGATCGACCATGATCTGGTCGCCAAGCGCGGCGCTCAGGGCCGGGTCGGTCTCGCCCGCCGTCGGCTTCTTGCTGCCCGAACCGCACCCGGCCAGCAGCAGGGTTCCGGCAATACCGAGCACGGCGAGGCGGGCTTGGGTGTTCATCGTCGCGTTCCTTCGTGCGGCCATAGGTCTGGCCTTATTCTGAATGTCTTAGGAAAACGCGAAAACGAAAGGAGTGCCAGCGGGTTGAATCCCTCGTCCCATTTCGGGAAGGTCGGGACGGTGGGCGTTACTCACGGATGAAGGCGCCCGCGCTAACGCGGACGCCCTCCCACCCGATCATAGGAATGAGCCGGGCGGCTCCCCCGCACGTCGCCGTTCGCGCGGGGAAACGTTACTCAGGAGTATGGTGTCAGCGGCAGCGCGACGAACCACCGCGTTCGACTTCGCGGCCCAGCAGCGCGCCGGCGGCGGCGCCAAGAACCGTACCGGTGGCGCGGTCGCCGCGGGTGTCTATACCCCGGCCCAGCAGGGCACCGGCTGCACCGCCGACCAGGAGGCCGGTGGTCCCGCCAGACTTGCGGCAATAATCGCGGCGGTCGTTGTTGCGATAGTCGCGGCGGTCATACCGGTCACCGCGGTCGTAACGGTCGCGATTGCCGTAGCCACGGCGATAGTCCTCGCGCGAGTAGCGCTGGCGGCCGTAGTCCGAAACCTGCTCACCCGGCGCCGTGAAGCTGGAGGTGGCGTGGGTCGCGACCGCGGCGGTCGCCGGCAGTGCGGTCGCCAGGCTGGCAGTAGCGGCAATGATGGCCGAAGCCTTGAAGAATGCGTTCATCTCAACTCTCCTCGCTGGTGAGGCGAACCGGCCATCAGACCCGATCCGCTGTATGCATTCATCTTTAGGGGAGTTATTATGAATGATCCGCAACGCCGCTGTCAGGATTAGAATATGCGACGAAGCGAAGGCGCGGCGGCGATAAGCCGAGCAGTTGCCCCGGGCTTCGCACGCTCCTAAGGGCAGATGCTAAGGCAGGCCGCGACGTCGACGGGGCTGCACAGAGAGAGCCGATGCCCTTGAATCCTGCCGTTTCGAAGAGTTACGCCGGCCTGCCGCAGGCGCTGGGCGCCTATGCGGTATGGTGCCTGTTCCCGCTGTATTTCGCGCTGCTGCACGATGTCGCCCCGTTCGAGGTTGTAGTCTGGCGACTGCTGTTCACGCTGCCCTTCTGCCTGGCGGTGATTTTGGTGATGCGTCAGGGCGCGGCGCTACGCACGGCGCTGACCACGCCGCGTATAGTTGGCGCGCTGGCGCTGAGCGGCCTGTTCATCGGCACCAACTGGCTGACATACGTGATCGCGGTTGTGGACGGCCACGTCCTGGCCGCCAGCCTGGGCTATTACATCAATCCACTGGTCAACGTGCTGGCCGGCACCATCTTCCTGCGCGAGAAGCTGACCCGGCGGCAATGGGTCGCGGTGTCCCTCGCCGCGATCGGCGTGGCGCTGCTGGCACAAGGCGCGCTGGATACGCTGGGGATCAGCCTGTTGATGGCGTTCAGCTTCTCCGCCTACGGTCTTATCCGCAAGCTGGTCCCGGTCGATGCGCTAACCGGGCTTACCGTGGAAACGATACTGCTGCTGGTGCCCGGCCTCGGCCTGCTGGCATGGCAGCTTTCCACGCCGCAAGGCCTGATGATGGGCACTTCGCTGCGCCTTGACCTGCTGCTCGCCTGCGCGGGGCCGCTGACCGCGATCCCCTTGATGCTGTTCGCCAGCGCGGCCCGGCAGCTCGACTTCTCGGTGTTGGGGTTCATCCAGTTCGTGACGCCGACCGGGCTGTTCCTGCTTGGCATCTTCTATTTCGGAGAACCGTTGCGGCCTATCCAGCTAGTGTGCTTCGCGTTCATCTGGACTGCGATCGCCGTGTTCTGCTGGGATATCCTGTCGCGGCGGAAAACCGCCTGAGAGCGCTTTCACCGTAGCGCCAGACCAGATGGCTTGAGGGGTTGCGCTCAAGCAGGAAGCGCGTTCATCCGCGCCTCGTTCTCAGCGTGGATGGCCACGCGGCGGCGGCCATGGCTCAGCACGCGGGCCAGCTGCTCGTCCTTGGGCACCAGCAGGCTGCGGTGGAAGCGTCAGGCAGCCCTGCCTCGCAGCAGCAACGCCTGAACGAAAGCGTCAAGGTCGTCGACATCGACGTCGAGCACCTCGTTCCAATCCTCCAGCACGGCGACGATGTCTTCGCGGCTATAGTCCGGCGCAGGCGCCGGTACATGGGGCACGCGTGGCGGGCGGTGAGGCCAGGGGTGGCCGGTGAAGTTGTTGTAGAGCCAGCCGAATGCGCACAGCAGCAGCACATTCGCCGTGATCGGCGCCATCCACGTCCAGTCCCAGGGCACCTTTCCGCTCGCGCCCAGCGCGCAAAGCAAGGCGCAGGCCCCGCCCGGCGGATGCAGGCAGCGCGCCAGCGACATCACCGCGATCGCAGCGGCGACAGCCACGCTGCCCGCGATCCACGGGTCCCCCAGCATATGGCCTGCGATGAGCCCGACAGCGGCGGAGAGCAGATCGCCCCCGATCACCGGCCACGGCTGCGACAACGGGCTGGCCGGAACGCAGAACACCAGCACCGCCGATGCCCCCAGCGGCGCGACGAGGAGCGGCAGCGCATCGCTGCCCTCGCCCGGCATGAGGCGTAGCAGCAGCCATGTCACGATCCCCGCCAGAGCGATCCCGGCGCCTGCACCTACCGCGCCGCGCGCCCAGCCAAGATGACCCATGGCGTGAGCGCGCCAGTCCTGCCGCGACGGCGATACGAGGGTTTGCGACACGGCCGGGGCTCTCCTTTCAGGGAGCCGCCCTATGGCCGATAGCGCGCCCCGTGGCGAGCCAAGGCTTGCCTTGTCCGCCGATAGTCCGGCTTTCAGAACTTCACCTTGCCCCCGATCATCAGCCGGTTGCTCACCGCGCCGCCCGGCAACGCCACCGCCTCGGCATGGATATCGACGCTTACGCCCCCGCCCAGGTCCATCGCGGCGCGCGGCAGGCCCTCCTCCACAACGTAAGTATCGGGGAGCGGGCGCACGCGCTGTTTCTCGGGGTCCGGGGCGCAGACGACGATCTCGCCCGCACGGCCTACCGGACATCGGGGTTTGACCGCCCTCAAGTCCACATTGCCATCACCGGCCGGAAGACGGGCCAGATCGAAAACCTGCACCTGCTCGGCGACGGGCGGCGGGGCAGGCGGCAGGTCGGCAAAGGGCATGATCGGCCTCGCGGTGATGTCAGCGCGGCATCAGGCCATTCAATAAAGGCCGTTTCGTGACCGGATATGCGTTAAAAATGCGCCGTCATCCGGGATTCGATTCGCAACGATGAAAGAAAACGGCCCGGTCTGCTCATAAAAGCAGACCGGGCCGAGAGCGCCCGCAGCTTGAGGGGGGATGCAACGGGCGCCCGAACTTTACCGCATCAGGCGAACTTGCCGGCCTTGGCGATTTCGGCAACCGGCTTGCGGTTGCTGACGACTTCGCGCTCCTGAAGGAACTCGGGCAGCGAGGACTTGTCGCCCTGCTTGCCGATCACGAAAGCCGCTTCCAGACGGTGGTCGGCGGGGATGCCCAGCGCGGCCTCTGCCTCTCCGAACTTCAGGCCGGTCATTCCGTGGGTGTGATAGCCCAGCGCCTGCGCCTGAAGCGCGGCCAGAACCCAGGCAGCACCGGCGTCGAAGCTGTGGCTGTGATTATCCGAGTTGCCCTTTTCCGAACGCATGTACTTGTCCGAGACGATGTACACGATCGCCGAGGCTTCCTTGGCCCAGCCCTTGTTGAAGTCGATCAGCTGGTCGAGCAGCAGCTCCCAGTTGGCATCGCCCTTCCTGGCGTAGAGGAAGGTCCAGGGCTGCACGTTGTACGCCGAGGGCGCCCAGCCGGCCGCTTCGAAGATCGCGTCGAGGTCTTCCTGGGGCATCTCGCTGCCGTCGAAGGCGCGGGGGCTCCAGCGATCGACGATGAGCTTCTCGATCTTGGGGTTGGCAATGCGTCCGGTCATCGAAAACTGTCCTTGTTTGCAAATGGGAGAAAAGGTTTGCGCAAGCAGGAAGGTGACCGTGCCCCATGAATTTGAACCCATGGGCTTCGAATCACCTTCCCGCGCTATGTCAGGCTGCGTCCACGAGTACCAGTTCGGCATCCTCAAGTGCGGTCACCGAAATGGTATCGAGGCCGGTGATTGCCACACCGTCGCGGGCGTTGGCTTCCACGTCGCCCACCTTTATCCGCCCGGTGGCTGGAACGAGGTAGGAATGGCGGCCTGCTTCGGTTTCATAAGTCACCGTTTCGCCGGCCTTGACCGTGGCCGCCAGAACGCGGGCCTCGGCGTTGATCGGCAATGCGTCCTCGTCCCCGGCAATGCCGCTGGCCAAAGTCACAAAGCGGCCGGTGCGGTCGCCCTTGGGGAAAGGGCGCGCGCCCCAGCCGGGCTTTTCGCCGCGGCGGTCGGGCATGATCCAGATCTGGAACAACGTGGTATCCTCGTCCTCCAGATTGAATTCGGAGTGCTGGACACCCGTGCCCGCGCTCATCACCTGAACATCACCGGCGCCGGTGCGGCCGGTATTGCCCATCGAATCGCGGTGAGTGATCGCGCCGGTGCGCACATAGGTGATGATCTCCATGTCGCGGTGCGGGTGAGGCGGAAAGCCGGACTTCGCGGCGATGGTATCGTCGTTCCACACGCGCAGGCGGCCCCAGTTGGTACGGGCCGGATCGTGATAATCGGCGAAAGAGAAGTGATGATGCGCATCGAGCCAGCCATGGTTGGCGGCGCCGAGAGTGTCGAAGGGGCGCAGTTCGATCATGGGGTACGCCTTTCTTGATAAGAAGGTTGCGGCCGCTGACGGCCTGGATTGCCCCCTATCTAGGCCTTGTCAGGCAATCGCATAATTGCGATAAAATCGACTGAATTATTCGGAAAAGTTGAATGGTTGAACTCGTCCCGCCCAGCCTCGATCACTTGCGCTGCTTCCTTGCCGTGGTGGAGGAAGGCAGCTTCAACGCCGCCGCGCGCAAGCTGGGCCGCGCGATCTCGGTGGTCAGCTATGCCATCGCCCAGCTTGAGGCGCAGCTCGATGTACGCCTGTTCGACCGTGAAGGCTCACGCCGCCCCACCCTGACGGAGGAAGGCCGCGCCCTGCTGTCCGAGGCTCACGCGATCTCTGACGATGTCGACGCCCTGCTCGCCAAGGTCCGCAGCCTGCGTCAGGGGCTGGAGGCGGAACTGTCGCTGGCGGTGGACGTGATGGTGCCTGGTAATGTGCTGGCCCGCCTGCTGCGCGATTTTCAGGCGCGGTTCCCCACGGTGCCGCTGCGCCTCCATGTCGAGGCGCTCGGCGCGGTGGCGGCGCTGGCGCTGGAAGGCCGGGCGACGCTGGCCGTTGCCGGCCCGGACATTCTCGACCTGCCGGAGATCGAGCGCGAGACCATCGGTTCGGTGGAACTGGTGGCGGTGGCCGCGCCGGATCACCCCCTCGCCAGGACCGGACGAATCGCGCCCGGCGAAGCGCGCAAGCACCTCCAACTCGTCCTCACCGACCGCTCGCCGTTGACCGAGGGCCGCGATTTCTCCGTGTTCAGCGCGCGTTCGTGGCGGCTGGCGGACCTTGGCGCCAAGCACGCGCTGCTCAAGGAAGGGATCGGCTGGGGCTCGATGCCGCGCCATGTCGTGAAGGGCGATCTGGCATCGGGGGCTCTGGTCGAACTGCACCTGCCGGAGCGCCCGGTGATCGACTACGCCCTCGTCGCCCTGTGGCGCAAGGACACCCCGCCCGGCCCGGCGGCGCTATGGGTGTTGGACGAATTGCGCGATCGTCTGGCGAAGTGTCCTTCCGGCTCTTGAGCATGGCTGCGATTCGCCCCACTTAGGGGTCATGACCGCAACCCGCCTGTTCGACCGCGCCCTGATCCGGCTTTCCCCGCGTACTGATTCGGAAGGGGTCGCATCGGACGAAAACGTCGTCGATTTCCTGCAAGGGCTGGTGACTTCCGACGTCGCCAAGGCTCTACCTGTCTGGGCCGGGCTGCTGAGCCCGCAGGGCAAGGCGCTGTTCGACTTCATCGTCTGGCCTGCAGGTCGCGGCCTGCTCCTCGACTGCGAGGCCGAGGTCGCCGACGCGCTGGTGAAGCGCTTGTCGATGTACCGCCTGCGCAAGGCGATCGACATCGCCCGCGACGACCACTCCGCCGTCCACTGGCGCCCCCATACCGGCGACGGCGCCGCACCTGACCCGCGCCTCCACGCGCTGGGCGAACGCTGGATCGCCCCCGTCGATCCCACCGACCCGCAAGACGCGGAAACCGGCGCCGACGCGGCATGGCGCGCGCACCGCCTGTCGCTAGGCGTGATGGAAGGCCGCGCCGAACTGGGCGACGGCGAAACGCTTTGGCTGGAATGCAATGCGGGCGAACTGAACGGCGTCAGCTTTACCAAGGGCTGCTACGTCGGGCAGGAAAACACCGCGCGTATGAACTGGCGCGCGAAAGTGAACCGCCGCCTTGTGGTGGTGCCGCTGGACCGCTCCGACGAAAAGCGCCGCCGCGCCGCCTATCCAGACCTCGGGCTGGCAGTCGACCACCTGCGGGTGGAAGACCTCGCAGCGGATATGACGCCGGTGTGGATGGCCGCACAGGCCTGACGCGCAAGCAGTCCTCCCGGCAATGACTAGGCAGCAGCAGCCTTAGGCCGCAGTCTGCGCAATCATTGCCGAGCCGGACATGTCCATCCGGGGGCTGGCGCGCCTCTCCAGGTCCGCCGTGTAGATACGCACCGCGACTTCCATCGCCCGCCCGGCGCTATAGCGCGAGCGCACTTGCCCAGTATCGCGGAAGCCTGCATTTTCGAGCACGCTTTGCGTGCCCGCACAATCGGCGAAGTGACTGGCGACAAGCCGCCGGTAGCCCAACGCCCGCGACTGGGCGATCATCGCCCGCAGCGCCTCGCCGGCAAACCCGCGTCCGCGCTGGCCCGGCACGATCCAGCAGCCCACTTCCACCTCGCCTTCGTAACGACCCAGGCCGATCCCGCCGACAAGCTGCGGTCCACCCGGCGCGCGCAGGTACATGAAGAAATGCGGCAGACGCGGATCGCCCGGCCCTTCTATGTAAGCCTTGATACCTTCGATCGTACTGGGCAGCGGCGCTACCCCAAGATTGCGTTGGATGTCCTCGTCCAGAAGCGCCTCGACTATGTCGTCAAGGTCTTCGGGCCAGGCAGGCCTTAGAAACAGTCTCTCCGTGCGGACGAACATTCGATGGTTCTCCGTCATTTTGCGTACAACGATAATGCCTGCATGTTTCAGCGAATGCACTACGTTTTCTGCACGCCGTATGGGGGAAGAGACCAAATTTCTGACAGTGATGCATTAACGCCCCATGAGAACGGCATTCCGGGAAAATCCTGAGGGCCGTTCTCATGGACGAATCATGCAATTATCTGCGAATCGCCCGTCAGGCTGCCTGAAGGCCCGCCATGGCATCGTCGTCGCAGTCACTTGGCGAATCGAATCGCACTTCGTATTCGCGCGTAGGGCTGGCAAAACCGCGCCCCTTGCTGAACCGCTCGATCACGCGCCCGGTGCGCCGGAAGCCCACTTTTTCGAGCACTCGTCCAGAAGCGGCGTTGTCGATATAGTGGCTGGCGACCACACGCCGGTGACCCAGCGCATGGGCAATGCGCAGAACCGCCCCCGCAGCCTCGCTGGCGTAACCCCGCCCCCACTCGCGCTGCTCGATCCAGTAGCCAAGGTTCACCTCGCCATCGAGCAGCGACAGGCCGCAGCCTCCGATCAGCCGCGCGCCATCCGCGCCCGGCGCGGTGATGAGGAAACGCGGCAGCAGGTGGTCCTGCGGCATGGCGATGAAGCTGCGCGCATCCTCGGCCGTGTAGGGCCAGGGCGCGTTGGCAAGATTGCGCACGACCGTCTCGTCGCCGAGCAGGGCCAGCAGCTCTTCCCAGTCCTCGGCCCAGCCGGGACGCAGGAACAGCCGTTCACTGCGAATGAACATATCGTCTCTCCATCCGCCCCGCCGGCCGCCTAGCAGCCGGGCGTGACAATGCGATTACGCGGATATCGCGTAACAGGGAGCGTCCCCGAACCGGCTGAAACCGGGCGGAAACACAGGTTGCGGGAGGGAGAAACGAAAAAAGGGAGACGGGCTTTATGGCCCTCTCCCTCTAATGCCACGCTCAGGAAGCGTGGCGGGGCCATCCCGTCAGGATGGCCCGTATATCGACCATCCGATTATTCGGCGGCTTCCGCCATCACGGCGTCAACCGAGACGTACTTGCGTCCCTGCTTGCCACCATGGAAGCGCACGCGGCCTTCGGCCGTCGCGAACAAGGTGTGATCCTTGCCGATGCCGACGTTCACGCCCGGATATACGCGGGTACCGCGCTGGCGAATGATGATGTTGCCGCCGATCACTTCCTGACCGCCGAACTTCTTTACGCCGAGACGGCGGCCAGCAGAGTCGCGACCGTTACGCGACGAACCGCCTGCTTTCTTATGTGCCATTTCTGGTTACTCCGAAAATCTGGGTCAGCCGACGGACACGATGCGCAGCAGCGTGAGCTGCTGGCGGTGGCCGTTCTTGCGACGGTAGTTGTGACGGCGGCGCTTCTTGAACACCACGACCTTCTCGCTCTTGGCCTGCGCGATGATCTCGGCAGCGACCGTAAGGTTCGCAATGTCCGCGACCTCGCCGTCCTTGCCGGCAAGAAGAATGTCACCCAGGGTGATCTTGTCGCCAGCTTCTCCAGCCAGCTTCTCAACCGCGATCTTGTCTCCGGCGGCAACCCGGTATTGCTTGCCGCCCGTGCGCACAACTGCGAACATGGTGCCCTTACCTAATATCAAATGCCCGAAACGAGCCGAAACAGAACTTGCCCCGGCGCTCTGGATCCCAGGGGAACCTCGAGCCTTTCGGGCGACGCGCCGACCATCCCGCTTGGCGCGGGGTGCCGGAAAGAGCGCTGCCGTTAGGGGATGCACCGATTCGTGTCAACCTGATTGCAGCAGCTGGCGGGATGATCCGGCAACCGAACAACGTCTCCACGAAAGACACTCCCGCTATGGCGCGGCCATGCTATGGCAGCATCATGACCCGCGCGAAAGCCCGCTACCTCGCCATTCTGCTTCCTTTCGGCATGGCAGCCTGTTCCACCTCCGGCGCTTATCCCTCGCTCGCACAGCGCGATGTCGAGCGTGTCAGCGGCTCGGGCACGCCCGCAGCCGTTGAAGAAGCCGCCCCTGTCCCCGCTCTGCCCCCAGCCAGCGCAGACCTCGTCACGAGGCTGGCGGGGCTGGTGAAAGTCGCGCAGGCGGCCGACCGGCAGTTCCAGTCGAACCGCGCCGCCGCGACGCGCGCGGTCGCAGCGTCTGGCGGTGTCGGCACCGATTCGTGGAGCACGGCGAGCGTTGCCCTCGCCAAGCTCGAATCAAGTCGCTCCAGCGGCATGGGCGCGCTGGCCGATCTCGACACGCTCTATGCGGATGCGCGCGACGCCGCCCCGCTCGACGAATCGCCCAGCACGCTGGCGATCACCTCGGCCCGGTCCGAAGTGGCGGCATTGCTCGATGCGCAGGACAAGGTCATCGCCGACCTTTCGGGACGCCTGAAGGGCTAGAATCGGCCCCGCCGGCGAAGGCGACCTTAGCGCCAGCGACCGATATCCTCGAAATCCTGCGCGCGCGGTTCGATCCAGCTCCATTCGCCGCCGACTTTCTCGCGCTTCCAGAACCACGATTCGCTCTTGAGGTGGTCCATCGCAAAATCAGCGGCGGCAAAGGCATCGCGGCGGTGCCGTGCAGCCGCCGCGACGAGGACGATCGGCTCGCCTGGAACCAGTACGCCGCTGCGGTGGATCACCAGCAGTCCGTCCAGCTGCCAGCGGTCACGCACCCGCGCAGCAAGGCCTTCCATCGCCGGCAGGGTCAGCGGATCGTAATGCCTGAGTTCCAGCGCCTCTACGCCGCCCCCTTCCCGCACCTGGCCGAGGAAGCTGACGATCCCGCCCGCCATGGGCAGTGCAGCGGTGAACGCGCGCAGTTCCTCCGCCGGATCGAAGGCCGAGGTCAGCAGACGGACATCGGACATGTCAGCCGCCCGAAACGGGGGGAAGGAAAGCAATCTCGTCGCCGTCGTTCAGGACGATGCCATGCTTGTCGGCAACCAGCGCGCCATTCAGCGCGACCTTGACCTTCTCGCCGTCGACAGCTTCCGCGAATTCGATCGAGTGCCAGTCGCCCAGCCAGCCCAGCACGTCGGTCCAATCCAGGGGTGCGCTAGCAGCGATATCCTCGAAACCGCGCCCGGCCTGCTCCTCGAGCCGGCCCAGGAACACCAGCTTTGCCTTCATGTCAGCCCCCGGTCATCGACATGTGCCGCGCCAAGGCCGGAGCGCCGCCGGGCGCATCGATGGCGAAGCTGTGGCGCGCGGGTTTGATCTTCATGGCAATGTTCAGCGCATCGGTAAGCGCGGCGGCGGGATCATCCGAACGCAGCGCCGCGCGCAAATCGACCTGTTCGTTACCGCCGAGGCAGGCATAAAGCTGCCCGGTGGCGGTCACGCGAATCCGATTGCAACCGTCGCAGAAGTTGTTGGTCAGCGGCGTAATCAGGCCAAGGCGCCCGCCCGTTTCCGCCACATCCCAGTACCGCGCGGGGCCGCCGGTGCGGTGGCCGCTGGGAGTGAGCGTCCAGCGCCGGGCCAGATCGTCCTGCACGGCCAGGAGCGGCAAGTAGTGGTCGAAGCGATCTTCCTCGACCTCGCCCAGCGGCATGACCTCGATCAGCGTCGCCTCGAAGCCTTGCGCGTGCGCCCAGGCGACGATGTCGGCGATCTCGTATTCGTTCACGCCCTTCAGCGCGACGGTGTTGAGCTTCACCCTGAGCCCCGCCGCCTTGGCCGCCGCCAGCCCTTCCAGCACTTGCGGCAGCGAATCGCGCCGGGTGAGGCGGGCGAAGCCGGCCCGGTCCAGCGTATCGAGCGAAACGTTGATGCGCCGCATACCCGCGCGGTAGAGATCCTCGGCGAATTCGGCGAGCCGGGTGCCGTTGGTGGTAAGGGTCAGTTCCTCAAGATGGCCCTGACCGTCATCAGCGCCGATCCTGCGGCCGATCGCCTGGACCAGATCAATCATGTCCCGCCGCACTAGAGGTTCGCCGCCGGTCAGCCGGATTTTCGTGATCCCCCGCGCGATGAAGCCGAGCGCAAGGTCGTGCATCTCATCCAGGGTCAACACGTCCTTCCTCGGCAGGAAAGTCATGCGCTCGGGCATGCAATAGGTGCAGCGCAGGTCGCAGCGGTCGGTAACCGACAAACGCAGATAGGTGATCCTGCGCTGGAATTGATCGACGAGAGGCGCCAGCGTGCTCATTGCGCCGGATATAGCACTCCGACTGCGCCATTGCCATCGAGCGAAAGCATTTGCCCGGTAACGCCGCCTGCTTCGGCGAGCCAGCCTTGCGTAGCAGCGATAGCCTTAGCGTCGTCGCTTTCCACCGCGTTGAGACGCGAGGGCGCAAAACGCCGGGCCAGTCCCTGCACGGCGGCGAGGCGCCAGGCGCGGTGATCGCTGCCTGCGGGCAGGAATACCAGCGTCAGCGGATCGGCGCCGCCCAGAAGCGTCATCTCGATCGAGGGCAGCAGCCGCGCATGGAAATCGGCGGCCGCCTCAAGCGCATCCTCGGCAAGCGGCCCGAGATGCAGCAGTTCGCTCACCGCCAGTTCCTCACCGGCGATCCCGCGTCAGGGTCATGCCGATCAGTTCGCCATTTTCGCTGAGCGCCAGTTTCACGATCTTCACCGTGATCGACTCGATCCGCTCGTCCTGCACGAACAGGGTTTCGCAGACGTGGTCGGCCACAGCCTCGATCAGCTTGAAGTGGACGCCGGCCGGCAGCCCTTCCGAGGCCGCGAACTTGAGGTCCATGTAGTTCTTGCTGGCCGTCAGCGGGGTGTCGGGGGCGTAGTGGTCCGCCGGCTTCAGCCGCACCGAAATGGTGAAGCGCAGCGGCTGCGGCTTGCCGGTTTCCTCCGAATAGATGCCGGTGAGGACATCCTGCTCGAAGTCGGCAATTTCAAGGATCAGCGAATCGGCCATGGCGCGGTTACTCAGGGTTCGACCAGCGCGCGAAGATCGCGGTGGGAAGCAGTCTACCGCTCTCGTCCTCGCGCACGGCAAGGTCGCCGTGCTCGATGGTGCCGGGCAGGTCGGCGAAAAGTTCCGCCATCAGCCCGGCCAGCGCCAGCGACGACATGCGCACCGCGTAGACGGTGAGGAACAGGAAGCGGCTGTTACCGTCGAGCAGCCGGCGGCAGTCGGCCAGCAGGTCCGGGAGGTTCTCCTCCAGACGCCATGTCTCGCCGGTGGGGCCGCGCCCGAACTTGGGGGGATCGAGGATAATGCCGTCGTAGCGCTTCTCGCGGCGAACCTCGCGCGCGGTGAACTTGGCGGCATCGTCGATCAGCCAGCGCACCGGGCGGTCGTCCAGGCCGGCCAGCATGGCGTTTTCACGCGCCTGCGCCACTGACTTCTTCGAGGCGTCCACGTGCGTCACCGGGCCATGCGCCGAAAGCGCAAGGCTGCCAACGCCGGTGTAGCCGAACAGGTTCAGCGTGCTGGCATCGTCCTTGCCGGCCAGCATGGCGCGCATCCAGTCCCACACCGGGGCCATGTCCGGAAAGAAGCCGAGGTGGCGGAACGGCGTGCACTGCGCGGTGAACGAAACCTCGTTCCACGCCAGCGGCCAGCCATCGCGCGGTACGGCCTTGTCGAACTGCCAGCGGCCGCCGCCGTCCTCGTCGGAACCGGGCACGAATTCACCGTGCGCGTCCCATTCGGTCTCGGCAAGGCGCGGGCTCCACATCGCCTGCGGCTCGGGCCGCACGAAGCGATACGGGCCGTAGCGCTCCAGCTTGCGGCCGTGGCCCGAATCGACGAGGCCATAGTCCGCCCACCCCTCGCCTGTGAGGATCTGCGGCTGGGCAACAAGATCAGCCATTTGCCCGCCCCTTGCGCAGAGCATCCTTCGACAGGCTCAGGATGAGCGGGTCTTGCGTAAATCCAACGCCGCCAGTGCCGAGCTTGTCGAAGCACCGCATCGCTCAGACCTTCGGGCTGGCGAGCTGGGCAACAAACTCCGTCACCGCCTCGAACGTGCCGGGAAGCGTGCTGCACTTTTCCTCGCGCTCGAACAGGTCGCCGACTCGGGCGGGCAGGCTCGGGCGGTGGCCGGTGGCGCGCTCTACCGCCTCGGGGAACTTGGCCGGGTGCGCGGTCGCCAGCGTGACGACCGGGATGCCAGCCTCTACCCCCGCCGTGCGCGCGGCGAACAGGCCGCAGGCGGTGTGCGGATCGATCAGTTCGCCGCAGCTTTCCCAAGCCCAGGCGATGGTCGATGCCATTTCGTCGGCATCGGCGCGGGCGGACTGGAACAGCGCCGAAGCGCCTTCGCGCTGGGCGTTGGTGAGCTGCATCGCCCTGGTCGATTCGAAGCCCGCCATCTGCTCTGCCAAGGCCAGGCCATCGCGACCGCCCAGGTCGAACAGCAAACGCTCGAAGTTGGACGAAACCTGGATGTCCATCGAAGGCGCTGCGGTGGGCGTAACCGTCCCCTGCGAATAATCGCCGTCCGACAGCGCGCGGTGGAGGATGTCGTTGACGTTGGTGGCCACGATCAGCTTCTCGATCGGCAGGCCCATCTGCGCGGCGACATAGCCGGCGAAGACGTCGCCGAAATTCCCCGTCGGCACCGAGAACGCAACCTTACGATGCGGCGCGCCCAGCTGAAGACCGGCAGCGAAGTAATAGACCACCTGCGCCATTAGACGCGCCCAGTTGATCGAGTTCACCGCGCCGATGGCGAAGCGGTCGGTCATGCCCTTGTCGTTGAACACCCGCTTCACGATCGCCTGCGCATCGTCGAAGTTCGCATTCTCAAGCGCGATGTTGTGCACGTTGGGCGCCAGCACCGTGGTCATCTGGAGGCGCTGCACGTCGGACACGCGGCCCTTGGGATGCAGCATGAAGATGTCGACCTTGGCGCGGCCCGCCACGGCATCGATCGCCGCAGAGCCGGTGTCGCCCGAAGTCGCACCGACGATCGTCAGGTTGCCTTCCGAACGGCCGAGGAATTCCTCGAACAGCAGGCCCAGAAGCTGCAGCGCAACGTCCTTGAACGCCAGCGTCGGCCCGTGGAACAGTTCCAGTACCCACTGCTGCTCGTCAAGCTGCTTGAGCGGGGTGACGGCGTTGTGGGCAAAGCGGCCGTAAGCCTGCGTCGTCAGCTCGAGCAGGCGGTCCTCGGTGAGGCTGCCGGCGACGAAAGGCGCCATGACCTTTGCGGCCAGCTCGGCATAAGGAAGGCCCGCCATCGCCGCGATCTCGTCCGCCGAGAAGCGAGGCCATTCGCGCGGCACGTAAAGGCCGCCGTCCGATGCGAGCCCGGCGAGCGTCGCGCCTTCGAAGTCGAGCGCCGGTGCGCTGCCGCGGGTGCTGATGTATTCCATGGGTTAGCGCGGTTAGCGATGGGCGGGGAAGAATGCAATCTAAGCGTAGGGAAGAAGTAGGTCTGAGGACCTACATGGCCTTTGGGGCCTAGCCCACTTTACTGTCGCCCTAGTGCGTGCAGAGGCCTCGCGCGCTCATTGCCGCCGCAGACCATGAAGTCTCCGGACCTCGGTAGGCGCGCAAACGAAGCTGCGCACATGACCTCGACATTACCGGGGTCTGGGGCGATGGCCCCAGGTCTTCCTACTTCCGCTTCTTCAAAGCCAGAAAGTAGATCACCAAAGCAGTCCCCGCGAAAAGGAACCACTGATACGCATAGGACAGGTGGTTGTTCGGCAGCTCGGCCGGATCGGGACCAGCGTTTGCCTCCAACCCTTCAAGCGGCGGATCGGCCACCAGACGCGGCCCCGGCGCGATCACGCCGGTTACCGTGCCCCCTTTCCAGCTTGGCGTCACCAGCGGCTGCAGCGACCAGCCCAACACGACCAGCGCTTGTCCGCCGCCAGGAAGCGTGCAGCGGACGGTCTGCGCCACGCCCGGCTGATTTGCGGTATTGCGCCCGGCAATGCTGCTGCGTGCGCCTGTCCCCACGCATTCGAGCCGTGCGCGGCGGTAGAGCATGTCCTCGCCTACGCCGGCGCTTGTCCATTCCACGGGCGAGGGGTTGCCCCTGGCGGCGGTATAGTGCGCCAGCAACGCCTCTTTCTGGTGCAGGCGGCGCAGTTGCCAAAAGCCCAGCGCAACCATGAGCGCCACGGCGGCAAGGACAATGATCGTGGCGATAATCGGAATGCGGCGCATTTGGGGTTCCTGCGCTGGAGATGCGAAAAGGGCAGCCGAAGCGTTCTTCGGCTGCCCTTTCGTTAAATTCGGGGTCGATGCATCAGTGCGTCGGGTAACCCCAGCCGCCCCAGATGTAGACGGCAACGAAGAGGAACAACCACACCACGTCGACGAAGTGCCAGTACCATGCAGCGGCTTCGAAGCCGAAGTGCTGGCGCGGCGTGAAGTCGCCGTTGTAGGTCCGCTTCAGGCAGACGATCAGCATGATCGTGCCGACGATCACGTGGAAGCCGTGGAAGCCGGTCGCCATGTAGAAGGCTGAGCCATAGGTGTTGCCACCGAAGCCGAACGGCGCGTGGATGTACTCGTAAGCCTGGATGAACGAGAAGAACACGCCCAGCAGGATGGTGGCCCAAAGACCCTTCTTCAGGCCTTCACGGTCACCGTGGATCAACGAGTGGTGCGCCCAGGTTACCGTGGTGCCCGAGCACAGCAGGATCAGGGTGTTGAGCAGCGGCAGCGAGAAGGGGTCCATGACCGCTTCGATCGCCTTGGGCGGCCATTGTCCGCCAATCGACTCCGCCAGCTCCGAGGGAAACAGCGAGAAGTCGAAGAAGGCCCAGAACCAGCCGACGAAGAACATCACTTCAGAAGCGATGAAAAGAATCATGCCGTAGCGCTGGTGCAGCTGCACCACCGGCGTGTGATCGCCGGCATGAGCTTCGTGGACGATCTTGGAGAACCACATGAACATCGAGGCGAGCAGGATCGCCATGCCGGCCCAGGGCACGAACATGCCGCCGGGCATGTCGTGCATGAACAGGACCATGCCGGTGGTGAACGTGAAGGCGCCCACGGTAGTGGCAAGCGGCGCGATGTCCGGCGGAAGGATATGGTAATCGTGGTTCTTCGTGCCTGCCATGGTACCTTCGTCCCCGTTCATCCAATCTGTCAGCCGTTTGCGCAGCGCTTTGAGCGAAATTTATTACGCAAACGGTTCCCGTGCCGGCCTTAACCGCCCGCTTGGGTTCGGTCCAGTGTCTTTGCATCGCCGCCAGAGTTGTCCTGGGTCGAAGTGACATGGAAAGTGTAGCTCAAGGTGATCTGCTGGACGTCCTTGTTGTCCGGATCGTCCAGAATCGCCGGATCAATGTAATAAAGCACCGGCATGCGCACTTCCTCACCGGGCTTCAGCGTCTGTTCGGTGAAGCAGAAGCACTGGATCTTGTTGAAGTAGCGTGCGGCCTGTTCGGGCTCGACGTTGAAGCTGGCGGTGCCGGTCACCGTCTTGCCCGAGGTGTTTTTGGCCCAGAACAGCGCCATATCGCGCGCGCCGATGGAAACCGTATCAGTGCGCTGTAGCGGCTTGAACTGCCAGGGCATGTTCCGTTCGACATTGGCATCGAAGCGGATCGAGATGGTGCGCCCGCTATCCTTGACTGTGGCGGCCTGCGCCTCATCGGCGCGCTGGGTAGTGCCGCCGTAGCCGGTCGCCTGACAGAACATCCGGTATAGCGGCACCGAGGCATAGCCCAGCCCCAGCATGGCGAGCGCCGCCGACAGCGCCGTCAGCGCAGTCCTGCGATTGCTACGGCGCGGCGTGGGGGGAGCGCTTGCCACCATGTCAGCCCATCTTGGCGATCGAGATGAAGAAGATGAGGATCACGAAAGCGCCCAGGCTCAGCGCCAGCACGCGGTTGCGGCCGCGGCGGATCTGATCGACGCTCTGGGGTACATGCTGCTTGGGCGATTTGGGCATCGTCTGGTTCCGATCAGAGAGGAATGAAGCGGTCGACGACGAGCGCCGCAAACAACGCGAAGAGGTAGAGGATCGAATAGGCGAACATCTGCTTTTCCGGCTTCATCGCATCGTCCGGACCCGTGCGTTCACGCAGGCCAACGCGAATCGCGAAGCCGAGGAACACGCTGGAAAGGACGAGCGCCGAGACGCCGTAGATCGCCCCGGCATGCTCATCACCGGGCAGCCACCAAGGCAACGCGCTGAGCGGCAGCAGCAATATCGCGTAAACAAGGATTTGCCGACGGGTCGATCGTTCGCCCGCGACAACCGGCATCATCGGAATGCCGACCTTGGCGTAATCGGTCTTCACATAGAGCGCCAGCGCCCAGAAATGGGGCGGGGTCCACATGAAGATGATGGCGAAGAGCACCACCGGCATAGCCGAGATGTGGCCGGTGGCCGCCACCCAGCCGATCAGCGGCGGGAACGCGCCGGCACCGCCGCCGATGACAATGTTCTGCGGCGTGCGCGGCTTAAGCCAAATCGTATAGACGACCGCATAGTACACGATCGAGATTGCCAGGATCGCGGCGGCCAGCCAGCTGATCGCAACGCCCATCAGGAACACCGAGGCGGCGCACAGCACGCCGGCGAAATCGCGCGCGGTGGTGCGATCAAGGCGTCCTTGGGGGATCGGGCGCTGCGCGGTGCGCTTCATGCCGGCGTCGATATCGGCCTCCCACCACTGGTTGAGTGCCGCGGCGCCGCCCGCACCCATGGCGATGCACAGGATAGCGGTGAAGCCAAGAACCGGGTGGATATGCTGAGGCGCGGCAAGCAGGCCGCACAGGCCAGTGAAGATGACCAGGCTCATCACCCGCGGCTTGGTCAGTGCGATAAGGTCTCGCCAATCGGCCGGGAGTGGCGGGTTGGCAGCTGCGGCCGCTGGGGTGGGACTCGTCATTGTCATTCGATCATACACCTGCCGGCGCCCTAAAAGCGAGGGGCCTGAATGCAGATGATCCAGGGCAACTCGCATCGAGGCCCTGGATCATTGCTTCGCAGCTCGGCTCCTGAAGAGCCGGGCGGGATCAGTGGTGAGCCGTTTCGCCGATCACGGGAAGCGTCTCGAACTGGTGGAAAGGCGGCGGGCTGGAGAGCGTCCACTCAAGCGTGGTCGCGCCTTCGCCCCAGTAGTTGTCTCCCACCTTCTTGCCGGCGACGTAGGCATAGATGATGTTGACGAACCATACGACCAGGCTGCTCGCCATGACCATGTAGCCGATCGTCGCGATGTGGTTCCAGTATTCGTATGCCTCGGCGTAATCCGGGTAGCGGCGCGGCATGCCCTGCAGACCCAGGAAGTGCATCGGGAAGAAGATCATGTTCACGCCGATGAAGAAGATCACGAAGTGGACATGCGCCAGGAATTCCGAGTGCATCTTGCCGCTCATCTTCGGGAACCAGTAGTAGAACCCTGCGAAGAGCGCGGTCACCGCACCCAGCGACAGCACGTAGTGGAAGTGTGCGACCACATAGTACGTGTCGTGCATCACGTCATCCACGCCGCCGTTCGCCAGCACGACGCCAGTGACGCCGCCCACGGTGAACAGGAAGATGAAGCCCAGCGCCCAGACCATCGGCGACTTGAACTCGACCGAACCGCCCCACATCGTCGCGATCCACGAGAAGATCTTGATGCCGGTGGGCACCGCGATGACCATGGTGGCGGCGGTGAAATACATCTTGGTGTTCACCGACAGGCCGGTTGCATACATGTGGTGCGCCCACACGATGAAGCCGACGACGCCGATGGCGACCATGGCGTAGGCCATGCCGAGGTAGCCAAACACCGGCTTCTTCGAGAAGGTCGAGACGATCTGCGAGATGATGCCGAAGCCGGGCAGAATCATGATGTAGACTTCGGGGTGGCCGAAGAACCAGAACAGGTGCTGGTACAGGATCGGATCGCCGCCGCCGGAAGCGTCGAAGAAGGTGGTGCCGAAGTTGCGGTCGGTCAGCAGCATGGTGATCGCGGCGGCCAGAACCGGCAGCGAGAGCAGCAGCAGGAACGCCGTGACCAGCATCGACCATACGAACAGCGGCATCTTGTGGATGGTCATCCCAGGCGCGCGCATGTTGAGAATGGTGGTGATGAAGTTGATCGCGCCCATGATCGAGCCTGCACCGGCAAGGTGCAGCGCGAAGATGCCGAAATCGACGGCGGGCCCGGGCGAACCGCTGGTCGACAGCGGCGCATAGACGGTCCAGCCGGTGCCAGCGCCGTTACCCGTGCCGCCCGGCACGAACGGCGACACCATCAGCGACAGGAAGCCGGCCACCGTCATCCAGAACGAGATGTTGTTCATGCGCGGGAAGGCCATGTCCGGCGCGCCGATCATGAGCGGCACGAACCAGTTGCCGAAGCCGCCGATCATCGCCGGCATGACCATGAAGAACACCATGATCAGACCGTGCGCAGTGATCAGGACGTTCCAGGTATGCAGCGTCGTGTTGAAGTCGGGGTTCACCGCGCCGAACCAACGGGCGAAGGTATCGAGATACTGGATGCCCGGATGGGCAAGCTCGACGCGCATCATGCCCGAGAAGGCACCGCCCACGATCCCCGCGATGATCGCGAAGATCAGGTACATCGTACCGATGTCCTTGTGGTTGGTGGACATGAACCAGCGGGCGAAGAACGCCGGCTTGTGTTCATGATCGTGATGCCCGTGTTCTTCCGAGTGAGCCTGGAAGTGGTCAGCGGTGGTTGCCATGGTCTGGACCCTGTCCTGAATTTTCTATTATTCGGCTTCGGCGGTTGCGTCGGCGGCGGGAGCCGCTTCGGACGCGTCCGCTACCGGGGCGGGCACCGCAGCAGCGGCTGCCGACTTCTTCTTGCCGGTGTCGATCTCGGCACCGGCGTGGGTCAGGACCCAGGCATTGTATTTGTCGCGCGGCAGGGCCTCGACGGCGATCGGCATGTACCCATGCTTCGCACCGCACAGTTCCGAGCACTGGCCATAATAGACGCCCGGCTTTTCGACCACGAGGACCTTCTCGTTGATGCGGCCAGGCACGGCGTCCAGCTTGAACCACAGTGAAGGCACGGCGAACGAGTGGATCACGTCGGCTGCGGTAATCTGGAGACGGATGGGTTCACCCACCGGCACGACCATGCGGTTGTCGACTTCGAGGTGCGAGGGGCCGTCCCAAGGCTTGGAGCCGACTTCGCGTACGCCGTTGTTGATGGTCGGCGCGCCGGGGACGTTCAGCATGTTCGAGATAACCTCGAAGTCGCCGTTGTCCGGGTAGCCGTAAGTCCAGAACCACTGGTTGCCGGTGACCTTGATGGTCAGCGCGCCTTCGGGGGCGGGCTTGTACTGCTTGGCGATCAGGTCGATCGAGGGGACCGCGATGCCGATCAGGATCAGCACCGGAACCAGCGTCCACACGACTTCGAGGATCGTGTTATGGCTGGTCTTCGAGGCGACCGGGTTGCGGCGGCGGTTGAACCGCACCGCGATGACCGCCAGCAAAATCAGCACCAGCACGCAGATGGCGGTGATGATCGGCATCAGGATGATGTTGTGGATCCACTCACCATATTCGCCGGTCTTGGAGAACTGGGTCTGCAGCCCGTAGGCGCCGTCGATCGGCATGCCGATGCCTTCGACCGGCTTCATCGGGGTGTAGCTGCCCGCACCGGAAGCCATGGCGGCTCCCTGCGCGGCGCCGGTGGCGATGGCGGACGGCGCAGCGGGCGCATCCTGCGCAAAAGCGGGAACAACGGCGGTCAGGGCAGCGACGGCGGATATCCCGAGGGCTCCGATCGTCTGCCCCAGGCCATGAGAAATTTTGCCGAATGCCATGGTTTTTTGCGCTTCCACTTCCTTCGAACGCGCGATCCGGCTTGCCCCGTCCCACGCGCACCCCTGTTATGGAGGCGTTCGCCCCCTTTGGGCCGGGCTATACGCGCGCTTGCCGCGTGTCTCAAGCGCCTCTAGGGGAATTTTTGACGCAAGGCGCAGTGTAACTGTGCCAGATCAATAAAAATCGCACCAAGGGTAACGTCCGTAATGCTCGAAGAAGAGGTCCTCGCCGAGTTCCGTGCCAGCAAGGCTTTGCTGGAAGGTCACTTCCTGCTTTCCTCCGGCCGTCATAGCGCACACTATCTGCAATGCGCGCGAGTACTGATGAATCCCGACCGCGCAGCAAGGCTTGCCGTGGCAATTGCCGCCAAGCTGCCGCACGACATCCGCAGGCAGATCGCCAAAGTCGTCTCCCCGGCGATGGGCGGCGTCATCATCGGCCAGGAGATGGGCCGTGCGCTTCAGGTCGACGCGATGTTCGTCGAGCGCCCCACCGGCACTTTCGAACTGCGCCGCGGTTTCTCGCTGGAACCGGGCGACAAGGTGCTGATGGTGGAAGACGTGGTGACCACGGGCCTCTCCAGCCGCGAAGCCATCAAGGCGATCGAGGAAGCTGGCGGCGTGGTCATCGCCGCGGCCTCGCTGGTTGACCGTTCGGCCGGGTCGGTAGACCTTGGCGTGCCGTTCTTCCCGCTCGTCGCGCTCAACTTCCCGACGTATGCGCCGGACGAACTGCCGCCCGAACTCGCTTCCAGCCCGGCTATCAAGCCCGGCAGCCGGGCACAGGCCTGATCCTTCCTTCGCCGCGCTCAGGATGAGCGGACCCCAAGTTCAGGATGAACGGATGAACGTGCACAACCCTTCGCGGCTTCGCCTCGGCGTCAACATCGACCACGTCGCGACGATCCGAAACGCGCGCGGCGGGATGCATCCCGATCCCGCGCGCGCCGCGCAGATCGTGGCGCAGGCGGGCGGCGACGGCATCACCGTGCACCTGCGCGAAGATCGCCGTCACATCCGCGACGAAGACCTGTTCCGGGTGTTCGAGGCGACCGGCCTGCCCATCAATCTGGAAATGGCCGCGACCGATGAAATGCTGGAGATCGCGCTGCGCCACGCGCCGCACGCCGCCTGCATCGTGCCCGAACGGCGCGAGGAGCGCACGACGGAAGGCGGCCTCGACGCCGCCGGCCAGCACAACCGCCTCGCCCCCATCGTCGCCCGGCTGACCGACGCTGGCATCCGCGTCAGCCTGTTCATCGCCCCCGAGCCGCGCCAGATCGAAGCGGCGATGAAGCTGGGAGCGCCGGTCGTTGAATTCCACACCGGCGAATATGCCCATGCCGAAGGCGAACAGGTCCAGCTCGAACTGCGCCGGATCGTCGACATGGCCGCGCTTGCCGCGAAGAACGGCATCGAGCCGCATGCCGGGCATGGCCTGACTTACGACAATGTTCAGCCCATCGCGGCGATTCCGCAACTGGCGGAACTCAACATCGGACACTACCTCATCGGCGAGGCGATCTTCTGCGGGCTGGACGTCAGCGTGAAGAAGATGCGCGCGCTGATGGACGAGGTGCGGTGATGGAAAAGACGGCGGTGGAAGCTCCGGCAACGGCAGGCGCGGCATGATCATCGGGCTCGGTTCTGACTTGTGCAACATCGAGCGAATCCAGAATTCGCTCGACCGCTTCGGCGACCGGTTCCTCAATCGCGTGTTCACCGAGGTCGAGCGTGCCAAGGCAGCCCGCCGCCCGCATACCATAGCCGGCACGCTGGCCAAGCGCTTCGCCGCGAAGGAGGCCTTCTCCAAGGCGGTTGGAACCGGCTTCAAGGCCGGCGTGTTCATGAAGGACATCGGCGTCGTCAACGCAAAGTCCGGTGCGCCTACCCTGGAGCTTACCGGCGGTGCGAAGAAACGGCTCGATTCGTTGATTCCCGAGGGCCACGAAGCCGTGGTTCACCTGACGCTCACCGACGACCACCCATGGGCACAGGCCTTCGTCATCATCGAAGCCCGTCCGGTTACCCCGATCAGCGCCTGAAGCCGAGTTCCTCCGCGACCATGACCAACCAGACCGCCCTTCCCGGCAGCAAAACCCTGATCCCGCCGGCTGAAGAAAAGAAGCCGACAGCGCCAGCCACTAATTGGGTGCAGGAACTGCGCGGCCTGGCTTTCATGTTGCTGGGGGTGCTCGCGTTCCATTCGTTCATCGCCAAGCCGTTCTACATCCCGTCGATCTCGATGATGCCAGGACTGCTCGTGGGCGACCGGCTGGTGGTATCGAAGTACCCCTATGGCTGGAACTGGTCGTCGCTCAGCTTTCACCTGCTACCGCGCGCGCCATGGCGGATCCTGGGGCAGACCCCGCAATACGGCGATGTCGTCATCGTCGTGCCGGGCAACCGCAAGGCGGACCTCATCAAGCGCGTGGTCGCCCTGCCGGGGGACCGGATTGCCGTGATCGACGGGCGCATCCGCCTAAACGGCAAATTCATCGAGCGCGAGATCGAACCGCCAGTACAGATCGCAGCCGATGACAAGCTCACCTGCGAAGGCCAGGAGCCCGGCCATTGCTATGATGGTTTCGGCCAGTACCGCACCCGCCTGCCCAGCGGCCGCGAGGTTTACGAATTGCCGACCTACCGTGAAACCCTGCCCAACGGCGCGAGTTATCAGGTGATCGACTATATCGACCAGGACCTCGACAATTATGCGGAGATCACCTTGCCCGAAGACCATGTCTTCCTGATGGGCGACGACCGTGACCGTTCGGCCGACAGCCGCGCGCCGTTTTATGTCAACAGCCGGGGCGAGCCTGACGGCGGCCTGGGTGGTCCTGTTCCGCTGTCGAACATCGGCGGGCGGGCGGAATTCATCACTTTCTCTCTCGACGGCACCCAAGGCTGGAATCCGCTGACCTGGTGGAGCGCCATGCGCGATGGCCGTGCCTTCACCAGCCTGCGCCCCCGCATCGACGCGGCCAAGTGACGGCGGCCGAAACCGAAGCCGAAGACCTCGCGCCCCGGCGCGCGGGGCCGACCGACATCGCCGACCCGCTGATCCGGCACGAGGCCCGCAAGGCTTTCGTGTGGATCGGCATGGTCGCGCTTTTCGCGCTGGGCGTGTTCCTTTCGCAATCGCTGCTGGTCATCTTCGGCGGCGTGGTCTTCGCAGCGCTGATCGACGGCGGTGCGCGGATGATCGGCAGGGTGCTGCCGATCGGGCGGGGCTGGCGCGTTGCGATGGTGCTGGTGGCATCGCTGCTGTTCCTGTTCTGGCTGGGCCGCTTCGCCGGTAGCCAGATCACGCAGCAGGCGGCCGAACTTCCCGACACCATCGAAAGCCAGTTCCATCGCGGCCTCGCCTGGCTGCAACAGCACGGCATGGAAGTGCGAGTGCGCGACGTACGCTCGATCGCGCAGGAGGCCATGGGCGGCATCAGCCAGGTCACCGCCGTGCTGGGCGGCCTGTTCGGGGCCCTCACCACGCTGTTCCTGATCCTGGTGCTGGGCATCTACATGGCAATGGAGCCGCGCCTCTATCGCCGGGGAGTAGGCTGGATGCTGCCGGTGGACCGGCGCGTCCACTTCGAGGCGACTGCGCAGGTCATGGGCCGCGCCCTGCGCCGCCTGCTTCTGGGCCGCGTCATCGGCATGACCGTTGAGGGCCTTTTCACCTGGTGCATGCTGCAATTCTACGGCGTGCCGATGGCCGCATTGCTGGGCCTTATCACCGCCCTACTAGCGTTCCTGCCCAACATCGGCGCGCCGATCTCGGGAGCGATCATGGTCATGGTCGGCTTCTCGGTCAGCGCCGAAATGGGGATATACACGATCTTCGTCTACGTGCTGATCCACTTGATCGATGGCTACCTGATCGTACCCTACATCGCCCGCAAGACGGTTGACCTGCCGCCCGCGCTGGTGCTGGCTGCACAGCTTATCATGGGCGTCCTGTTCGGCCTGCTGGGCCTTGCTCTCGCCGATCCGCTGGTGGCGATGATCAAGATCTGGCTTGAGCGCGAGGCGGCCCGCAACGGCGGTGAGCCAGCCGAAAAACTGGCGAACGTGGAGCATTCCTGACGCCATGGCGCGCAAATTCCTGTATTTGATAGCAGGCGTCACCGTCCTGTTGCTGGCGCTGTTGCTTGCCCTGCGCCTGTGGTCGGAGGACCTGACTGAGATGGCTTTCGTGCCCGGCGTCTCCTTCGCCGGACAGCAGGCCCTGCCTCCCGAATCCTGGGAGAACCCGGCGATGTGGGCGGCGCGCCCCGGCCTCAAGGACGATCCATCGTCATGGCTTCCTCCCGGCGTTACGGCGCCGGAACAGAAGCTGCCGGTCGCCGTGTTCTTCGTCCATCCCACCAGCTATGTCGCGCGCGATGCCTGGAACGGCTCGCTGGACGATGCCACCAGCCGCCAGCGCACAGCGCTGTTCGTGAAGGGCATGGCCAGCCCCTTCAACGAGGCCGAGGCGCTCTGGGCTCCGCGCTATCGCCAGGCGGCGATTGGCGCCTTCCTCACCGCCAGACCCGAGGCGGCACAAGCGCTTGACCTCGCGTATGGCGACGTCCTTGCCGCCTTCGAGATCTTCACCCGGCACCTGCCCGAAGGCCAGCCCATTGCGCTGGCCGGGCACAGCCAAGGCGCATTCCTGCTGCGCCGCCTCCTACGCGACCGCGTCGCCGGCACCCCGCTTGCAAAGCGCCTGGTTGGGGCCTGGGTGATTGGCTGGCCGGTCTCGATGGAACACGACCTGCCGAAAATGGGCCTGCCCGCCTGCGAACGGGCCGATCAGGCTGGCTGTGTGGTCAGCTGGCTCTCGGTCGCCGATCCGGCTGATACCGAGATGCTGGTGAAGGCCTATGCCCGCCGCACCGGACTGGACGGCAAGTCCGTAGCCGGCAGCGCGTTCCTGTGCACAAATCCCCTCACCGGGACGCCGGGCACAAGTTCGGATGACGGTGCGAACCTGGGCACGCTCGTCCCCGATTTCGCGACAAGCGGCGGTACGCTGGCTGCCCAGGTGGTGCCTGCTGCCTGCGGCCCCGATAATTTCCTCCACATCGGCCCGCCGCCCAAGCTCGACCTTGGGCCTTACGTGCTTCCCGGAAACAACTACCACCTCTATGACGTGACGCTGTTCTGGGCCAATCTGAGGGCCGATTTCGAAAGGCGCGTCGCAGCATGGCAGAAGACACAGGCGCAAAAGTGACCGCAGCGGTCACCACCAGCGCACTGGATTTCCGGGCCGAGCTGCCCCAGGCCGGCGCCCTGCTCGCCTTGGACCTTGGGACGCAGACCATCGGCACCGCGTTCTGCGATCCCGGGTGGCGCTTCGCTTCGCCCGGAAAGACCATCAAGCGCGGCAAGTTCGGCGCCGACAAAGCGCTGATGGAGGCGCTGATCCGCGAACGCTCGGTCAAAGGCGTTGTCATCGGCCTGCCGCTCAACATGGACGGTTCGGAAGGCCCCCGCTCGCAGTCGAGCCGCGCCTATGCCCGCAACCTTTCCGTACTGGGCCTGCCTATCCTGCTGTGGGACGAGCGCTGGTCCACCTCCTCCGCCGAACGCGGCCTGATCGAACAGGACATGAGCCGCGCGAAGCGGGCAACCCGCATCGATTCGGCAGCGGCGGCGGTCATCCTGCAAGGCGCCATCGACGCGCTCGTCGGCGGCAGGTTCTAGGGCGAAATCGCCCGGCGCCGCGCCGCTGCGGCCGCCTCCACGACGCGGCTTCCGCAAGCCTCGGCCTCGGCCCACACAGCGTCCTGTGCCTCTCGGTTACCGGCGCAAGCCGCCAGCGCACGCCACGCGGATAGCCGCATGCGGTCACTTGGGTGATGGCGGCCGAATCGGGCCGCAAGGTCCTTCGCCTCCTCCCCGCCAAGCGCGACCGCGATGCGCAGGAACGCCTCGCTGGGACCATGGCCCAGGACCCGCGCGATGCAGCCCGCCTCCACGTCGAACAGGTAGTGGTCCATCCATCCTTTGGCTGCATGTTCGTGCGACAGGGTCAGCGCCACCGAAAGCGATTGCGGCGGATGCACGACGTGTATGTCGCGGTGAGCGCGGTAGTGAAACAGGGCGCCCGGCTCGAGCCGGGACCGCCCGAGCGGATGCAGATCGACCGGCTCGCCCCTCCAGCCCGCCACCGTTTCGTAGCGATATTCGTAATTCTCGAACTCCACGCCGGGGCCGAAATAGCCAAGTACGAGGAAGTCGTGATGGTGGTCATGCGCCGTCCCGTATGCGAAGGCTTCGGGCCCGCTGGCGCGCAGGACGTTTTCCTCCTGCGAAGGCCAGATGCTGGCGCTGAGCGAGAAATTGCCGCGTCCCGGTGCAGCAAGGACGATGCGGTTGGTTTCGCCCACATCGATGCCGACCTCTCCGGCAGGCGGCCGCCCCGCCAGCATGCCGATAAGCAGGTCGCCCAGGAAATCACGGTCGTTGCCCAGTCGCCGCAACCAGTGCGCCGCATGCGCGATACTCTCCTCCTCGGCCGGGTCGAAGCCCCAGACCGCCAGCGCATCGCGTACTTCCTCCACAGAGGCCGACGTGGGATCGGTCGATTCGATCAGCCAGGCCATGCAGCGCCGCCTTGCAAATCCGGCCGCGATGCCAGCAATTGCTCCAGCAACGCGCCCGCCTGCACCCCGAGCGAATCCTCAGGGTCGGCGGCAACCTGCGCCAGGAGTTCCATTCCGGCCAGCGCATCCAGCACGATGACTTCACGCAAGGCCTGCCAGCGCATCGCATCGCCGCCGCCGCCCAGAGCAGCGCGCGCCATCTGCGGCACCGCGTCGATCCGGTTCATGCGGCCCAACAGCGCCATGGCCAATTCGGCGCGGCTATCCTCCTTACGCGCGCTTGCCTGATGCACGAGCGCGCCATCGGCCAGCGCATATTCGCGCACCGGCTCATGCTCGTCCAGTTGGCGTTCCAGTTGCAACATCGCCATCGACCCGTCGACACTGCGCACTTCGACCGCTTCGTTCGGGCCATGGCGATAGTGAAGGTCGCCGGCGGTGAACGCGCAAAGCTCTGTTTTTAGCCCGCCTTCGTCATCGCGCAGCGCCCGGTCCCCCTTACAGGATCCCACCAGCACCAGCGCCCAGTTCTCCACCGGACGGAACCGCGCGGTTCGGGCCGCCGGAAGCAAGGCAAGCGCCGTCCCGTCGTAGGCCGATAGCGTCAGCCTGGCGCTGCCCGACTGTGCCAGCACCAGCAGCGGCGCGGCATCGCGGCTGCCATGGCTCAGCGGCAACTGGCCAAGCGGGTTGCCGTCCAACGCCGCGAGCCCGGCATCGACCAGGCTGCGCGAGAAGGCCAGCGCCCGCCCGCTGGCAGGGTCGAACAGCAAGGCCAGAGCGCCGCATCTTTGAAGGGGCGCGCCTGCGCCGAAGCGCTTCATCGCCGCCAGCACCGGCGCCACCACCGGCTCCGCCCGCCACGCCGCGAGCGCCCTGCTCAAGGCCTATTGCCCGCGCTCCCATTCAATGTGGTCCTGGCGAAGGCTCGCCAGTGGTCCGCGCAGTTCCATGAGGACCGCGTCAGTCTTCGCGGTGAAACGGGTAGAGGCAGGACATCAGTTCGGCGTTGTTGTCATCGCCGGCATCGATCCGCACCAGATCATTGCGGCTACAAAACACGCCGGTGGGCACGTCGAGGTCGGGCAGTTCGGCGCGATCGACGCGCACGACCTCATGCGACGTCGTCGCCGCATCATCACGCTGAGTTGCCATGCTGGAAGCCCTCATGAAGAACGCCCTGCCGCAACCCCGACCATGTGCTGAATTAAAAAACTGTCATCGGCAATCTCAACCAGCCTAAGCCGGTGCTGCGTATAATTTTGTTATATATCAGCAATAAGCGCGATTTGGTAAACCCGTTTGCAAGCCGTTGTTCCTAGACAGTGGCATCACCGCGCCTCTCGAAGGTTAACGCTTCAAAGAGGGGCGCGCAAAACGACCGTCAAACCCGCTATTCGGTCACGCACCGACGCGTCATCGCTTTCCAGCCGAACGGCATCGGCCCTGGCCCTGTCGAGCACGGCTGGGGAAACTCGCGAATCGTGCACGATGACATCGGCGGTGCCTAGAAGGCGGGCCTCGCGCAGGGTAAGGTCTTCGGGGTCATCGCTGCGCAGGGCAATCTCTGCAAGCCCAGCCTCGCCTGCGGGCGCGCCGGCCAGCCATACCGGGATGTGGGCCGCACTGTCCTCCGCCAGCGGATCGAGCGCCCCGCCCGCCGCCAGAGCCGCATCGAGCGCACGGCGCCTTTCGCCTGCCCCGGGAAAGCGCTGCCGCAAAGCCGCCCGCGATGCGCCCAAGCCGGAAGCGAGCGCGCCCAGCGACTGGGGCAGCAGCGCTTCCAGGCGCAGCCGCAGTTGCTTGGCAAGACCTGCCGAAGCGCCTCCGGTGCCGATCGCCACCAGAACCGGCGAGCGGTCGAGGATCGAGGGCACGGTGAAATCACATAGCGCCGGGCGGTCGGTAGCGTTGACCAGCATTCCGGCGGCGCGGGCCTGGGCCACGGCAGCTTCGGCCACCGCGTCGTCTTCAAGGGCTATGAAGGCGAGGCGGGCGCCGCTGGCGATCCCGTCCCGCAGGTCGGTTACGATGATGGCTCCGGCCCGCTCGACCAGACGCCGCTTGGCCTCCCCCGCCTCACCCTCGCCCAGCACCACGACCGGCCGCCCTGTGATGCGGTGGAAAAGAGGAAGCGTTTCGATCATCCGGTCACGCTACCAAGCTCGCTCCGCCGCGACTAGGCCCTGCCCTACCGACAAGGCCCGCCGCCGCTGTCAGTCCAGCCAATCAGGCACCTGCTCGGCGGCGAGGATCGCGGCGGGTTCGATGCGGTTGGCGACGATCGCCCACCTGTCACCGTCGACCATGACTTCCGGCACTAGCGGGCGGCTGTTGTAGGTGTTGGCCATCGTCGCGCCGTAAGCGCCGGCGGTGCGGAAGATCGCAAGGTCGCCCGCCTTCACCGCATCGATGTCGCGGGCCATCGCGAACGTGTCCGAGCTTTCGCAGATCGGGCCGACGATGTTGGCGATCATGCTTTCGCCCGAAGGCTTCACCGCCGCGAAATCGTGCCAGGCATCGTACATCGCCGGGCGGGCAAGGTCGTTCATCGCTGCATCGACGACGATCCACGGCTTGTCCGTGCCCTGCTTCACGCGCACGACTTCGGTGACGAGCACGCCGGAATTGCCGGTGATGACACGGCCCGGCTCGAACATCAGGGTGACGCCCCAGTCCTGCGCCACGTCGCTGACCATGCGGCCATAGTCGGCCGGAGTCGGCAGTACGTCGTCCGCCTTGTAAGGCACACCAAGCCCGCCGCCGAGGTCCATGTGCGTGACCGACTGGCCCTTTTCGCGAAGGGCCATCATCAGCGCGCCCATCTTGATGAAGGCCTGCCGCGAAGGCTCCAGATCGCTGATCTGACTGCCGATGTGAACGGCAAGGCCGCGCATATCGAGGCCCGGCAGCGCAGAAAGCCGCACGTAGATGTCGGCAGCGCGGTCGTATGCCACGCCGAACTTGTTCTCCGCCTTGCCGGTGGAAATCTTGGCGTGGGTCCGCGCATCGACATCCGGGTTCACGCGCAGGGTGCAGATCGCCCGGACGCCGAGGTCCACGGCGATCTCGGAGAGTTCGACGCCTTCTTCCTCGCTCTCGAGGTTGAACTGGCCGATACCGGCGCGCAGCGCCGCGATCAGTTCGGCGCGGGTTTTGCCCACGCCCGAGAAGACGATGTCCTCAGGCTTCATCCCGGCTGCCAGCGCGCGGTTCATCTCGCCTTCGGAGACGACGTCGGCGCCGTACCCTTCCTTGGCCAGCAGGCGCAGCACCGCTAGGTTGGGGTTCGATTTCACCGCAAAGGCGATGTGCACCTTGGGCAGCGCGGAAAGCGCTTCGCGGAATACCCTGGCGTGGCGCGACAGCGTGGCGCGCGAATAGACGTAGACCGGGGTGCCCACCTCCCGCGCGATGGCGGCGAGCGGAACCTGTTCGGCGTGAAGTTCGCCGCCGGTGTTTGCAAAATGATCCATGGAAGTTTTCTGGCCTTATTGAGGCTTGGCTGATTCGGGCTTGGCAGCTTCGGGTTGCGGCGATTCCGGCGGCGGAAGATCGAAAGGATCGTCTTCGCGCTGCTCGGAACGGGTACGCAGTTCGACGCTGCGCTCTGGAATGGCCTGAGTGGGTAGCTTCAGCAGTTCGGCCGCAGCCGGCCGGTCCGCACGGCCGTAAGGCGCGGGCGGCAGCTGCTGGCCCGGTTGGAGCCCCAGCGCCGAACGCTGCCCGCAGGCAGCAAGCGCCGCCAGCATCAGGATAACCGCGACCTTACGCATCAACACCTACTCCAGACCGAGCGCATCGCGGGCATCCGCCACGCGCAGGCGCACCTGCTCGGGCGCGGTGCCGCCGTGCGATTTGCGCGCGGCGACCGAAGCCTCGACCGAGAGCGCCTTGAATACGCGTTCGTCGATGCGGCTGTCGATGGCCTTGAGGTCTTCCAGCGGCAACTTGTCCAGCGCCGTGCCCCGGCTCTCGGCCAGTTTGACCGCGGCGCCGGTGATGTGGTGCGCCTCGCGGAAGGGAATGTCGGCCTGACGAACCAGCCAGTCGGCCAGGTCGGTGGCGGTGGCAAACCCCAGTTCGGCGGCGGCGAGCATGCGCTCAGTACGGAACTTCGTTTCCGCAACCATGCCGGTCATCGCCGCGATCGACAGGGCGAGCAAGCCGGCCGCTTCGAAAACCGGCGGCTTGTCGTCCTGCATGTCCTTCGAATAGGCGAGCGGCAGGCCCTTCATCGTCATCATCAGCGCCATCAGGCAGCCCGAGATGCGCCCCGAATGGCCGCGCACCAGTTCAGCCGCGTCGGGATTCTTCTTCTGCGGCATGATGGAGCTGCCGGTCGACAGTGCATCGGGCAGCGTGACGAAACCGAAGGGCTGGCTGGCCCAGATGATGAACTCTTCAGCAAGGCGCGACAGGTGCAGCGCGCACTGGGTGGCCGCCATCAGGTAATCGAGGGCGAAATCGCGGTCGGACACCGAATCGAGGCTGTTGTCGGTCGGCGCGTCGAAACCCAGCGCCTGCGCGGTCATCAGCCGGTCGATCGGAAAGCCGGTGCCGGCCAGTGCGGCGGCGCCCAGCGGGCTGCGGTTCATGCGCCGCCGTGCGTCGGCAAAGCGCGAACGGTCGCGGCCGATCATCTCGTAATAGGCCATCAGGTGGTGGCCCAGAGTGACCGGCTGCGCGGTCTGGAGGTGGGTAAAGCCGGGCATGATCGAGCCGGCATGTTCCCCGGCGCGGGTCACCAGCGCGACCTGCAGCGCCTCCAGCCCCGACTGCGCCTGGTCCATCGCATCGCGCACCCAGAGGCGGAAGTCGGTCGCCACCTGGTCGTTGCGCGAACGGGCGGTGTGCAGGCGCCCCGCGACCGGGCCGATCAGCTGCGCAAGGCGCGATTCGGTGGTCATGTGGATGTCTTCGAGGTCCCAGTCCTCGGGCACGCCATTGGCTTCGTATTCGGCCGCAACGGCGTCCAGACCATCGCGGATGGTCACCGCATCCTCGCCCGAAACCACCCCACACGCGCCCAGCATCGCGACGTGCGCCTTGCTTGCCGCGATATCCTGACGCCACAATGCCTTGTCGAAGGGAATCGAGGCGTTTATCTCGCGCATGATCGCCGACGGTCCTTCCGCGAACCGTCCGCCCCACATCTTGTTGCCCGACTGGGCATTGGAGCCAACCGTCTTGCCCTCATCCAAATCGCTCAAGTCGCTCGTCCTGTGTTCGCTTGCCGGGGCATCGGCCCTCATGATCGCTGGATGCGATAGGCAAAGCGACAAGCAGGCGCAACCGCAGGCTTCGCAAGGCGCGCAGCCCGCCGATGGCGCGCAGACCCCTGCCAAGGCCGACAAGCTGGACCGTTCGCACAAGGGCGAAGCGATGCCGACGGTGTCGCTGGTCGACAATACCGGCGAAAGCCTCGACCTTGCCTCGTTCAAGGGCAAGCCGCTGCTCATCAACCTGTGGGCGACGTGGTGCGCGCCGTGCATCGCGGAAATGCCCACGCTGGCCAAGCTGATTGCCCGCGAGCCGGAACTGGGCGTCACCGTCCTGCCGATTTCGCAGGACATGGGACAGGCCGACAAGGTGGTGGAAATCCTGCGCCGCCGCGAGCTGGAGCAGATCCAGCCCTGGATCGACGAGCAGGGCGATCTGGGCTTCCAGTATGGCGGAAACCTGCCGGTCACGGTGCTGTTCGACGCCAAGGGCAAGGAAGTATGGCGCTATACCGGCGGCAACGACTGGACCAGCCCGGCCGCGCTCAAGCTGATCGCCGAAGCCAAGTAGTTCAGGTGATGGCCGGGTTTGGTTGATGAAGTACATGCGCGCGGCGCCCTTCATGTAAGGGACCGGGCGGTGGATGGATCGACGATGGAAAAGAGCCGGCGCGAAGGTAACAGGCGCGGGCGATGTAGGAAAACGCGCTCCTGCCCGGCCGGAGCGGGTTTCAGTTTTTGGGATACGAGATGACCCTTCATACCTGGTGGCTGTTCGTCGCCGCCGTGTTCCTGCTTTCGGGCACGCCCGGCCCCAACATGCTCCACATTCTGTCGCGCAGCGTCGAGATGGGGATGAAACGCAGCATCATCGCAATGGCCGGGTGCCTTTCCGCTATCGTGCTGGTGCTGTCGGCTTCGGCGGCGGGGCTGACCACGTTGCTGCTGGCCCTGCCCGGCGCCTTCGAGGTGCTGCGCTATGCAGGCGTTGCCTATCTGGTGTTCCTGGGCATCAAGGCGTGGCGCAGCAAGGTGACACCGCTGGACGTCGGCGATGCGCCGCTGCCGGTCGCGGTATCGGGCGCAGCGCTGTTTCGCGGCGGCTTTGCCATCGGCATCAGCAACCCCAAGCTGATCCTGTTCGCGGCCGCCTTCTTCCCGCAGTTCATCGACCCCGCCCTGCCCAAGGCGCCGCAGTTCGCGATTCTGGTCGGCTCTTTCGCGGTGGTGGAAACGTTCTGGTACGGCGTCTACGCATCGGGCGGGCGCTCGCTGTCGCGCTACCTCAGCCGCCCGGCGATCAAGCAGGCGTTCAACCGGGTGACCGGCGCGATCTTCATCGGGTTCGGGCTGGCGCTGCTGAAGATCAAGCCTTCCTGACCATCACGCTTTGCCCAGCCGGGAGCCGGCTTCCGGATACCCCGGCGGGGTGACCTGCGTGAACCAGATAAGGCGGCCCTGCGCCTTGTCCGGGTGGATGGCGAAGCGTTTTTCGGCATCGCCGATCAACGGCAGCCCCTTGCTGCGCAGATATGTGGCGGCACCGGCGGCATCCGCCACCTTGTAGACGAGGTGGTAGATGCCCTTCACGTCGCGCGCATGGTCGGCAAGGGGTGAGCCTTCCACGCCTTCCAGCGCCTCCAGCACGCTGTCGCCCATCGCAAAGGCGGCCACTTGTGCACCGGGCAGCGCGGGCGCCGAAATCTCCGGCCATTCGAGTTTTTCCGCGAACAATGCCCGCGCGTCCCGCAGCGAGGGGGCGCTGACGCCCACCGCCTGCAGGCCTTCGATCCCCAGCGGATGCGCATCGCGCCACCATGCGGGGGACCAACCGGCATCGCGGCGCGGATCGCCCGGCATGTCCTGCGCCACGATCTCAAGCCGCATGCCCATTGCCTGCCCCCTGGGCACCAGGAAATAGTGCGCTTCCATGCCGGGATCGTAATGCCGCCTGAACCCGCGCGCGGCGAACCAGGCATCGGCGGCGGCAAGGTCCGTGGCCTTGAGCGCGAGCCCGATCCACCGCATGGGCATGGCCGAGCGGCGCAGCATATCGCCCAGCGGGTTTCCTTCCATCGCCCCCCGTCCGGCCGGAGCGATGGGGATCAGCATCGTATCGCCCACCATCATCAGCGATTCCTCGCGGTCCAGCCCCAGCGCCTCCGTCTTGGGCGTGACGAGAATCTCGTAAGCGCGCTGCGCCCCAAAAACCCCTTCGAGAAATGCGTCGCAAGCCGGCCGCAGCGCATTGTCCGCCAGAGCCCAGCTTATATGGACGAGCGGGAACCGCATGAAAGGAAACCGCGTCTCAATACGTCTTCGGGCCGCCCGTCCCCATGAACTTCGCCAGGTTCATGTGCAGCGAGGCGACCGAGCGCTCCATGTAGGGATTGGGCTGCGCGCCCCGGAAACCCACGTTCTTCATGCCCTGCTGGACGGCGGCCATGTTGGTGAAATCCTGCTGCAGCACCGGCGGCCAGTCGGCAGGCTCGGTATATTCCCATTCGGTCCGGGGCGCCTCGCCCTCGGGGTAGAGTTCGTAGACGGCTGCCTCGAAGATGCACTTGTCCGGGTCGCCCTTGTAGGGCCGCGCCTGATAGCAGAGCATGTTGTTGACCGCGTGGCCGATCTGGAAGTTGGGGAAGATCTGCCACGCCGTCCCGGCCTTCGCCGTGTGCTGCGGGTCGACCTGCGCCCATTCCACGCCGCGTTCGGCATCTTCCCGGCGCGCCGTGCTGATCCAGTAGGCGGAAACTTCGGCGGGCGGCGTGCCTTCGGGCAGTTCGTCCTTCAGCCGGTTCGCCACCGCAACCAGCGTCGTGGTGGTGTTGGTATTGGCGTTTTCCCAGGTGAAGTTCTGCATGTCCGCCGTGGTCAGGCGCGGGTCTTCCCCGGCGCCCAGCCGCAGCTTGCCGGAGTCCTCCTCCTGCCCCTTGGGCGCGTCGTAGCCGATGTTGGAGTGCAGGCCCTGATTGCGCGCCCAGCCGCGGAACTGGCCGAATTCCATGAATTCGGGGTGAGTGGTGGAAACGTGGTAGGTTTCGCAGAAAGCCTCCATCGCGACCTTCCAGTTGCAGTCGAACACCACCCATTTGCGCCAGCGCGGGCGCATTTTCTCAAGGCCGTAAGGGTCCAGCATCCCGGCGGCCGGGTGCAGGTATTCGGCCAGAGGCATGGCTTCGGGATCGAGGGTGATCCAGATCCAGCCGCCCCAGCTTTCCACCCTGACCTTGCCCAGATCGGCAAGCCCGCCGCACAAGTGGCCCTGCCAGTCGTCCTGATGCTCGACATAAGTGTTGGTGCCTTCGAGGTCGAAGGTCCAGCCGTGGTAGCCGCAGATGAAGTTGGGGCGGCTGGCATGGGCGTTGCGCTGGCCCGGCGGGGTATCCACCAGCTTGCGGCCCCGGTGCGGGCAGACATTGTGGAAGGCGCGAATCTCGTCCGCCGAGGACCGTACCACGATCACCGAATCGTCGAGGATGTCGAACGTGATGTAGGCGCCGACCTGCTCGATATCCTCCATCCGCCCGGCTTGCAGCCATACCTTGCGCCACAGCTTGTCCCGCTCGGCCCGGGCGTATTCGGGGGAAGTGTAGGCTTCGGGGGGCACGTTGACCGGCGCGACCAGCTCTTCCGGCGCCTGCACGATCTTGCCAATTTCGCCCATGATTATCCTCACATCTTTATACCGATTTGCGGCGGTTATCTCATTACCGGCACGCAGGGGCAAATCGCCGGAGCGGCTTTCGTCAATGCGCGGTATAGGCGGCGCGCCCTCTCGGCAGGCTGCCGATGGCGATGCTGCTGGCCGCCATGAAGCCCAGCGCAAGCCACAGGAACCCCGAATAGCTGCCGGTCCGGTCGAAGACCTGCGCAGCGGCGAGCGGGCCCAGCGCGGTGCCGATCGAAAGCGCCGCAAGCAGCCCGCCATAAAGGCCGCCGAAATGGCGCAGGCCGAAATGGCGGGTGAGGAGGTAGACGACGACGTCGATCTCAGCGCCCAATGTCAGCCCGATCAACGCAGAGGCTCCCGCCATCGCGGCGAAAGAGCCGCCCCCCAGCAGAAGCAGCAGGCAGCCCAGCACCGGCAGCAGGAACACCGCCGCGCCCACCAGCGACGCGGGCATCCGGTCCAGCAGCATCCCCGTCCCCAGCCGCCCGGCCAGCGAGAACCAGCCGATGAACGAGGCGATCCCCGCCGCCGCCATCGGGCTGGCGCCGCTGTCTCCCAGGATCGCGGTGAAGTGGACCACCAGCGCGATGATGGTGAAGGTGAACAGCAGGCTGGCGATGAACAGGCGGTGGTAGACGCTTGAAGTCAGCCCTTCGCGCAAGCTGGCGCCGGGCAGATCGGCGGGTTTCGTGCCGCGGTCCGCGGTCTTCTGGCGCCGGCCGGTATCGTAGCGGCCATGGAAGAACACGAAGATCACCGGGAAGGCGATCGCCAGCCAGATCGCCGCCTGCACCGGGAAGGCGGCGCGCCAGCCCAGCGCACCGATCAGCGCGGTCGCCATCGGCGGGAACACGCCCGCCGCGATGGAGGCCCCGCACAGCGTCACCGCGAAGGCCATCCCGCGCGAGACGGTGAAGCGCGAGGCGACCGCGCTTGTCCATACCGAAGCCTGCACCGGCAGCGCCGCCAGCGCGATCAGGCCCCACAGCAGATACCAGTTCAGCAGCGAGCCGTCCGTGCTGCCCAGCGCGGCGAAGGCAAGCCCCAGCAGCACCAGCCCCGCCACCCCGAAGCGGCGCGGGCCGAAGCGGTCGACGGCCAGGCCGATGAACACGCCCCCCACCGCCTGCACCAGTGTGGCGATGGTGAGGCCGAAGGTAACCTCGGTGCGGCTCCACCCGAACTGCGCGGCCACGGGGCCGTAGAACGGGCCGATGCCGTAGATGTGGATGACGCTGGTGGCATAGCCCAGCCCCGCCGCTACCGGCAACAGGGGGGTTCGGCGCCACTCCTCGCGGGCGGTGGACGGCGTGGGTGCGTGCATCTCAGCCGCCATGCCGCAGTTCGACATGCGTCGCTTCGCCGCCGGGGCCCATGGGCGAATCGTATTCGATGCAGGTGGCCACCGGATTGTCATGGCCGGCGAACAGCTTCTCCTCGTCCGCCCTGGTCATCGCCGCGCGCTCGGGCGAGGAGATGATCGCCTGCGAACGCTCGAAATCCGCGCGGCTGTTCCACCAGATTTCCATGATGCAGTCGAAGCCGGGATCGTGGATCTGCCCGGTGATGGGGTTCTTCTCCGGCACAAGGTAGCGCCGGACATAGCGCACCGCGCCCGGTATCGCCGGGGCCGCGCCCATCTTCTTCGCCAGCTGCGAGTGCTGGTTTTCGTAATAGTCCATGAACTGGTCCATGGTCATGTCGGGGCGCTTCCTGAAGAAGCAGATCTGCTTGAGCATGGCGGTCAGGCTCCCGGGTCAGAGCCGGCGCAGGGCAAGCACGCTGCCCTCGGCATCGGCGGAAAGGTAGATGGTGCCGTCCGGCGCGGCGGCGATGCCGTTGAAGGTGTTCATCGGCCCGCACATGTCGCCCACGCCGCCCAGCTGCGCCATCTGCGCGCCCGCCGCCCCGCCGATGGGCAAGCCGCTGGCAACCGTCTCGCGCGCGCCGCCGGCAAGGTCGCTGGCGATGACCGCGTTGGCGCCCGGATCGGCGACGAACAGCGTGCCCCCGGCAATCGCGATGCCTTCCGGCCGGGCAAGCCCGTCGAGGACGGTTTCCCTGCGTCCGCCGACCAGCTTCACCACGCGCCCCGCGCCGCTTTCGGCAACGAAGACGGTGCCGTCCCCCGCCACCGCCACGCCCATCGGCCGGTCCAGCCCCGAGGCCAGTTCCACGACGTTGCCGCCCGCTCCGCCTTCGATGGCAAAGACCTTGCCGGTGTCGAACTCGGCGAAAACCGCATGGCCGTTCGGGCCGACCGCCACGCCCATGAGCCGCGCATAGCCGCTTGCCAGCACCGCGCTGTCCCCCGAGGCGGGGCGCCAGCGGGCCACGTCGCCATTGGCGGTGGTGACGATCCACTCATCCGGCCCGCTGCAGGCCACGTCGCGGATCCAGCCGGGGAAGCCGGGCGAAAACAGCATCCCCGCCAGTTGCAGCGCCTCGCCCGGCCGCAGCAGGTACGAGAACCCGCCGTCCGCCACGAGGACATGGCCCGCCTCATCCACCGCAAGCCCAAGCGGCCATTGCAGCCCCTTCTCGACCAGCGGCTTCGTCCGGCCCGCATCGACGATCTCGGTGATCGAACCGTTGATGTGGCTGACGAAAGTGCGCCCGTTCACGAAGGCGACGTTGTCCAGCCCCGGCCCGATATCCGCCAGGACCGACTTCGCGCCGGTGTGCGGGTCGATCTTCAGCACCTGCCCAGAATAGACCTGGGTCGAGACGATATAGCCGTCCGGGTGGAATTTGACCGAATCGGGTACGCCAAGGTCTTTCGCCACCACTTCCGGCTCGCCGCCATCAAGGCCGATGCGCCAGATTTCGTTGGCGCCCTGCGCGGGGAAGTAGAGCTTGCCGTCGGGCCCGACCTCGAAGGCATTGGCCATCGGCACGCCTTCGTAGATGACGCGCGGGGCGCCGCCGTCGCGGTCCAGTTCCATGATCCGCCCGCCAAGGCGCAGTTCGCCCGCGATCAGCCTGCCCTGATGATAGGTGATCGGGTTGGCCACCGGCATGTCGCCGTGGATCACGCGGTATTCACCCCCCGGCGTCATCATCGAGACGCGGCCTTCGGTGATCTCGGTGCAGTAGAGGTTGCCCGCCTCGTCGAAGGCGAGATCGTCCGGCCCGACGATGCCGCCGCCATTGGGCGAAATCGTCTCGATCAGGCCGGTATCGACATCCACCGCGCTGACCTTGCTGCCCGCCACCTGCGCCACGTAGATGCGCCCGTCCGCGCCGGTACGGATGCCGTTGGCGCCGTTGAGACGGCTGGCGGGGGTCATGCGGTGCAGCGCCCAGCCCTCGCCCGGCGTGGCGGCTAGAGCATTGCGGTTACGGCCGGCTGCCTCGAGCATGTATACATCCCTCTCCCCCGGCCTCGGGCCGAGTCTTTGGCCGAGTGGTATAGCCCGGCACAGGGCCGCGCAACGCGGGTGCCGCCCCCGGCGCCGGCCATGCATGCAGCATCGCCCCGGCGACGGGCCCGCCGTTGCCAAGCGGGAATGCGTGCGGATACTCGTGCAATAGACCGATACCCAATTCGGCCGGCCACGCGCCGGGAACGCCGAGCGCGAGACGCAGCCGTTTCCGCCGCGCAGGACCGCGCCGCACGAGAGGACATTTTGCCATGAGCCATCCCTCCCAGGACGCCGACCTGCGTTTCGACGGCCGCGTCGCGGTGGTCACCGGCGGCGGGCGCGGCCTTGGCCGGGCCTATGCCTTCCTGCTGGCGCAGCGCGGCTGCAAGGTGGTCGTCAATGACCTTGGCGGCGCGATCCGGGGCGATGGACCGGATACAAGCGTGGCGCAGGATCTGGTCGACGAGATTGTCGCGGCGGGCGGCGAGGCGATTGCCAACGCCGATACCGTCGCCACGCCCGAGGGCGGGCGCGCCATCATCCAGGCCGCGCTGGACACCTGGGGCCGCATCGACGTGTTGATCCATAACGCCGGCAACGTGCGTTACGGTTCGATCCGCGATATCTCCTACGACGACTTCCGCAGCGTGGTCGACGTGCACCTGATGGGGGCCTTCCACGTCGTCCAGGCCGCGTTCGGCCCGATGTGCGACGCGGGATATGGCCGCATCGTCCTGACCAGCTCGGTCGGCGGCATCTACGGCAACGAAAACTGCGTGAACTACGGCATGTCGAAGGCCGGGATGCTGGGCCTGAACAACATCGCCGCGCTGGAAGGCGAGGCGTTCGGCGTCAGGTGCAACACCATCGTGCCGGGCGCCGTCACCCGCATGGCAGAGGGTCTCGACATCTCGCAGTATCCGCCGATGGGACCGGAACTCGTCGCCCCGGTGGTGGGCTGGCTGGCGCATGAAAGCTGCCCGGTCACCGGCGAGATGATCGCCTCGATGGCGGGCCGCATCTCGCGCGCCTTCGTGGCGGAAACGCGCGGGGTCTACCGCCCGGAATGGACGATCGAGGACGTCGCCGCCGCCAGCGCCGCGTTCCATGACAAGGGCCCGGACAACCCGCAGGTCCTCGACTTCGGCCTCCACGGCCACGTCGATCACATCGGCTACAGCTTCGCCATGGCGCGTTCCGAGGCCTTAATAGGCAACACTGTTGACAACTAAAAGGCGCAAAGCCACATCGCGGATATAGGGCGCCTGCGCAAATGGCCTGCCCGCACGAAAACTGAAGTGGGACCGGAATGATCTGCCAGAAAACCAATGTGCCCGCGCCCGAGGAACTCGACATCCCGGCACTGAAGGCCAAGTACCTCGCAGAGCGTGACAAGCGCCTGCGCCGCGAGGGCGGGGAGCAGTACGTGCGCCCCACCGGCGATTTCTCGGACAACTACGCCCACGATCCCTTCACCCCGGTGACCGAGCGCGGGCCGCTGGTCGAGGACCTTGACGTAGCGATCCTGGGCGCGGGCTTTTCCGGCATCCTGGCGGGCTATCACCTGCGCCAGCAGGGCGTCACCAAGGTGCGCAACATCGACCACGCGGGCGGCTTTGGCGGCGTGTGGTACTGGAACCGCTACCCCGGCGTGCAGTGCGACAACGATGCCTATTGCTACCTGCCGCTGCTGGAAGAAACGGGCTTCATGCCCAGCAAGAAGTTCTCGGATGGCTGGGAAATCCAGGCCTACTGCCAGAAGATGGCGACCGACTTCGACCTCGCCGACAAGGCCCTGTTCCACACCCTGGTCGAAAGCATCACCTGGGACGAGGGGATCAAGCGCTGGCATGTGAAGACCAGCCGGGGCGACGATCTGCGCGCGCGTTTCGTGGTCATGGCGGGCGGCGTGATGAACATGCCCAAGCTGCCCGGCATCCCCGGCATCCACGACTTCAAGGGCAAGATGTTCCACACCAGCCGCTGGGAGCATGACTATACCGGCGGTTCGTGGACCGCGCCGGAACTGGAAAAGCTGAAGGACAAGCGCGTCGCCATCGTCGGCACTGGGGCCACTTCGGTCCAGGCGGTGCCCTTTCTGGGCAAGTATGCCAAGCAGCTCTACGTGCTGCAGCGCACCCCTTCGAACATCGACGAGCGGCCCAATCCGCCCACCGATCCCGACTGGGCCGCCGCGCTGGAACCCGGCTGGCAGCAGGAGCGCATGGCCAATTTCCACCGCGGCGCGCAGCAGTTCTTCCTGCCGGGCGAGCCGGATCTGATCTGCGACATCTGGACCGAGATCAGCCGCAACCTCCACGTCGAGCTTGAGGCGGACGACTTCTTCAAGAACTTCCCCGATATGGACATGGCCGATTTCATGGCCCGGCGCGAGGTGGTGGACTTCCAGGTGATGGAACGCCTGCGCCGCCGCGTCGACGATCTGGTCGAGGACGGCGCCACCGCCGAAGTGCTGAAGCCGTGGTTCCGCTTTATGTGCAAGCGGCCGCTGTCGAACAACGACTATTATCCCACCTTCAACCAGCCCAACGTCAAGGTGATCGACGTGTCACCGACGCAGGGCGTTGAGCGAATGACCGAAAAGGGCTTCATCGCCGACGGCGTGGAATACGAAGTCGACCTGATGATCTTCGCCTCGGGCTTCGAGGTGACCAGCGATCTCAAGCGGCGCTGGGGCATCGATACGGTGGAGGGCGAAGGCGGCCTGTCGATCTACGATCACTGGACCAATGGCCCCAGCACCCTGCACGGCGTGACGACCGACAAGTTCCCCGGCATGTTCTACATGGGCTATATCCAGGGCGCGACCAATTCGAGCACGACCGAGCAGTTCGGCCGTCAGGCAGAGCACATCGCCTTCATGATCGGCGAGACCGTGCGGCGCGGCGCGGACAAGTTCACCGCCACGAGCGAGGGTGTCGCCGGTTACGTGGCGCACTGCCGCGCGAACGAAATCGACATGTCGGAATTCCAGCAGGGCTGCACGCCCAGCTACTTCAACAACGAAGGCGACAAGGAACTGAAGTGGGCCCTGTTCAAGGGCTATCTGCCCGGCTGGGACGCCTGGCGCGACATGCTGGCCGACTGGCGCAAATTGCCCGACCTGCCGGGCGTGGCGTTCGAGGCGAAAGAAACGGTGAACTAAGAGGGCTCAGCCCTCCCCCCCTCCCTGCGGGGGCGGGGAGGAGCAGGTCAGCCCGGGTTCCCGAACCGCTCGGCCTGAATGGCGGTGAGGTTTTCGGAAAACGCGGGCGACAGCTTGCGCTCGATCTTGCGGCAGCGGTCGGCGTGGTCGATCAGGGCCTTGGCGATGTCGCGCAGGATGCTGGTATCCAGATCCTCCTCGCCGGAAAGCCGGGCGCGCAGGTCCCGCTCGTCGACGCCAAGCGTCCGTGCCGTCACCCGTTGCCCGCCCAGCGCCTCGACGGCCTGGGTGAAAAGGGCGAGCTGGACCATCGGATCTTGCGGCATCGTGTCAGGGGCTTTCTGTCGAAGGTCCGGCTTGGCGAAGCAAAACGCTTCGCGCCGATGCGGCATTGGCGCCAACAGAGCCCCCACGTCAAACCATCCCGGGCAAGGTATCACCGACCGCGAACGGCCCAGGGCTGTTTATTGGCCGCTCCACACCGGCCTGCGCTTCTCGGCGAAAGCGCGCGGGCCTTCCTGCGCGTCCTGCGAATTATAGGTATGCTCATGCGCGCTGCGCGCCGCCGCCAGCGCGGCGCTGCGGCCCATCTCGGTGGAGAGCATCACCATCTCGCGCGCGGCCTTGACCGACAGCGGCGCGCCTTCCAGCACCTCGCGCGCCAGTTCGATCGCCGCGTCCAGCACCGCGCCCGGCTGGGCGAGGCGGTTGACGAGGCCGATCTCGTAAGCGCGGGCCGCGTCGATCGGCTTGCCGGTCAGCACGATCTCCATGAAGATGCGCTGTCCGATCATGTGGATCAGCGGCGCCGCCCAGGGACTGCCGCGCCCCACCTTGACCTCAGTGATCGCAAACTTCGCCGCCGTGGAGGCCACGCACAGATCGCAGGCCTGCGCGATCATCCAGCCGCCCGCGAAGGCCACTCCGTTCACCGCCGCGATGGTCGGCTTGGACAGCTCGATGGTGTCGTATGGCAGCGCATACATATCGCGCGGAGGCACCGCCATGCCGGTTTCGACCATCTCCTTGAGGTCTCCGCCCGCGCAGAACGCCTTGTCGCCGCTGCCGGTGAGGATGGCGATGCGCAAGGCATCGTCGGCCTCGAAACGCGCCCATGCAGCGCGCAGGCCCTCGCGCACTTCGGCGGTCAGGGCATTGCGCTGTTCGGGGCGGTTGAGGGTGATGACGGCAATGCCGTCTTCGCGGGCATCGAACAGGACAGCGTCGTTCATAGTCAAAACCCTCTGCGCGTGATCTCGAAAGCCGCCCGTTCCAGACCCTCGCGAAAATCCGGGTGAGCCACGGAGACGAGGCGCCGGGCGCGCGTCGCCAAAGTCTGGCCCTTCAGCTGCGCTGCGCCGAATTCGGTCACCACCACATCCACTTCGCTGCGCGCGCTGGTGACCGGGCCGCTGAGCGCAGGCACGATCTTGCTGACCGTCCCGCCCTTCGCGGTAGAGGCCAGCACCATCAGCGAAGCCCCGCCCGGAGAGCGCGCGCCGGCCCGCACGAAGTCCACCTGCCCGCCGGTGCCGCCCATGTAGGCCGCGCCCGATTGTTCGGCATTGGCCTGCCCGCCAAGGTCCACTTCCAGCGCGGAATTGATCGTGACCAGCTGCGAAAGCTGCCCCAGCACGCCCGCATCGTGGGTATAGCTGGTGGGCGTCATGCGGATCGCGGGGTTGCGGTGCGCCCAGTCGTAAAGCCGCCGCGAGCCGATCAGGGCGCCGTTGACCGACACACCCGTGTCGATTTCCTTGCGGGCATTGGTCAGCACGCCCGCTTCGGCAAGGTCGACCAGCCCGTCGCCCAGCATCCCGGAATGGACGCCAAGGTCGCGGCGGTCGTGCAGCAGCCGCAGGATCGCATCGGGCACCGCGCCCACGCCGGTCTGGATCACGCAGCCATCGCCGATGAACTGCGCGCAGAGCCGGGCGATGGCTTCGTCGATGGGGCCGATCTTCGCCGGGGCAACTTCCACCGGAGCGCGGCTGACCCTGACCGCCACGTCGATGGCGCTGGCCGGGATCAGTTCGCCCGGCACGTAGGGAACCTGATCGTTGACCTCGGCGATGACCACGCGGGCCTTGTCCACGGCGGCGCGCACGTAGTCGGAGATGAGGCCGCAGGAGTGGTTGCCCTGCCCATCGGCGGGGCTGACCTGGATCATCGCCACGTCGCAGGGCATAACCCCGGCCGTTATCAGCGGCGCGACCTGGCTGACGTGGACCGGGATCACGTCAAGCAGATGGGCTCTGGTCATCACCCGCAGCGCCCCGATCGCGCCCATCGAGGAGAGCCGGAACGCGCCCGCGCTCTCAGGCGTGAACAGACCGGAGAAGCTGGTGGCGATGAAGGCCTTGAGGCCGCCGATGCCCGCCCCTTGCGCGATCAGCGCCTCGACCAGCGCGGTGGGTTCGCCGCAGGCCTGACCGAACACGATGTGGTCGCCGGGCCTGAGGTAGCGGGTGAGGTCCAACGCCTCTGGCGTAGTGTAATTCATGACGCCCGCGCCTTCCCGCCGTCGTCACCCTGAACTTGTTTCAGGGTCCATCCCGCCAGATTGGCCGATGGCCTGTGCCATAGCGCGGCGCTGGCAGCGCGGCGTCCAACGCACCGCGCTTGCAGCACGATGGACCCTGAAACGAGTTCAGGGTGACGGGTTTTTTGGCGGTGGGCGGCCTGCTTCACAGTGTTACAGCCTCACAGCTTGCCCGCCTGGCGCAGCAGGCGTTCGGCCCGCGCCAGATAGGGGCGATCCAGCATGCCGCCCTTCCAGCCGATGGCGCCGACGCCGGGGTTGGCGGCGAAAACGTCGACGATCTCCTGCGCCTCGGCGATCTCCGCTTCGGTGGGGGTGAAGGCGGCGTTTATCACCGGCACCTGCGCCGGGTGGATGGCCATCATTCCCCGGTAGCCATCGCGGCGGACCTTCTCGGCCCGCGTGCGCAGGGCTTCGAGGTCCTTGTAGTCGGCGCTGATCGTCTCGATCGCGGTGACCCCCGCCGTCGCTGCGCCCAGTACGGTAAGGCTGCGGGCCAGTTCGTAAGTGAAGGAATAAGAACCGTCGGCATTGCGGTTGGACGATGCGCCGATCGAATCGGCAAGGTCTTCCGCACCCCAGGTCAGCGCCGTGACGCGCGGCGCGCCCTTGTAGCTGCCGGTGTGGAACATGGCCTCGGCGGTTTCGGTGATGAGCACGATGACCGGGGTGGAGCCTTCCTCGATGCCGTTCGCCACTTCCAGCGCGGACAGGCAGTGGTCCAGCTTCTCCACATCGGCGCGGCCATAGACCTTGGGCAGCATGATGCCGCCGGGGTGCGCGGGCATCACGGCGGCAAGGTCCAGCAGGGTGTGCGGCCCGTCCAGCGGGTTCACGCGTACCCACAGGCGGGCGCGCTGCGCGGGATTGGCCTTGATGAAATCATGCACCATGGGGCGCGCGGCGGCCTTGGCATCAGGGGCGACCGCGTCCTCCAGGTCGATGAGGACGATATCGGCCTCGCCTTCCATCGCCTTGGTCATCTTCTTCTCGCTGTCGCCGGGGGCGAACAGCCAGGATCGGGCCGTGGCGGGCTGGTGGGTAAAGGGCATATGGTCCTCTTTTTTCGTGTTATGCTGGTATCGGAACCTGGTCCCGTCCCACGCCTTTTTTCGTCACCCTGAACTTGTTTCAGGGTCCATCCCGCCGATCAACCCGCCATGTGCACGGCGAAATGGATCCTGAACCAAGTTCAGGATGACGGCGCGTTTCAATGCCACGGTGGCCGGACACGCTGATGCGCGTCAATCAATACGACCTCGGCAGCTCCAAAACCCTCTCGGCGATGTAGTTCATGATCTGGTGCGGGCTGACCGGCGCGATGCGCGGTATCATCACTTCGCGCAGGTAACGCTCGACGTGGTATTCCTGGGCATAGCCCATGCCGCCCATCGACATAACCGCCGTCTGGCAGGCTTCGAAACCGGCCTCGGCGGCGAGGTACTTGGCGGTATTCGCCTCTACTCCGCAGTCCAGCCCCTTGTCGAACATCGTCGCCGCCTTGAACACCATGAGGCTGGCTGCCTCCACCTGCATCCACGCCTTGGCGAGCGGGTGCTGGATACCCTGGTTCTGCCCGATCGGCCGCCCAAAGACGACGCGCTCCTGCGCATACTTGGAAGCCTTCCTGATCGCCACTCGGCCCAGCCCGGTCGCCTCGGCGCCCAGCAGGACACGTTCGGGGTTAAGACCCTGAAGCAGGATCTTGAAGCCCTGCCCCTCGGCGCCGATGCGGTCTTCCTCGGGAATGAACAGGTCGGTGATGAACAGCATGTTCGATCCCACCGCGTGGCGGCCCATCTTGGGGATCAGCTGATGCTCGATATGGGCGCGGTCGAGCTTGGTGTAGAACAGCGTCAGGCCGTCGGTCTTCTTCTTCACGTCCTCCAGCGCCGTGGTGCGGGCGATCAGCAGCATCCGGTCGGCGACGTGGGCATTGGTGATCCAGATCTTCTCGCCATTGACGCGGTAACCGCCGGGCACCTTGTCGGCGCGGGTCTTGAGGCTGGTGGTGTCGAGGCCGGTGTTCGGCTCGGTCACTGCGAAGCACATCTTTTCCTCGCCCGAAAGGATCGGCGGGATCATGCGCTGCTGCTGTTCATCATTGCCGAACAGGGTGACAGGTTCCAGCCCGAAGACCGGGCCGTGGATCGCGGAGGCCGCCGTCATGCCGCCGCCGCTTTCGGCCACCGCCTGCATCATCACTGCCGCTTCGGTGATGCCAAGGCCCGCGCCGCCCACCGATTCGGGCATGGCGACGCCCAGCCAGCCAGCCTGCGCCATCGACATATGGAATTCGGCCGGGAATTCGCCACTGCGATCCTTTTCCAGCCAATACTCGTCAGGGAACTGCGAACAGTGCTTCAGGACCGCTTCGCGGATATCCTGCTGGTCCTGGCTGAGTGCAAAATCCACCGCTTTTCCGCCCTTTTTCCCATGTTTTGCCGCTGTCCGGCGCTGGGCGAGAAGTAGCAGCGCAGCCGCAGGGAGACAACGGTATTGTTCCGATATCGGATCAATGAACGAAAATGGGCATGGATTAACATTCCCTCTTCAGGTAAGCCTGCCGCCAAGAACAAGGGAGAGCCGCATGTCCGAAAAGCCAGACAAGGCGGCGCAAGGCCCCCTCTCAGGGGTCCGGGTGATCGATCTCACCAGCGTGGTCTTCGGCCCCTATGCCACCCAGATCATGGCCGACATGGGCGCCGAGGTTATCAAGGTTGAGCCGCCCGCGGGCGACAACACCCGCTGGATCACCACTGGCCCGGTGCCCGGCATGGGCGGCATCTACGTCAACGTGAACCGGGGCAAACGCGGGCTGATGCTGGACCTGCGGCAGGAGGACGACCGCGAGACGCTGCGCCGCCTGATCGCCACCGCCGATGTCTTCATCCATTCGATGCGGGGGCGGGCGATCGCCAAGCTCGGCTTCGGTTATGCGGCGGTGAAGGCGATCAACCCGCAGATCGTCTACACCAACTGCTACGGCTATTCCCGGCGCGGACCGGATGGGGACAAGCCCGCCTACGACGACACCATCCAGGCCGAATGCGGCATCCCCCACGTCCAGGGCCTGATGAACGGTGAGCCCGGCTACGTCGCCACGATCATGGCCGACAAGGTGGCTGGCCTCCACGCCCTTTACGCCACGATGATGGCGCTGTTTCACCGCGAACGCACCGGAGGCCGGGAACGGGGACAAGGGCAGGAAGTGGAAGTCACCATGTTCGAGGCGATGTCCTCGTTCATGCTGGTCGAACACGCCAATGGCGCGATGTTCTCGCCGCCGACCACGCCCGCCCACTATCACCGCGCAGTCGAACCCAACCGCCGCCCCTACAAGACGCAGGACGGATACGTCGCCGCGCTGGTCTATAACGACAAGCACTGGGACGCCTTCATGGCCGCGGTGAACCCGCCCTGGGCCAGCCCGGAATTCGCCACGCTGGCTCAGCGCGCGAAACAGATCGGCCGCGTCTACGCGCTTCTGGGCGAGACGTTCCTCACCCGCACCACGCAGGACTGGCTGGACACGCTGCAGGCGCTGCACATCCCCTGCGCGCGTCTGCAGACCACTGACGAGCTTTTCGACAACGAACACCTGAACGCCATCGGCTTCTTCGAGGAAATCGAAACGGCGCAGGGCCCGGTGCGCTTTCCCGGCGTGCCGACCTGGTTCTCCGCCACCCCCGGAAGGGTGCGCGGACCGGCGCCGATGCTGGGCCAGGACAACGAAGCAGTGCTGTCCGAACTCGAAAGCGTCGCCCCGGCGATAGTCAGCGAGTCGAAGTGAACAGGAGTGTTGATTTCAACTGACAGCATCGAAAGGCTTGGGCTAACCACCTGTTCAAGCCGAACCCTTGGGAGAGTGAACGGCACACCCGATCTCCCATGAAAAACGCACGGCAACGATAACGGATCGGAAGAAAGGCAACCACGATGTACGACGACCAGCCCCAAGCGGAGGCGCCGGCAAAGGCGTCGAAGGGCACGCCCGTGTTCAAGCGCATGCTCGACCTGTTCGAGGCCGAGGGCATCAGGACGCTGTTCGGCATTCCCGATCCCAACTTCGTCCACCTCTTCCTCGAAGCCGAGACGCGCGGCTGGACCGTCGTGTCGCCGCACCATGAAGCGTCCGCCGGCCACATGGCCGCCGCCGCCGCGCGCATCACCGGCAAGCCCGCCCTGTGCATCGGCACCTTGGGCCCGGGCATGGCGAACATGATGCCCGCGATCCAGTGCGCCAAGGTGGAGAACGACCCCGTCATCTTCATCGGCGGCCAGCGCGCCCGCATCACCGAGCGCCGTGTGCGCCGGGGCCGCATCCAGTTCGTGCGGCAGGAGCCGATGATCGAGGATTCGGTGAAGTTCTCCAGCTCGATCGAATATGCCGACCAGACCGACGAGATCGTCCGCGAGGCGATCCGCATCGCCATGTCGGGCACGCCGGGACCGGCCTATATCGAGTTCCCCTCGCACATCATTCTCGAAGAACTCGACCTGCCGCCGGTACTGCCGCCGCACCGCTACCGCCTGACCAACCAGGGCGCCGACGGCGACCGCATCGCCGAAGCCGCCGAGATCATCCGCAACGCCAAGAACCCGGTGCTGCTGGTCGGCCACGGCGTCTACACCGCCAAGGCAGGCGCGGCGGTGAAGGAACTGGCCGATCTGATGCAGTGCCCCGTGGTCCAGACCTCGGGCGGCACGTCGTTCATCGAGGGGCTTGAGGACCGCACTTTCCCTTACGGCTTCTCCGAAGCCTCGATCGACGCGGTGATCGAAAGCGACTGCTGCGTGGCGCTGGCCACCGAACTGGGCGAACCCAGCCACTATGGCCGCTGGCGCCACTGGGTGGACAACGAAGCCAATCGCAAGTGGATCTACGTCCAGCAGGACCCCACCGCGATCGGCGTCAACCGCCCCATCGACGTGCCGCTGGTAGGCGACGTGCGCGCCGTGGTGCCGCAGCTGGTCCGCGCGCTGAAAGACACGCCTCGCAAGGCCTCGGCCGCGCTGTCGGAATATATCCAGCGCGATGCCCAGCAGCTTGAGGAACTGGCCGAGGACGCCGCTTCCAAGCCCGACGGTTCCACGTCGAAGATGCACACCAGCCAGTTCGTCACCGAAGCGACCAAGGCCTTCCCCAAGGACGGCATCCTGATCCGCGACGGCGGAGCCACGGTGATCTTCCAGTGGACCTATTCGCAGGCCAAGCCGCTCGACGTGATCTGGAACCAGAACTACGGCCACATCGGCACCGGCCTGCCTTATGCCACCGGCGCCATGCTTGCCGACCAGGCCGCGACCGGCAAGGTCCGTCCGGGCATGCTGCTTACCTCGGACTCCTCGTTCCTGTTCCATGTGGGCGAACTCGAAGTCGCGGTGCGCCGCAACCTGCCGCTGGTCTGCGTGGTCGGCGTCGACTTCCAGTGGGGCCTCGAAGTGGGCGTCTACAAGCGCACCTTCGGCCACGGCACCAAGGAAACCGGCGTGCACTGGTCCGACAAGGTCCGTTTCGACAAGATCGCGGAAGGCTTTGGCGCGGCGGGCGAATATGTCGAGAAGGCGGAGGACATCGGCCCGGCCATCGCGCGCGCTTACGAGCGCGGCGGCTGCACCGTGATCCACGTACCGATCGACCCGGCGGCGAACTCGGAAGAAATGCCGAACTATAGCGAGTTCCGCACCTGGTACGCCGAAGGCACGCAGTAAGAAACGTGGTCCCCCTCCCCGGGCAAAACCCGGGGAGGGATAGGGAGAGAGCACAATGCGCAGCTACACGCAGTTCTACATCGACGGCCAATGGACCGCGCCGATCACCCCCAGGACCGCCGAGGTCATCAACCCGGCCACCGAGGAAGTATCCGGCGAAATCTCGCTCGGCTCCCCCGCCGATGTCGACAAGGCCGTGGCCGCCGCCCGCCGCGCCTTCGCCAGCTATGGCGAAACCAGCGTCAAGGACCGGCTCGACCTGCTGGAAGCCATCCAGGCCGAATATATCCGCCGCGAAGCCGAACTGGGCGAGGCGATCATGGTCGAGATGGGCGCGCCCACCGCGCTCGCCAACGGCTTTCACACCTTGCTCGGCAAGGGCCACCTTGGCACCGCGATCGAAGTGCTGCGCGCATTCAAATTCGAGGAGCAGCGCGGGCCGACGATGATCCGCAAGGAACCGATCGGCGTCTGCGGCCTCATCACGCCGTGGAACTGGCCGATGAACCAGACCTGCGTGAAGATCTTCCCCGCGCTCGCCGCCGGGTGCACGATGATCCTCAAGCCCCCGCAGCTTGCTCCCTATTCGGCGCAGATCCTGGCCGAGATGATCCATGCTGCAGGCGTGCCCGCGGGCGTGTTCAACATGATCCAGGGCCAGGGCTCGGTGATCGGCGCGGCGCTTTCCAAGCATGAGGACGTCGACATGATCTCGTTCACCGGCTCCGAGCCGGTTGGCGTGCAGATCACCAAGGACGCCGCCGACACCGTAAAGCGCGTGGGCCTGGAACTGGGCGGCAAATCGGCCTGGATCGTCCTTGATGACGCCTCGCTCCCCGCCAATGTGGCCGGCGCGACGGCGGGCATGATGGGCAACTCGGGCCAGACCTGCTCCGCCGGTTCACGTCTGCTGGTGCCTGCATCGCGCATGGACGAAGTGAAGAAGATCGCCGCCGAAGCCGCGAACGGCGTGACCGTGGGCGATCCGGCCGGCAATTTCGCGATGGGCCCGGTCGTCTCCAAGAGCCAGTACAACATCATCCAGCAGTACATCGAGAAAGGCACCGCCGAAGGCGCAGAGCTGGTCGCCGGTGGACCCGGTCGCCCCGAAGGGCTGGACAAGGGCTGGTACGTGAAGCCCACCGTGTTCGTGGGCACCAACGACATGGTGATCGCCCGCGAAGAGATCTTCGGCCCGGTCCTCGTCATCATCGGTTACGACGATCTCGACCATGCGGTGGCCATCGCCAACGATTCGAACTTCGGCCTGGGCGGCTACGTCTCGGGCGAGGATGTCGACACCTGCCGCGCCGTCTCGCGCCGGATGCGCACCGGGGCGATCTGGGTGAACGGCGGGTTCGATTTCAACGCCCCCTTCGGCGGCTACAAACGCTCGGGCAACGGGCGCGAATGGGGGGAGCTGGGCTTCCACGAATATCTGGAAGTGAAGTCCGTGGTGGGCTGGTAAAGCCAGATGGGGAAGACCTGGGCTATGTCCTCAAGGTCTTCCCCGCCCCCTTCCTTCTCAAGTGACATCCCGAACCCAACCCGCTAAAGGCGCATCGGTGGGGAAAATCAGGCACTTCTTCCGGGAGCGCCCGGCGCTTGCAGCGATGCTGCTGGCGGCGGCGTTGCTGCTGAAAGCCCTGATCCCCGCCGGCTACATGCCCGCCGCGCCTGACACCGGCCTGATCGTCGCGCTCTGTTCGGGCACCATGCCCGCCGGCAGCACGGTGACGATCACGATCCCCAAGAAGGGCTCGCATCAGGACCACGGCACTACCACCGCCGACCACCCCTGCGCCTTCGCGCCGCTGGCCGCAGCCATGACCGGGGCGGACCTTGCCCCGCTGATCCTGGCCGCTCTGGCCTTCGTCTTCGTCGCCGCGATCGTGCGCGCGCCGCTGGCCCTGCCCGCCAAGGCAGCGCGCATCCGGCCGCCCAGCCAGGCCCCGCCCCGCTTCACCTGACGTTTTTTATCAAGGCGCTCGGATGCTGCCGCATCGCGCCTTGAAAATGCTCAAGCGCCGCATGGGCTATGCCCCTTGTGCTGCGGCTTCCACGCTTCGCCCGCGCGCCTGACCCAGAGCGCGACCGGGCCGTTCAGGTGAATTTTCCGCCATGTTTCGTATCATGCTCGCGCTCGGCGCGGCTCCGCTTGCCCTGTTTCCCGCCCTCGCCAGAGCGGACGAGGCTCCCGCAGACACCATCCTCGTCGTCGGCCAACGCGACCGCGACATCAGCCTCGATGCACGCGGCCTTTCGGTCAGCCTGGGGGACGAGCAGTTCGCCGGCGTCAACGCCCGCAACGTGGAAGACCTGATGAAGTACGCGCCCGATTTCTTCGTGCGCACCCGCTATGCCGGCGATTCCAACGGCGTGCCGGGCTTTCGCGGCACCCACTCCACTCAGAGCGCCCGGACGCTGGTGATGGTGGACGGCTTCACCGTGTCCAATTTCCTCGGCAATTCCTTCGCCTATGCCCCCAAGTGGGGCGTCGTCGGCCCCGGCGAGGTGGAGCAGTTCGACGTAGTCTACGGCCCCTATTCCGCGCGGTATGCCGGCAATTCGATGGGCGGCGTGGTCAACATCACCACCCGCTCGCCCGAAAAGACCGAGGCTTTCGCCACCGTACAAGGCATGGTCCAGCCTTACGACCAGTACGGCACGCATGACACGTACTGGGGCTATTCCGCCGAGGCCGGTTTCGGTTTCCGGCAAAAGGACGGGCCGTGGTCGCTGCGGGTTTCGGGGCGGCATTTCCGCAATACCGGCCACCCGCAGATGTTTCAGGGCCTGACCCGTTCGGCCAGCACCGCCGCCGCCGTGCCGGTAACAGGCGCGGTGATCGACCCCGAACAGGCGATCACCGGCGCACCGGGCACTGCCGCCAGCCCGATCTTCGCCGCGCAAAGCCCCGCGCGGATCACCCAGGACCAGGCCAAGCTGCGCCTCGGCTACGACGGCGCTTCAGGCGTGACCGGCGAATTCCTGCTCGCCTACTGGCACAACCTCGACAGCCAGACCGCGCCCGACTGCTACTTGCGAGTGGCAGGCGGCAGCGCGGTATGCGACGGCCTCGTCTCCATCGGCGGGCAGAAATACACCGCCAGCGGCGCCAACTGGTCCCGCACGGTGCGCGACGAACTGCTGGCGGGCCTGAAAGTCTCCGCGCCGCTATCCGATACGGCGACGCTGCAGGCCAATGTCTCGACCTACCAGATCCTGCGCTCGGACGGTTTCACCTCAAGGGGCTACGATGCCGGCGCGGCAGACGGGGCGGGCACGCTGGCACGGCAGGGGCTGACCTACTGGTACACCGGCGAACTGGCGCTGACGGCGCAGCTGGGCGGCGCCGAACTGGCAGGCGGCGCCGCCGCCAACCTCTACAGCACCGACCTTGCCAACTACGCCCTCACCGACTGGCGCAGCGATAGCGGCAAGGCGTTCACCGCCCACACCTTCGGCAAGACTTGCACTTTGGCAGGCTGGGCCGAACTGCGCGTACCCAAAGGCCCCGTAACGCTGACACTGGGCGCCCGGTATGAGGACTGGCGCGCCTTCGATGGCGGGCTGGCCCGCCTCGGCACAACCGGGGCTGCAGTCACCAACCGCTACGCCAGCCGCCATGCAGGCGGTTTCCAGCCCAAGGCCTCGCTCGACTGGGCCGTCGATCCCGATACCCGCGTCCAGCTCAGCCTCGCGCAGGCCACCCGCTTCCCCACTGTGGGCGAGCTGTTCCAGGGCAGCCTCAACGGCGACGGCAGCTTCAACCGGGACAGCTTCGACCCCGCCCTGAAGCCCGAACGCTCCGCCGACGCGAACCTGCTGGTCGCCCATGATTTCGGCCCGATGAAGCTGACCGCATCGGCGTTCTGGCAGCGGGTGAAGAACACGATCTTCTCGTTCACCGGCTTCAACCAGAACGGGGTGACGACCTCCAGCTACAAGAACATCGACCGCACCCGCCAATACGGCCTCGAACTGATCGCCGAGGCCCGCGACGTGGCGATCCCCGGCCTCGACGTGGACGCCAACGCGGCCTGGATCGATTCCGTAACCCTGCGAAACGATGCCGCCCCCGCCGCCGAGGGCGTGCAGTTCCCCCGCATCCCGCGCTGGCGCATCAACGGCAACTTGCGTTACCGCGTGTCCGATCCGGTGCTGGTCTCCATCGGCGTGCGCTATGCCAGCCGTCCCAACACCGACCTCTTCGGCCTCCAGCGCGGCGACACTTATGGCTACACCTCCGAACTGTTCGCACTGGACGCGCGGGTCAGCTGGGACGTGACGCCGGCCCTTCGCGTCAGCGCAGGGGTGGACAACATCACCAACGACCGCGCCTGGGTGTACCACCCCTACCCCCAGCGCAGCTTGCTGCTCGAAGCGGGGTGGAAGCTGTGAGCCTTTCAGAACCTCGTGCCGAAGTCCGTACCGAACGCTGGTATCGCGCGGTCTGGCGCTGGCATTTCTACGCCGGGTTACTGTGCGTACCTTTCGTCCTGTGGCTTTCGGTGACAGGCGGCCTCTACCTGTTCAAACCGCAGATCGAAGCCGCGCTCTATGCCCCTTATCGCGGCGTTGCGGCCGGGGGAGCGCTCCTGCTCTCCCCCGCCGCCGTGGCCGCCCGCGCGGCGGCGGCGGTGCCGGGATCGCTGCTGCACAAGTACGTCCTGCCCGAAAGCCCGGCCGACGCGGTAGAGGTGCTGGTGGGCAAGGGCAGCGAGGAATTTCGCGTCTGGGTCCACCCGCAGACCGGCGCCGTGCTCCATCAGGCGGCCGAGGAAGATCGCTTGATGCGCGTGGTCTTCCGCCTCCACGGCGAACTCTTGGCCGGGGACACAGGCTCGGCGCTGGTCGAGACGGCGGCCTGCTGGACCATCGTCATGCTTCTGACCGGCCTGTTCATGTGGTGGCCGCGCGGCGGGAGCGGTCTTGCCGGCACCCTCTACCCGCGACTGAGGCGGGGCACCGCGCTGTTCTGGCGCGATATTCACGCCGTAACCGGCCTGTGGATCACGCTGGGCGCCTTGTTCCTGATCGTCTCGGGCCTGCCCTGGGCCAATGCCTGGGGCGATTACCTGCGCCAGATGCGCGCCGTCACCGGCACGGCGGGAGGCAGGCAGGACTGGTCCGCCGGCACCGCCGCGGAAGCCACGACCCGCGCAAAAGCAGACGCCGCAATGCGCGCAATGATGGCGCCCCACGCCGAGCATCACAGCATGACCATGCACCACATGGCCCCGCCGCCCGCCGCTCTGGACGCCGTGATCGCCAGGGCCGAAACCCTGAACTTCGCCGCCCCCGTCGAAGTCAGCCCCCAGACCACGCCGGGCGCCCCGTGGCAGGTCCGCAGCCAGGCCGAAAACCGCCCGCGCCGCGACAGCGCCGAGATCGCCGCCGACGGCACCCTCATCGGCATCCAGCGTTTCGCCGACCGTCACTGGATCGACCGCGCCGTCGGCTACGGCGTCGCCGTCCACGAAGGCGCCTGGGCCGGCCTCGCCAACCAACTGGTCAACCTCGCGGTGCTGCTGGGCTTGGTGCTGCTGTGCGGATCCAGCGTGGTCCTGTGGTGGCGCCGCCGCCCGGCCGGCAAGCTGGGCGCACCCCGCACCCTGGCACCGCTGCGCCATTCGTGGGCGCTGGTCGCGCTGGTCATCGTGCTAGCCCTGGCGATGCCGATGTTCGGTATGTCGCTGGCCGCAGCGGTCCTCCTCGAAGCATCGATAAAACGCCTCGCCCCCCGCCTGCGCGAATGGATGGGCTGGCGAGGCGCGAGGGTGTAAAGCCTCCGACACCCCCCACCATATCCCGGCATCCGGAGGGCCGCTTTCCCGCCACTTTTCCTTCGGTCACGGAATCAGGCGACCGGCACGCAATCGCTCGAACAGGGCGAAAAACGCATCGTCGGTCGGCTGGTATCCTGTAAAACCCAGGCGCCGGCTCTTGGACATGTCGGTCACTACCTCGATGGGCCGGCCCAGATCTGCATCGGTGTGCCAGGGCGAGGCGAGACGGGCCAGATCGGGTTCCGCCAACCCTTCGCGGGTCGCGATCTCACGCCACAGCCCGGCGTCAGCCGCCATCTGCTGCTCAAGCGGTCGCACTGTGCCATCGAACGGAGCAGCCTCGATGCCGAACCAGTCGGCGATGCGGCTCCACATCCATTGCCAGCGAAAGACGTCGCCGTTGACGACATTGAACGCCTGGTCATGCGCGGCCTCGGTCTGTGCCGCCCACAGCAGATGACGCGCGAGTTGGTTCGCGTCAGTCATGTCGGTAAGCCCGGACCACTGCGCGGCGGAGCCCGGGAAGGTGAAGGGACGTCCCGTCTCGCGGCACAGCGTCGCATAGACAGCCAGCGTCGTGCCCATGTTCATCGCGTTGCCAACCGCCAGGCCGATCACGGTATGCGGGCGATGGACGCTCCACGTGAAGTCATCGCGCGCGGCTGCGGCGAAGACCTCGTCCTCCTGCGCGTAATAGAAATTCTCGACATCGAGGCGGCCCTGCTCCTCGCGGAACGGGGTCTGCGGCAGCGAGCCTTTTCCATAAGCCTCGAACGGCCCAAGATAGTGCTTCAGACCAGTGACCAGCGCGACATGGCGCGGGCCCGTGGGCTTGGGCAGGCCGTCCAGCAGGTTGCGGACCATCGCCGAATTGACGCGAATATTTTCCGCCTCGCTGTCCTGACGCAGCCAGGTCGTGATGAATACCGCGTCCGGATCGATGTCGCGCAATGCTTCGGCGGTGGCAGCGGCATCCTGCAGGTCCGCCGCCACCGGCTTAACCCCCGCCCGTTCGACGGGCCGCCGGGCCAGACCGTGCACCGTCCAGCCTTGCGCGGCCAGAAGGTCCGCCGCCGCGCTGCCAACGATGCCGCTCGCGCCTACCACCAATGCCGTTTTCGTCATGATTGTCTCCTTGATGCATCCGAACTAGGCATTGTCGCCCGGCGCGACTAGACGGCACCATTCATGACCCCAGGCACCATAAGGTAACCACGTGCAACCCGGAACACCTGACGAGGAATGGCGTGAAGATTGCGCCCCCCGCCGGGTATTGGAGCTGTTTGCGACCAAATGGACCAGCATGGTCCTGCATGTCCTCCACGCCCGCCATGGCGGATCCGCGCGCACCGGCGTGCTCCTGCGCAGTCTGCCCGGCATCTCCAAGAAAATGCTGACCCAGACCGTGCGCGACATGGAAGCCAGCGGCCTGCTGACCCGCCACGTCCAGAGCACGATCCCGCCCATGGTCGAGTATCACCTGACCGACCTGGGCCGACGTTTCGTAGAACCAGTCGAACTGCTCTACGGCTGGGGCCGCGAGAATGCCGACGCGCTGGACCAGCTCGTCCCTCGGCTTGGTTCACGGCGCTCGTAACCGAACGACCTTGCGGTCAAAGCTTATCACCTTGGAAGCGCAAACAGCCGGCCGCGTCAGATAGGGAAGCGCCCGATGCCCATAAGCTGTCAAAAGCCCAATGGACGCCGCAAATCGAAGGCATAAAAATGCGGAAGCGGCATAGGGCACACGTAACCGCGCCTGAGGGCCTTCGCGCGCGAACATTCCGAAGGGCCAAAACGGCAAAAAGCCCCGGTTTCCCGGGGCTTTCGACTACTTGCGGCTACCTTCGAAAAGGTAACTGGTGCCCAGAAGAGGACTCGAACCTCCACGCCCTTGCGAGCGCCAGCACCTGAAGCTGGTGCGTCTACCAATTCCGCCATCTGGGCACTTTTTGGCAGGTTCGGATGACCGTTCCTGCCGGGTAGGAGGGCGCCTCTACGCAGCGCTCGAAGGGTTGTCAACACCGGGAAGTGCAACAATTTTCATTCGAGCGGATTGCCGTAGTTCACGGGGGCGGATCAACTGTCCGGTTGCCCCTGTCCCGGCCTTGTGGCAGGGGCGCTTGCATATGCTGCCGCGCGGGAAAGTGGCCCCGCTCGGCGATGGAAGGACCTTACCTGACCATGAGCCTCTCCGATTCTCTCTCCGGCAAGATCGTAACTGTCCTGGGCGGCAGTGGCTTCGTTGGCCGTCACCTTGCGCAGGAATTGCTTGCGCGCGGGGCTCGCCTGCGAATTGCCAGCCGCAACCCCAAAAAAGCCTTCGCGATCAAGCCGCTCGGCAATCTGGGCCAGGTCCAGTTGGTCGGCGTCGACGTGACCAGGCCCGAATCGCTCGCCGCCGTGCTGGCCGGTTCGCACGCGGTGGTTAACCTCGTGGGCGCCTTTGGCGGCAATCTCGATGCGCTGCAGGGCAAGGGCGCGGGCACCATCGCCGCCGCCGCCAAGGCCGCGGGCGTCGCCACCTTCGTCCATGTCTCGGCGATCGGCGCGGATGCCGGCTCGGACGTCGCCTATACGCGGACCAAGGGCGAAGGCGAAGCGGCCGTTCGCGCAGCTTTTGCAGAGGCGGCCATCGTGCGCCCGTCGCTGATGTTCGGTCCTGACGACAAGTTCGTGATGATGTTCGGCGAACTGATCTCGCGCCTGCCCGCCCTGCCCGTCTTCGCCCCTGAGGCGAAGCTGCAGCCGGTGTTCGTGGACGACGTGGCCGAGGCGATCGCCAACATCCTCGCCGATCCGGCAGCGCACGGTGGCAAGACGTTCGAACTGGCCGGACCCGAGGTCATCACCATGCTGGACTTCAACCAGCGCCTCGCCGCCGCGCAGGCCCGCTCGCGCACGTTCATCGAGCTTCCCGATAGCATTTCCGGCCTGATCGCCAGCGCCACCGGCTGGCTGCCCGGCGCGCCGATCAGTTCCGACCAGTTCAAACTGCTAAAGGCTGGCAGCGTCGCCAGCGGCTCCCAGCCCGGTATCGCCGACCTTGGCGTGAACCCGCGCCCGCTTGGTCTGTTCCTTGATCGCTGGATGACCCAGTTCCGCAAGCACGGCCGCTTCGGCGCCAAGCACGCGGCCTGACCGCTTCTCCCGCCTCGCGGCGGGAGCGGCCGACACTGATGACGGCGCGGCGCGGGTAGCCGGCAGGACGAGGTCGGCACTCGCGCTGACCTGCCATCGCTGCGCAACCGCCGCTCCGATCGCCCGCGTCTCGCAGCGAAACTTTTTTGATGCCGTCATTCTCGCCGTCACCGCGCCCGCTGTAGCGCAGCGGCAGGAACCCCGCGGGTCGGCGGGGCATTGTCTCTACGCGAAGGGTCTGTTTTTCCAGACCTGTAGATAGTGGAGCATTCCCGTGACCAGCCCATCCACGCAATCGACAGATGACGAAACCGCCTGGGCAACAGCCTCCGGCACCATACGCAAGGGCATGAAAGTGCTTGCCCCGGACGGCGCCCTGCTCGGCACCGTGGACAGACTGCGGGGCGAGGAAGTGATCCTGGCCGAACATGGGCCGGACGAGCGCGCCAGTTTCATCGCCGTGACCCAGATCGACGGCGTCAGCGAGGATACCGTGCTGCTGTCCGATCGGGGCGATGCCACCTTCGGGGTGGGCGCGGAGCCCTGAAAGCGGCGCCCCGAGGCAGACAACTCCACGAGACGTTGTCCGCCCGCGATGAACGCCGGAACGATAGTATCGGCCCGCCCGTTTCACTCTCATACCCCTACCGAGACAATGGAGAAGACCCGATGTTCGAGAAACTCCGTATTCGTGAGCACATGGAAGTAACCACCAGCACAGGTCAGCACGTCGGCACCGTCGACGAAGTCAAGGACGACCAGATCAAGTTGACCCGCACCGACAGTTCGGACGGCGCGCACCACTTTATCGCGTTCGAAAATGTCGACAAGATCGAAGACAACCGCGTCTACCTGAAGCAGGGTACGCCCATTCCGATGGGCGTCGGCACCAACTGAAGACCGAGCTACCGAATGCGAACGAGGCGGCGTCCCCCCTACAGGTCGCCTCATTCGTGAAAGCCCTGGCTTCCTTCGCGGGAAGTCGGGGCTTTTCTTGTGGTCCGCGTTCAGCCGGGCCCCGGCAGTTCCGCCTGATCCTGGCCGAGAACCCGTGCTGGCAGATCTCGGCGAATGGCGCCGTTGAAGCACCGTAAATGGGCCGCAGCGGTAAAGGTCGGATGGGCAAATAGTAAGCGCAGGACTTCGGCGGGCGATAACGCCAGCGGTCTTTCGGAGTAATTCCGCAGGCGCGGCTGCACTGCCTCGTCGCTCGATTCGGGGCCCTCTCCTTCGAACTACAGCATTTCAAAGCTTCAGGCGGCGGCCTTAGGGTCCGCTTCGGGCTTCGATCAATAGTGATCGTTGGGAACATAGTCCGGAATCGTCTGTTCAGCTTGGTGGAAGCACAGCTGAACCGAATCACATTGTCGGATCCTCAAGGCTCGGCTTGGTCCATTACGGTTTGTTGCCAATAAGGAGAATTCCATGTCGCTTTCACTCACGAAACTCGCTCCCGCCGCCCTTATCCTGGTCGGTTCGGTGGGCCTCGGCGGCTGCGCGACCAAAGGCTTCGTGCGCGAGGAAATCGCCACGGTGAACCAGCGTATCGACGGCCTCGACACCAGGCTGCAGACTACTGACGGAACCGCCAAGCAGGCGCTCGCCGAAGCTCAGGCAGCATCGGGTCAGGCACAGCAGAACGGCCAGCGCCTCGATCAGCTCAACTCGCGCGTCGATGGCGTCGAGCAGCGGATGGCGGAAAGCCAGCGCAAGCGTCCCCGCAACTAAGGTTGCCGCGCTCGCGAATGCCGTTTGAATTTTGATTTCCCGCGTCGGCACCCCGCCGTGCCGACGACGGTTTTCTTTCGCCCCTCTTTCATTCGCCCCTCCTTCATTCGAGTGCACCGAAACCGATGATTACCCTTACGCTGGCGTTTGCCGGACTAGCACTGACCGCTCCGGCGCCGGCCCGGTCGATGCAGTACCTTCAAGCGGCAGAGCGGGCCCCGGCTCAGGCCTTGGCCAAAGGCGGGGCAAAGGCGGGGCCCAGGACGGCTCCGCAGGCAACAGGTGCGCAGGATGAAACCGCCGTGACACGGTCGGAGGACGCCGCGCGCGTCGCCGATTGGGTCGCGGCGTCCGGGGACAATCATGCGCTTCCCTATATCATCATCGACAAGAAGGCCGCCTCCCTCCTGCTTTTCGATGGCAAGGGAACGCCGGTTGGACAGGTTCCTGTCCTGCTCGGCGTCGCGCTCGGGGACGAGGCATCGCCGGGCATCGGCAGCAAGAACCTGTCCGAAATCGGCCCTGCGGAAAAGACCACGCCGGCGGGCCGCTTCCTCGCCAAGTTCGGGGTCGCCGCCGGGAAGCAGCGGGTGCTGTGGGTCGATTACGCCACTTCGGTCGCTCTCCACCCGATTCCCAAGCCGGGCAAGCCCAAGGAACGGCGCCGTGAGCGGATGCTGTCCCCTTCGAGCGAAGACAACCGCATCACCTTCGGATGCATCAACGTGCCACTCGCCTTTTATGGCAAAAACATCAGTCCGATGTTCCGGAAAAAGGGCGGCTACGTCTACGTGACACCGGACAGCAAGCCATTGGAAGAAGTCTTCCCCCGTCTGCGGGTTCAGGCCGTCCTGCAGGCAAACGCTTCCTGAAACCGCCGCCGAGGCGCGCCGGTATTACTTCTTCTTTTTAGAACAGGGCCACTCGTTGCGGGTGGCTGCAAAGACCAGTTCCGAAGCAGAGACACCGCGCCCCTTCGGATGGTCCTCAAGATATTCGACCGTCACGGTGCGAAGCTGGCTTATCGTCACGTCGGCGGGGATGCAGCTATTCAGCTTGTTGACCTTGCGCGTCGTGTTGAAGGCATCGATGGCGCCCGTGATGTAGGCGATGCATTCATAGGTCCGCTCGACATATTCCTTGCTGCCCCGGTCCGCCGAGCAGACCTTGTACAGTTCGTCGCCGGTGTAGAAACTGGCGTCCGCCGCAACCGGAAAAAGTCCCAGCGGAGCGACAAGGGCAAGGCAGGCCAGCTTTTTCGATATCATTTTCCGGAAACTCTCTACCAACCGACACGGCAACGTTTGCGGCAAATCCGATGTCCGTCAACCATCCCCTCACGCGCAGGCAGGCACGCAGGCGAAAAACGAAAACGGCCTCCCGGTTGCCCGGAAGGCCGTTTTTTCATGGAACTGTCAGCCGCCGATCGGCGACCAATGGCTCATTACTGGCAGGCCAGGCACTCGTCGTAGTCGGTGGTGGCCGCGGCCAGTTCGAACTTTGCCAGTTCGTTGGTATTGTCCGCTTCCACGCCGCCCACGAAGCCTGCGCGCTGCACCGACTTCGAGCGCAGGTAGTAGAGCGACTTGATGCCCCGCTCCCATGCCTGGAAGTGCAGCATCATCAGGTCCCACTTGTCGACGTCGGCCGGGATGAACAGGTTCAGCGACTGCGCCTGGTCGATATAGGGCGTGCGGTCGGCGGCGAATTCGAGCAGCCAGCGCTGGTCGATCTCGAAGCTGGTCTTGTAGACCGCCTTCTCGTCGGCCGTCAGGAAGTCCAAGTGCTGGACCGAACCGCCATGCTCGAGGATGGAATTCCACACGTTGTTGGAATCCTTGCTCTTCGAGGCGAGCAGCTTTTCCAGGTACGGGTTCTTCACCACGAAGCTGCCCGAGAGCGTCTTGTGCGTGTAGATGTTGGCCGGGATCGGTTCGATGCAGGCCGAAGTGCCGCCGCAGATGATCGAGATCGACGCGGTGGGCGCGATCGCCATCTTGCAGCTGAAACGCTCCATCACGCCCATGTCGGCGGCGTCGGGGCACGGTCCGCGCTCCTTGGCCAGCATCATCGAGGCCTCGTTGGCCTTCTGGTTGATGTACTGGAACATCTGCAGGTTCAGCGCCTTGGCCATCGCGCTTTCAAAGCCGATGCCGCGCTTCTGCAGGTAGGAGTGGAAGCCCATCACGCCCATGCCGACCGAACGCTCGCGCTCGGCGGAGTACTTGGCGCGGGCCATCTCGTTGGGCGCGCGGTCGATGTAGTCCTGCAGGACGTTGTCGAGGAAGCGCAGCACGTCTTCGACGAAGCGCTTCTCGCCCTTCCACTCTTCCCAGGTCTCCAGGTTGAGCGAGGACAGGCAGCACACCGCGGTACGGTCGTTGCCCAGGTGGTCGCGGCCGGTGGGCAGCGTGATTTCCGAGCACAGGTTCGAGGTCGAGACCTTGAGGCCGAGATCGCGGTGATGCTTGGGCATCATGCGGTTCACGGTGTCGGAGAAGACGATGTACGGCTCACCCGTGGCAAGGCGCACTTCGACCAGCTTCTGGAACAGCGAGCGCGCGTCGACCTTGCCGCGCACGGAACCGTCCTTGGGGCTGCGCAGCTTGAATTCGGCGCCGTCGCGGACGGCTTCCATGAATTCGTCGGTCAGCAGCACGCCGTGGTGCAGGTTGAGCGCCTTGCGGTTGAAGTCGCCCGACGGCTTGCGGATCTCGAGGAACTCCTCGATCTCGGGGTGCGAGACGTCGAGGTAGCAGGCCGCCGAACCACGGCGCAGCGAACCCTGGCTGATCGCGAGGGTCAGCGAATCCATCACGCGCACGAAGGGGATGATGCCGCTGGTCTTGCCGTTGAGGCCGACCGGCTCGCCGATGCCGCGCACATTGCCCCAGTAGGTGCCGATGCCGCCGCCGCGCGAGGCCAGCCAGACGTTCTCGTTCCAGGTCGCGACGATGCCTTCCAGGCTATCGTCGACCGAGTTCAGGTAGCACGAGATCGGCAGGCCGCGCCCGGTGCCGCCGTTCGACAGAACGGGGGTGGCAGGCATGAACCACAGCTTCGAGATGTAATCGTAGACGCGCTGGGCGTGGTCCTGATCGTCGCAGTACGCATCGGCGACGCGGGCGAACAGGTCCTGGTACTTCTCACCGGGAAGCAGGTAGCGGTCGTCCAGCGTTTCCTTGCCGAAATCGGTCAGCAGGGAGTCGCGCGCGTGGTTGGTGACAATGGTGAAGCGACGCGCGTTGATCGTCTTGGAATCACCCTTCGCGAGCTTTTCCGGCTTCATCGCCGCCGCAAGCGTCTCGGCGACCAGTTCGGCCGTTGCGGTATCGGTCTTGTCCATGGCGACTGCCGGGCCTTCGCCCGTCTCCTTTTGCTGCCGGGGGCGAGCGGAATCCTGAGCGGGGGGCGATGAATACAGCCCCTCCATCTCGACCTGGGCCGAGCCGGCGTGCGTTACGCCTGAATTATCCGAATCAGACACCTGACCGTCGCTTCCGTTCCTGAAATCCACTGGTGCCCCCGAGCTTCTAAATCACGTCATCGAACCGCCATGAGGCGGGTTCACTACTGTTCTCGAACGGTCGGGCAGGCTGGAAACGAGTCGGCGGGCGTCACACGCCCGGTCCACCATTTCCAGTACGAATAAAGAACAGCAAAGTCCTTGCCAGACAGTCCGCGCGCCATGGCACAAGGGGCCTGCCCCAAGCCCCCTGGATATCCGGCCAAGCTTTTGCAGCCTAACATGACATCCCTAGGTATTGAGGCCCCTCGACCGGCGCGACACAACCTATAGTGCCCGTTCCACCGAAAGGTTCAAGAGGGCGTGCGACGATTGGAGCACGCCAAGATGACTGCATTCGCCGCCAGGCACCAGCCGCGACGCGTGGGAAGTCCTCATGCGGGCATCAGCGCAAGAGGCTAAATCACGCTTCGGGCGGGAAAATTTTTCCACATAAATTGCCGATGAGACGAATCCCGCTTGCGACGAACCGAATCGCGAAAAATGGGCGGGTTGTCAGCGCCGGGTCATGCGCAGGTCATAGCGGCGTCATGGCGCCGCTGGCCGGTCAATTGCGCCGCGAGCCAAGCAGGCCGTGCAACCTGACCGTCACTAGGTCATTGTAGCGCCTGGTTGCGAACGCGCATCTCTGCGCAAGGGGAGTATCGGCAAGTCATGTTGAACATTATCGGCGCCATCATCAGCGGTCTCATCGTCGGCTGGCTCGCGCGCTATATCTATCCGGGTGCAGTCCCGATGGGCTGGATCGCGACGATCCTGCTGGGCATCGGCGGTTCGCTCATCGCCGGGCTGGTGACCAGCCGCGGCAGCAGCGAGTTCAGCCGCGCGGGCTGCCTGGCTTCGGTGATCGGCGCGATCGCGCTGATCTTCCTCGGCCGCGCGCTTCACATCGGCTTCTGAACGGCACTGCCCCTACCTCCGGGCGCAAGCTGGCGAGGTAGGGGCTGGCCGCCGCTCAGGGCACCAGTACGGTATCCAGCGGCTCGGCGTCGATGCCGGGATAGTCGAGGGTATAGTGCAGCCCCCGGCTCTCATGCCGCCTGAGCGCGGAATCGACGATCAGTTCCGCGCTCTGCAACAGGTTGCGCAGTTCGATCAGGTCGGTCGAGACGCGGAAGTGGCGGTAGTATTCCTCGATCTCGCCGTTCAGCATCTGGATGCGGTGCATGGCCCGCTCCAGCCGCTTGGTGGTGCGCACGATGCCCACGTAGTTCCACATGAAGCGGCGGATCTCGGTCCAGTTCTGCTTGATGACCACTTCCTCGTCGGAATCGGTGACCCGGCTCGCATCCCATGAGCGCACCGCCGGCGGCTCGTTGAAGCCGTCCCACTGCGCCAGGATATCGGCAGCGGCGGCCTCGCCGAAGACGAAGCATTCGAGCAGGGAGTTCGAGGCGAGGCGATTGGCGCCGTGCAGGCCGCTTTCGGTGCATTCCCCGGCAGCGTAGAGCCCCGGCAGGTCGGTGCGCCCGTCGAGATCGACCAGCACGCCGCCGCAGGTATAGTGCTGCGCCGGCACGACGGGGATCGGCTCCTTCGTCATGTCGATACCCAGTTCCATCAGCTTTTCGTAGATGTTCGGGAAGTGCTCCTTCACGAACGCCTCGGGCTGGTGGCTGATATCGAGGTGGACATAGTCGAGGCCGAAGCGCTTGATCTCCGAGTCGATCGCGCGGGCGACGATGTCGCGCGGCGCAAGTTCCAGCCGCTCGGGATCGTAGAAGGCCATGAAGCGCTTGCCGGTGCGCGGGTTGATCAGGTGCCCGCCCTCGCCCCGCACGGCCTCCGTAATCAGGAAGTTCTTGACCTGAAGGTTATAGAGGCAGGTCGGGTGGAACTGCATCATCTCCATGTTGGAGACGCGCGCGCCCGCACGCCAGGCCATCGCGATGCCGTCACCCGTGGCCCCGCGCGGCGCGGTGCTGAACTGGTAGACACGGCCCGCTCCGCCCGTCGCCAGCACGGTGGCGCGCGCGGTGAAGGCCTCGACCTGCCCGGTCTGCTCGTCGAGCGCGTAGACGCCCCAGATCCGGCCTGAGCCCGAATAGCGCATCTCGTGCCGCCCGGTGATCAGATCGATGCACGAGCGGCCGGGGAACAGGGTGATGTTGGGGTGGGCCTCCGCCGCCTGGAGCAGGGCCTGCTGCACTGCCCAGCCGGTCGCATCGGCGACGTGGACGATACGGCGATGCGAATGGCCGCCCTCGCGGGTGAGGTGCAGTCCGTTGCCCTCGGTATTGAAGGGCACCCCCAACTCGATCAACCGTTCGATCGCATGGGGGGCCCGCTCGATCACGAACTCGACCGTCTCGCGCCGATTGAGGCCCGCGCCGGCGATCATGGTATCGCGCACATGCTCCTCGAACGTATCGCCGGCATCGAGAACGGCGGCGATACCCCCTTGCGCCCAGGCGGTGGACCCGGTGGCGAGCCCGCCCTTGGCAAGCACCGCAACCTTGACCTTGTCAGCCAGGGCAAGAGCGGCAGTGAGACCTGCGGCGCCGGAACCGATCACGAGCGCGTCGAATGCGTGGGGGGAGGACCCAGATTGCGTTTCCATGACGCCTCCTAGCCCTGCACCAGCCGAAACCGCAACTGTTAGAACCCCTCCGGCAACTACGCGGATATGCGTTTTCTACGCCATACTGCACCTGCGTCCTGGACGGCGGATGCCCGGACCCATCTCGGCGCGGTCTTTACGACATGGTTACCGGCAGTTGCAGCCTATTTTCTATCGAACCCCCGACGCGGAACGATATGTGCCATGTTGCGGTGCGCCATATTATTGGGTATCAAATCAAGACTATGACAAGACTCGTAATCGGCAACGATTACCACCCTTGATAACGATTAAAATTAGTTTAGTCAGCTGTCGCAACGCACCAAAGGGCCGATAAACGTGGCAATCATGATTCCATTATGCTTTGCCAATAGGCACGAACCAACACGTTCCGAGGTTAAATGGGATGGTATCGGCTACGTTGGGACTTGTAGAAGTTGCGGTAAAACTATCCGCCGCAAGAAAAAGGGTCTTTGGAAACTTGATGACGAGAAGACTAGCGGCGACTAAGTAAATTTACGTAGTTTTACATTGCCGCGTTTTGTTATGGCGAATTGTGGACACAATTCCGCGCAGCAGAATCTCTGCTTCAAGCGGCAATCGCACATCATGAACGAATTTTAACCGCGTCTTGTGATTGATTTTCCGTCGGAAAATCTAGGCAAGCCGGTAGCTTGAGGCAGACGCTCCAAGAACCCCGGGTTCGCCGCGAATCAGGCGTCCGCTCGCGCCTCGCTGGTCAGGCTGACGAACACATCCTCAAGGTCCGCTTCGCGCGTCGTCACATCCACGATCGCAAAGCCCTGCGCCTGCATCGCCGAGAGGATCTCGCCTGCGTTGCTGTGATCCTTGTCGTAAGTGATCTCAAGCACGCGCTCACCCGTCTTCACGCATTTCACGAAGCCGGGATGCGCCGGCAGGTCGCCCACGTCGCGGTCCATCGTCAACACGATGATCTTCTCACGCGCCATGCCCACGAGTTCCCGGGTGGGCTTGTTGGTGATCAGCTCACCATGATTGATGATGGCGATGCGGTCGCACAGCTCCTCCGCTTCCTCAAGGTAGTGCGTGGTCAGCACGACCGTCGCGCCTTCGCGGTTGAGTTCGGTGACCAGTTCCCACAGCTGGCGGCGCAGCTCGACGTCGACACCGGCCGTCGGTTCATCAAGGATCAGCACCGGAGGCTGGTGGACCAGCGCCTTGGCGATCAACAGGCGGCGCTTCATGCCGCCCGACAAAGTTCGCGCATAGGCATCGCGCTTGTCCGCCAGGTGCACCGCCCGCAGCAGTTCTTCCGACCGGCGCAGAGCCTTGGTGATGCCGTAGAGGCCCGCCTGAATTTCCAGCACCTCGAACGGCGTGAAGAACGGGTCGAAGACGATCTCCTGCGGCACGATCCCGATGGAGCGCTTGGCGTTGCGACTGTCGCGGTCGATGTCGAAGCCCCAGATCTCGGCCGAGCCGGAGGTCTTCATCACCATGCCGGCGAGGATGTTGATCAGCGTCGACTTGCCCGCGCCATTGGGGCCCAGCAGACCGAAAATGCCGCCCTCGGGCACGTCGAACGAAACCCCCTTGAGCGCCAGCTTGCCCTCTCCGCTGCCGGCGGGGGCATAGCGCTTGACGAGGTCACGGATGGCGATTGCGGGGGAAGACGTGCTCATGCCGCTGCATTTGGGCCCAGAACGCCTCCGCGTAAAGAGCGCAAGGCATCCGCCGGACCCCGGCGCTGCCCCTTGGGAGAAATTTATGCCTCGTCGTGGATGCCGTCGTAGACCTTGCGGCTGCCCTCGATCGTCGTGCCGTTCTCGACGGCCCATGTGCTCAGCGCCTTCACCGGCCCTGACAGCGAGCGCCCCAGATCGCTGAGTGCATATTCGACCCGCACCGGCACTCCTACGTGAACAGTGCGCACCACCAGGCCGTCGCGTTCCAGAGCGCGCACGGTGCGCGACAGCATCTGCTGCGACACGCCCTGGATGGCGCGCTTCAACTCGTTGAAATGCAAGGGCCCGCCCAGCAGCGTCATCACCACCAGCATCGACCACTTGTCCCCCACCCGGCTGAGGATATCGCCAACGAGGCGGCAGTCCTTGCTGGCAGGGTCGTGCTTGGGCGCAACGGCAGAACCGGCAGCGGCGGGCGGATCAGCTTCGTCGAAGGTGGTCAGCTTCATGGTACCAGGTCCCGAAAATATGCGCTCTTGGCGCGGCTACCCCGGCAACATAGCTAGACCTGGTCACTTTTCCAGACCCAAAGCTCCCCCACCATCAAGGCTCCCCCACCATGAAGCTTCTCCATCTCGACTCCAGCATCCTCGGCGACAATTCGGCCACCCGCGCTATTTCCGCCGCGATCGTCAGCGCGCTGACCGGCGCCGACGCGTCGATCGACGTCACCTACCGCGACCTCGCCGCTGCGCCGCTGCCCCACCTCTCGCTCGAAGTTCTGGGCGCGCCCGAAAACAACGCCGAACTGGCCGAATTTCTCGATACCGACATCCTCGTGATCGGCGCCGGCATGTACAACTTTACGATCCCCAGCCAGCTCAAGGCCTGGATCGACCGCGTCGCGATCGCGGGCAAGACCTTCCGTTACACCGCCGAAGGCCCCGAGGGTCTGGTCGGCGACAAGAAGGTGTTCGTCGCCCTTGCCCGCGGCGGCTACTACGGTGCAGGCCAACCCGCCGCCGCTATCGAGCATGCCGAAAGCTACCTGCGCGCCGTTCTGGGCTTCATGGGCATCACCAACCCCACTTTCGTGCTGGCAGAAGGGCTCGCCATCGACGCCGACACGCGCGAAAAGGCGGTTGCCGCAGCACTGGCGGAAGCCGCCGCCATCGTCATTCCGGCCTGACGGTTCATGCACCCGGCCGTCAGCATGGACGGCCGGGTGCAATTGCCGTCTGGAAATTCCCTTGAAGCCTTGGTAATCGGCCGTTCCATGAACTCGCCCGAAACCGTCTTCACCGATTCCCACCGCGTCTCCTGCGATGGTGCCACCGACATCCCCGGCGGCGCAGCCCTCGGCCATCCGCGCGTGTGGCTGGAAATCGACGAAAAGGGCTATGTCGAATGCGGCTACTGCGACCGCCGCTTCGTGCTCAAGGGCGGCCCCTCGGACCAGCAGGCCGCCTGATCGTTCCTCAGGTTTGCGGTATTTTCGAAGCCACGGGAATTTCCGTTCGGCTTGAGAATGCTCCAGCCTTTCCTGCGAGCGACATGCCCCCTATATCGGGGGCATGACCATGACCGATCCGCGCTCGCTCCTCTACGCCCAGCTTTCGCCCGAAGAGGCGCAGGCGCTTGCCGCCGAAACGCTGAAGTCCTGCGAGGACGGCGAACTGTTCATGCAGTTCGTCGCCAGCGAGGCCTTCGGTTTCGACGACGGACGGCTCAAGACCGCCGATTACTCGCGCGATGCGGGCTTTGGCCTGCGCGGCGTTTCCGGCGAGATGACCGGCTTCGCCCATGCTAACGAGATCTCCCCCGCCGCCATCCGCCGCGCCGGGGAGACGCTTCAGTTGCTGGACCCCGCCAAGGGCCCGCGCGCGCTGCCGCCGGTACGCACCAACGCCAAGCTCTACACCGATGTCTCCCCGCTAGACCTCGTGGGCTTTGCCGAGAAGGTGCGCCTGCTGGAGACCATCGACGCAGCGGCGCGCGCCCGCGATCCGCGCGTCTCGCAGGTCAGCGCCAGCCTTTCGGGTTCTTGGTCCGTGGTCGAGATCGTCCGGCCCGACGGCTACGTCGCCACCGATGTGCGCCCGCTGGTGCGCCTCAACGTATCGATCGTGGCGGAAAGCAACGGGCGGCGCGAAACCGGCTCGTTCGGCATGGGCGGCCGCTTCCTCTACGACGACCTGTTCAAGCCGGAGACCTGGAACGAAGGCATCGACGTGGCCCTGGCGCAGGCGCTGGTGAACCTTGAAAGCATCGACGCCCCCGCCGGTGAGTTCGCCGTGCTGTGCGGCCCCGGCTGGCCCGGCGTGCTGCTGCACGAGGCGATCGGCCACGGCCTCGAAGGCGATTTCAACCGCAAGGGCACCTCCGCGTTCTCCGGCCGCATCGGCGAGCGCGTGGCCGCCAGCGGCGTCACCATCGTCGACGACGGCTCGATCCCCGGCCGGCGCGGGTCGCTGACCATCGACGACGAGGGCACCCCTACCCGCGAAACCGTGCTGATCGAGGACGGCATCCTCAAGGGCTATATGCAGGATCGTCTCAACGCCCGCCTGATGGGCGTAGAATCCACCGGCAACGGCCGCCGTGAAAACTACGCCCACGCCCCGCAGGTGCGCATGACCAACACCTTCATGAAGGGTGGAAACGACGATCCCGCCGAAATGCTTGCGGGCATGAAAAAGGGCATCTTCGCCAAGAGCTTCGGCGGCGGCCAGGTCGACATCGTCTCGGGCAAGTTCGTGTTCTCCTGCACCGAGGCCTACATGGTCGAGAACGGCAAACTGGGCGCCCCGATCAAGGGCGCGACGCTGATCGGCGACGGACCTTCGGTGCTGACCCGCGTCAAGGCAATCGGCAACGACCTCGAACTGGACCGGGGCGTCGGCGTCTGCGGCAAGGGCGGGCAGAGCGTGCCGGCAGGCGTAGGCCAGCCCTCGCTGCTGATCGAGGGATTGACGGTGGGCGGCACCGCCTGAGCCTGTCCTTACGGTCAGCCCCAGTTCAGCCGACTCGTGCCATACGTAGGACAACGCGGGGTGCGTTGGAAAGGAACAAGGCCATGAAGAAGCTTGCGATCGCCGCGACATTCGCGCTCGGCGCCGCCATGTTCGCCGCTCCTGCCGTCGATGCCCGTACCAAGCTGACCGGAGAGCAACAGCTCGCCAAGATGCTGGATGGGCGCGAAGCCGGCAAGCCGGTGAGCTGCATCCCCTATTCGCAGACCCAGAACACAACCGTGATCGACAAGACCGCGATCGTCTACCGGGTCGGCGGCACGCTCTACGTCAACCGGCCGACCAATGCCGACCGGCTGGACAATGACGATATCATGGTGACGAAGCTCTACACGTCGCAGCTGTGCAGGCTCGATACCGTGCAGCTGCACGATCGCACGGTCGGCAACATGTGGAACGGCTTCGTCGGCCTTCAGGACTTCGTGCCATACCGCAAGGCTCCAGCCGCGAACTGATCTTATTGCGTTTCCTCGGGAAAAGGGTCGGAGGCATTGCTTCCGGCCCTCTTCTTTTGCGTACAAGACAGGAGCGCGCCCTCGCCGCAGTACCTGCGTCATTGCGCGCAGGATTTTTGCGGGCATGGTGCATGCGATGAACCGCCGTACCTTTTCCCGCGCCGTGCTGGCCTTGCTCTACGCGGCGGCCGGTGTGCTCCACCTTGCCTTGCCCGCACCGTTCCTCGGCATCGTGCCGCCCTGGGTGCCTTTCCCCGCACTGGTCGTCGCCCTGACCGGCCTTGCGGAGATCGCCGGAGCCGCCGGACTGCTCCAGCCCCTGTCACCCGCTTTGCGCCGGGCGGCCGGCTGGGGCCTTGCCGCCTATGCGCTCTGCGTTTGGCCGGCCAACGTCCAGCACATGCTGATCGACATGGCGAAACCCGGGCACGGTCTGGGCCTTGGCTACCACATCCCGCGCCTGGCGCTGCAGCCGGTGCTGATCTGGTGGCCCCTGTGGGCCGCCAGCGTCACCGACTGGCCATGGCGCCGCCGACCGGCCTAAGCCGCTTTACGGTGCCGGGACCGTTTCGGGCACCGGGGGCAGAGCGGGCGTACCCGATACCGGCGCCTCCGGCGCGGGCGCGGCCGGGGCCATTCCCGTAGAGCTGGGGATGGAGACGGTCGGCCGCGCGGCGTCGCTGCCCTCGGGGGCGTTGTCGTTCACATGCGCCGGGATCGTCGGCAGAACCGGATCGGGGATGCCCTTGCGGGCGCGGTATTCGGCGCTGTGCAGCGCGTTCACCTCGGCCTGCCGCCGCTTCAGGTAGAAATCGCGCGTGGCGACATAAGGATCGGCGGCGGCGCGGCTGGCGGTAATCTGCTCGTCGAATTCGACGCGGTCGTTCAGCGACTTCACCGTGCCCGTGCCGATGGCGTAGACCGGCTTGTTGAACGGGCTGCCGAAAATGGTCGGCACGATGGAAAGGTCCAGCACGCGGCCCACCAGATCGCGCGCCGTCGTCGGGCCCAGCACCGGCAGGAACAGGTAAGGCCCGTTACCGATGCCGTGATAGGCGAACGTGTTGGCGAAACCGTTCTGGCGATAGGGAAGGTGAAAAGGCTTGCGTTTGGCCATGTCGAACAGCCCCGCGACGCCGATGGTGCTGTTGATGCCGAAACGGCCCAGCGTTTCCAGCGCCTTGCCCGGCTTGAACTGGAGCAGGTAGTTCACGAAAACGATCGGCTCGGCCAAGTTGATGAGCACGTTGCGCAGGCCGTTGCGGACCGGCTTGGGAACGATCTTCTCGTAATTCCCCGCCACCGGCGCCACCACGGCCTTGTCCACTGCATTCACCGCCGCGAACGTCGCCACGTTGATCGCCGAAAGCGGATCGGCGCGGATATGTCGGGGGCTGGCGTTGACGATGATGACATTCTCGCCCTCCGCAGGGGCCGAAACGCCTGCCGGAGCGCCTGCCGGAGCATCTGCCGGCGGCGTCGCGGTTCCGGCCTGCGCTTCGGGCAGAACGGGCGCGGGTTCCTCCCCCAGGCGCGCATCGACATCGGAAGGCAGCGTGGGAACAGGCACCGTCTGTTCGGCCAAGGCAAGCATCGGCGCCTCGCGCACCGCTATAGTGTTACCGTCGTCCTGGGAAGTCGGCCCCACACTCGCCAGCATCATAGCCAGCGTAATAGTCGACACGCCCAATCCGTACGTTCCTTTTCGAATCCACTCGCTCGCCGCGGCCAATATCCGCGACTATCGATGCGAGTGTTGTCCCGCGACCCTGGATAACGGCAATTGCGCCGCCATCCGCTGCCCTTGATGACAGCACCGCGAGCGGAATCCCACACCTCAGTTTTTCCATTCGTCGCACGCGGCGGCGATAAAGCTCAAGGACAATGTTCAAAAAGCATGTTCTGCTGCCCGCCGCCGGGTGGATCATCCCGGTGCTGCGAACGCGGTTACGCCTTGCCGCCGAGCCTGCGCCCGATCGTCACCACATCCTGAAGATCATATCCGAGTGCCGCGTAAAAGCCGCGCGCATCGGAATTGTCTGCGCGCACCATTAGCTGGATCTTGGGGCAACCGCGCTGTTCCAGCCAGCACTCGCTTGCCTGCATCAGCGCGCGGCCCAGTCCCTCGCCCCGCCGGGAAAGCGATACCGCAAGATAGTAGACCCAGCCGCGATGGCCGTCGAAACCAACCATGACGCTGCCAGCCAGCCGGCCGCCTGCCAGCGCCGCCAGCACGGCGGATGCCGGGCCAGCCAGCGCCAGGTCGAAATCGGCCACGGGATCGTTCCATGGCCGCGTCAACCCCGCCTCGCGCCACAGGGCCACGACATCGTCGCGGTCCGCAGGCGAAGCGGGAGTGACGGTTACTCCCACTCGATCGTGCCGGGGGGCTTGCTGGTGTAGTCGTAGACCACGCGGTTGATGCCCTTGACCTCGTTGATGATGCGGGTCGCGACCCGGCTCAGGAACGCGGCGTCGAAGGGGTAGATGTCGGCGGTCATGCCATCGGTCGAAGTGACCGCGCGCAGTCCGCAGACGTTGTCGTACGTGCGGCTGTCCCCCATGACGCCCACGGTCTTGACCGGCAGCAGCACGGCGAAAGCCTGCCAGATCGCGTCGTACAGCCCCGCGTTGCGGATTTCCTCAAGGTAGACCGCGTCCGCCTTGCGCAGGATGTCGCAGCGATCGCGGCTGACTTCGCCGGGGATGCGGATGGCAAGGCCAGGGCCAGGGAACGGGTGGCGCCCCACGAACACGTCGGGCAGGCCCAGTTCGCGGCCCAGCGCGCGCACTTCGTCCTTGAACAGTTCGCGCAGCGGCTCGACCAGCTTCATGTCCATGCGCTCGGGCAGGCCGCCGACGTTGTGGTGGCTCTTGATCGTCACCGAAGGGCCGCCGGTGAAGCTGACCGATTCGATCACGTCGGGGTAGAGCGTGCCCTGAGCCAGGAACTGCGCGCCGCCGATCTTCTTCGCCTCGTCCTCGAAGACGTCGATGAAGGTCTTGCCGATGAACTTGCGCTTGGCTTCGGGGTCGGTGACGCCCTCCAGACCCTTGAGGAACAGGGTGGAGGCATCAACGTGGACAAGCGGGATGTGATAGTGGCCGCGGAACAGCGACACGACTTGCTCGGCCTCGCCCATGCGCATCAGGCCATGGTCGACGAAGACGCAGGTGAGCTGGTCGCCGATCGCCTCGTGGATCAGCACTGCCGCAACCGCCGAATCGACGCCGCCGGAAAGCCCGCAGATCACGCGGTTGTCGCCAACCTGGGCGCGGATCTCTTCCACCTTGGTCTTGCGGAATTCCGCCATCGTCCAGTCGCCGGACATGCCGCAGACGTGGCGCACGAAGTTCTTCAGCAGCTTGCCGCCGTCCGGGGTGTGGACCACCTCGGGGTGGAACTGCATGGCGTAGATGCGCTTCTCGTCGTTCGCGATCACTGCGTAAGGGGCGCCGGGGCTGGAGGCGACCGGACGGAAGCCCGGGGCCAGGCTGGTCACCTTGTCGCCATGGCTCATCCACACCTGATGCGTCTCGCCCAGGTTCCACAACCCGTTGAACAGCGCGCACTCGTCTTCGATCTCGATGAAGGCGCGGCCGAATTCACCGCCGTCGCCGCCTGTCACTTCGCCGCCAAGCTGGTGCATCAACGACTGCTGGCCGTAGCAGATGCCCAGGATCGGGCGGCCGCTTTCGAGGATCACGTCGGGGATGCGCGGGCCGCCGTCATCAAGCACCGAGGCGGGCGAACCGGAAAGGATGATACCCGTCGGGTTCATGCGCGCGAAGGCTTCCTCGGCGGCATTGAAGGGCGCGATTTCGGAGTAAACGCCGGCTTCACGCACGCGGCGCGCGATGAGCTGGGTCACCTGGCTGCCGAAGTCGACGATCAGGACGGATTCGGAGGACTGGATATTCATGGCGGGCCACTAGTCGCGCGCGCGTTTTCTGTCCAGCCCCAGCGATGATCTGCCTGAGCCAAACACGCTGGTGCCGAGGCAGGCAATACGCGCTGGGCGATACATCGCCAGCCGGCGTTTCGGATCGCTCTTCGCAAGGTCGTCGAAGAGCTCCGGGGACACCTGCCTAAAAATTAGGCAAACTTTCCTTTACAGCGCCAGATCGAATCCGTGCAAACGGGCAGAGGTAGCGGGAGATTGCTCAGTTGCAGTCTTTGCCACCGAGGGAAACGCGCCGCAAACCAGCGTCTTTGAATCCTCGCCGCTTGAGCGCCTTGCAAGTATCGAGTGTCATAATTGTGAAATATGCAACCTGGCTTGCTGCTTTTGAATTTGCGCAAATTTTACGCATCCCTATTTGCCGCATTGCAGCATAAGCGACCAAAAGCGCCGTGCATGCGATAAAACGAAAAAAGTGTTTGCAGGAGCATACCAATGACCATCGTCCACCGGACGTTCGGTTTTGCCGCAGCCCTTGGCGCCAGCGCCCTGGCCTTCGCGCTTACCCTGGCCTGATTTCAGGCACCTGAATCGAAAGCCCTGTGCCGGGCACGAGATTCGGGTAGGGAACCGAAACCCACGAGAAGGGCGGCCGCAAGGCCGCCCTTTTGCGTTTCCAGCCAAGCGGGTCTGGCCAGTTCAATCGAGCTTCCAGGCAACCCGGTGCATGCGCGGGGCAAAGATATCCTTGCGGTGACCGGCTTCCCATGCTGCGCGGGACTGCGGATTTCGGTAGGGATTGCTGGAAATGGGCAACCCTTCCTGGGCTGCCTTGATGCCCCAAAGGTGGGCCTGCTGCACTGTCACTAGGTTTCGTCTCGCGCTTGTCTTAATTGGTTTACGTGATCGAAACGCCTGCTCCGGCGAAAAGCATCCCTCGCGCCGGCGCATTCGGGACAACCAGCACCCCAGACAAGGCAAACCGATCCGCATCGGCCCCAAACCCCGTTCGGATCGGCGCCAATATTCGTCTGAGACTGCATTCGACCGAAACAAGGTCCCGATCTGCCACGTTAAGACGCGGCGACAGAGGCGATGACGACCGTGCAGACGATGGCATTCGGCCCCCTGCGCAGCCCTGCGCCGCCCCGCACGCGCACCCTTGTGGAAAAGACCCGCGCCAGCGCCGGTTTCGCTTGGGTTACGCGGGCGCAAACCCTATATGCTCGGCATGGCTAGCACTGATGATACCCGGCCCGAAAACGGCAAGAACCAGAACGCGTACGGCGCTGACTCGATCAAGGTGCTCAAGGGCCTCGACGCGGTCCGCAAGCGCCCCGGCATGTACATTGGCGATACCGACGACGGTTCGGGCCTGCACCACATGGTGTTCGAGGTGTCCGACAACGCCATCGACGAAGCGCTCGCAGGGCACTGCGACCTCGTTCTGATCGAACTCAACGCCGACGGCTCCGTCTCGGTGGAAGACAATGGCCGCGGCATCCCCACCGGCATCCATGCCGAGGAAGGCGTTTCCGCCGCCGAAGTCATCATGACCCAGCTCCACGCGGGCGGTAAGTTCGAGAATACCTCGGACGACAACGCCTACAAGGTTTCGGGCGGCCTGCACGGCGTGGGTGTTTCAGTGGTCAACGCCCTGTCCGAATGGCTGGAGCTGCGGATCTGGCGCGACGGCGAGGAGCACTGGATGAAGTTCGCGTACGGCGATGCCGTGGCGCCGCTCGTCGTGACCGGCCCTGCTCCCAAGGTCGAACAGAATCCTGACGACAATGGCTTCAAGAAGGGCACCCGCGTTACCTTCCTCGCCTCGACGGACACGTTCAAGAACGTCCTCGACTTCGATTTCGACAAGCTGGAGCACCGCTACCGCGAGCTTGCTTTCCTGAATTCGGGCGTGCGCATTCTCCTGCGCGACAACCGCCATGAAGAAACCAAGGAACACGACCTGTTCTACGAAGGCGGCATCGGCGCCTTCGTCAAGTACCTCGATCGCAACAAGACCCCATTACTGGCCGAGCCCATCGCGATCTCTTCCGAGCGCGACGGCATCGGCATCGATGTCGCGCTGGAGTGGAACGATTCGTACTACGAAAACGTCCTGTGCTTCACCAACAACATCCCGCAGCGTGACGGCGGCACCCACCTGGCCGCCTTCCGCGCCGCGTTGACCCGCACGCTCAACAGCTATTCCGAAAAGACCGGCCTCCTCAAGAAGGAGAAGGTCACGCTGACCGGCGACGACATGCGCGAAGGCCTGACCGCGATCGTCTCGGTCAAGCTGCCCGACCCCAAGTTCTCGTCGCAGACCAAGGACAAGCTGGTCAGCTCCGAAGTGCGCCAGCCGTTGGAAAGCCTGATGGCCGACCGCATGAACGAGTGGCTTGAGGAAAACCCCGGCCACGCCAAGTCGATCGTCCAGAAGATCATCGACGCCGCCGCCGCCCGCGAAGCCGCCAAGCGCGCCCGCGAACTGACCCGGCGCAAGGGCGCGATGGACATCGCCAGCCTGCCCGGCAAGCTGGCCGACTGCCAGGAGCGCGACCCCAGCAAGTGCGAACTGTTCCTGGTCGAGGGCGACTCCGCAGGCGGCTCCGCCAAGCAGGGCCGTGACCGCAAGACGCAGGCGATCCTGCCGCTCAAGGGCAAGATCCTCAACGTCGAGCGTGCGCGCTTCGACCGGATCATCTCGTCCAAGGAAGTCGGCACGCTGATCCAGGCCATGGGCACCGGCATCCGCGACGATTTCAACCTGGGCAAGCTGCGCTACCACAAGATCGTCATCATGACCGACGCAGACGTCGACGGTGCGCACATCCGCACCCTGCTGCTGACGTTCTTCCATCGCCAGATGCCCGAGATCATCCGCTCGGGTCACCTGTTCATCGCCCAGCCGCCACTGTTCAAGGTCGCCAAGGGCCGCTCGGAAGTCTACCTCAAGGATGCTGCCGCGCTTGACCGCTATCTGGTTGAAGCGGGCACCAACGGCCGTGTGCTCGAAACCTCGGGCGGTGCTCGCCTGGGGCGTGACCTCGAAGGACTGGTCGAGCACGCGATCCGTATGCGCAACCTGATGGCCTTCATCCCGCGCCGCTACGATCCGGTGCTGATCGAGGCGCTTGCACTTTCGGGTGCGCTCGAAACCGACCTTGCCGCCGAGCAGCGCCGCACCGCCTTGACGGAAACCGCCGCCTGGCTGCAGCGCGGCGACACCGAAGCCCGTTGGACCGCCGCCCTCACCGAAGACGGCAACGTCGAGATCGAGCGGTTGTGGCGCGGCGTGACCGACCACCACAAGATCGAAGCCAGCTTCCTCACCAGCGCGGAAGGCCGCAAGCTCGCCCGCCTCGCAGCGGAAAACGCCGATGTCTATTCCGGCAGCGCCCGCTTCGTACGCGCCAGCGCCGTCTCGGAAACCACCGAGCCGGAAGCCGAAACCCCGTCGGATGAGGAAACGAACGAGCCGGTCGCAGTCCGCCTGACCAAGGGCGACGAGATCATCACCCGCCCCAGCCAGCTCCTCGAACTGGTCCTGGCCACCGGCCGCAAGGGCCTGTCGATCGCCCGCTACAAGGGCCTTGGCGAAATGAACGCCGAGCAGCTTTGGGAAACCACGCTCGACCCCGACAACCGCATCCTGTTGCAGGTGAAGGTAGAAGACGCAGACGTTACCGACGAGATTTTCACCCGCCTGATGGGCGACATCGTCGAACCGCGCCGCGACTTCATCCAGGAAAACGCACTGAACGTCGCCAACCTCGACGTCTGACGCCATCTGAATATCGATCCATCCCCGGGGGCCTTTCGGGCGCTTCCGAGGATGGATCACGCCCTGAATGAGATCAGGCAGTTCTTCCGCCGTCAGGCAAAATTTGCCCAGTGACCGGAAAGAAGTTGGCCGCCGCCGCGCAGCCGCCCCTCCCCCAAGTGCCAAAGGTGCCGCAGTGTTTTTGGCAACGCTGCGTGCACATCATTGCATTTGCTGGATTTGCCGCGAGCGCCTATCCGGCCACACGCTAAAAATATAGCTGATCTCAGGGGTATTCATGAATTCTGCTCGCTTGCGCCGGTTTACGGCAGTGTCGGTCCTTGCCGTGACGGCGGCTTGTGCCGTTCCCGCCATCGCGCAGGAGGCCGCGCCCGCCGCATCCGTGGACGAAGGCTTCGCCGATGGCGGCATCGTCGTCACCGCGACCCGCCGCTCGGAACGCGCCGTCGACGTGCCGATCGCCGTCTCCGCGCTCTCGGGCGAGAAGCTGGATGTGCTCAACTCCAGCGGCCAGGACATCCGCTTCCTGTCCGCCCGCGTGCCCAGCCTTCTGATCGAATCCTCGTTCGGCCGCACGTTCCCGCGCTTCTACATCCGCGGCCTGGGCAATACCGATTTCAGCGCCGACGCTGCGCAGCCGGTTTCGGTGGTCTATGACAACGTCGCGCTGGAAAGCCCGATGCTCAAGGCCTTCCCTGCTTTCGATCTTGAAAACGTCGAAGTGCTCAAGGGGCCGCAGGGCACCCTGTTCGGCCGTAATACCCCCGCCGGCGTGGTCAAGCTGACCTCCAAGCGCCCGTCCGAGGAACTGGACGGCCACGTCAGCGCATCCTGGGCAACCTACAACACCGTGAACCTGGAAGCCGCCGTGGGCGCGCCGCTGACCGACAAGCTGCGCTTTCGCGTCGCCGGCCTTGTCCAGCGCCGCGACGACTGGGTGAAGAACGACTACGTCCAGACCATCAACGAGCGCAAGTTCGAGGGCTATCAGGACTATGCCGGACGCATCCAGTTCGAGTATGAGGATGGCCCGCTGGACATCCTCGTAAACGCCCATGCCCGTTCGCTGAAGGGCTCCGCGCGCCTGTTCCGCGCCAATGCGATCAAGCCGGGCACCAACGATCTGGTCGACGGCTACGACATCGAACATACCGCGCAGAACGGCTCCAACCCGCAGACGCTGGAAAGCTGGGGCGCCAACGTCCAGGCCAGCTACGAGTTCGACGGCCTGGGCTCGCTCTACTCGATCACCGCATGGGAGCGCGCCAGCGTGTTCTCGCGCGGGGACATCGACGGCGGTTTCCCGGGGATCGTGCCCTTTCAGGTGCAGACCGGCGGCACCACCACGCCGAAGGAATTCTCGCAGGAACTGCGCTTCGCCTCGAAGAAGTTCGGGGATGTCAGCTTCCAGGCGGGCGCCTACTACTTCAACCAGAACCTCGAAAATGAGAGCGGTTCCTGGTCCAACACCAACTCCTACACGCCCACCAGCGTCGCGCACCTCGACAACGAGACTTACGCCTTCTTCGGGTCGGTGGAATATACCCCGGTGGATTCGCTGATCCTGCGCGGCGGCGTGCGCTGGTCGCATGACAAGCGGTTCAGCGTGCTGGTCAACGGCGACGACATCGACGCCGCCACCGGCATCTCGACCGGCTCGGCCAAGGGCTCGAAGTGGTCGTGGGACGGCAGCGCAACGTACAAGCTGTCGAACTTCACCAGCGTCTATGCCCGCGTTGCCTCCGGCTATCTGGGCGCGGCCCTGAAGAACGACACCGCCGCCGGCGTTGCAACGATGGCCAAGCCGCAGACCACGACCTCCTACGAAATCGGCTTCAAGGGCGAACAGCCGGGCCTCTTCAGCTTCGCGCTCGACGGATATTACTTCGACACGAAGAACATCCAGCTCACCGCCGTCGGCGGCAGCACGAACGTGACGCAGCTGATGAATGCCCGCAAGGCGATCGGCTACGGCGCCGAGGCAGAGTTCTCGGCCACGCCGATCGAGAACCTGGTGCTGACGCTGGGCGGCAGCTACAACCACACCGAACTGAAGGACCGCGACCTCTTCGTCGCGCCTTGCGGCGGTGGCTGCACCGTCACCGATCCGCTGGTCACCGTTGGGGGGACCACGCTGGCCTCGATCAACGGCAACCGCCTGCCGCAGGCCCCGCGCTGGATCGGCAACGCGACGCTGCGCTATGCCGTGCCGCTGGGCAACGACAACGAGATCTTCGCCTACACGGACTGGTCGTACCGCAGCAAGATCAACCTATTCCTGTACGATTCGGTCGAGTTCACCGGCAAGGCGTTTCTCGAAGGCGGCCTGCGCGCAGGCTACCGCGACAACCAGCGCGGCTACGAGGTTGCGGCGTTCGCCCGCAACATCACCAACCAGATCCGCGTCGTCGGCGCGATCGACTTCAACAACCTGACCGCGATGCTCAACGAACCGCGCATCATCGGCGGGGAAGTTCGCTTCAACTTCTGACGAAGCGAAGGGCGCCGGTCATCCGGCGCCCTTTCTTCATGGGCCCTACCACACGGCCCTCACCGCAAGGGCCCGCCCATCGGGGCGATCGATGCGCAGGCGGCTGCGCCATGCCTTCGCGCAACAAGGACAATAGATGAAATCCAGGCACTCCCTGATCCGCGCCGTTTCCTCGCTCCTGCTGGCGGTGGCCGTGCTGGCGGGTCCGCACGCCCGTGCGCAGGCCGAAAAGAGCCCGGCCGCGGAAAAGATCATCATCGATGATGAGGGCTTTTCCCTCATGCACATGATGCTGCTCAATGCGCCCGGCGTCGAGGTTCTCGGCCTCACCAGCGTGTCGGGCAACCTGTGGTCGCCGCGCGGCGCGGCGATGCAGCTGCGCGGGCTGGAAGTGATGGGCCGCACCGACGTGCCGGTGGCGCAGGGCGCGGTCTATCCGCTGGTCAACACCGAAAAGGGGACCGAACGCTGGGAAGCCCTTTACGGCAAGCTGACGTGGAAAGGCGCGTGGATGAAGCAGTGGGCCGAGCCCACCCAGCAGTCCACCCCGCCCTATTACGGCCCGAACGACCTGACGGACCTGCCCTGGGGCGCCCCCACGACCAAGGCATCGCCAGAGATGGCGGCCCTGTTCATGATCCGCATGGTCCACCAGTATCCCGGCCAGATCACCATTGTCGAAGGCGGGCCGATGACCAACCTGGCGCTGGCCCAGCGCCTCGACCCCGAATTCGCCGGACTTGCCAAGGGGCTGGTCTACATGGGCGGCAGCTTCAACCCGCACCGCGTGCTGGATGACCGCTCCGCAGTCGAGTTCGCGCGTGAATTCGCCAATTCGCCGCGCCGCGAATTCAACATCCGCTTCGACCCGGAAGCCGCCAGCATCGTTTCGCGTGCGCCGTGGAAGAAGATCACCGTGGTGCCGGCCGATCCGTCGACGGCGACCCAGCTCAGCCGCAAACTGCTGGACCGCGCCGCCAAGGCCGCCAGTCCGGCACTGGGCAAGCTGATCGCCGGGCTGGAGCCGGGCTTTCCGCTGTGGGATGAAATCGCCGCCGCCGTCTTCCTGGACCCGGCCATCGTCACCGGGAAGGAAGACCTCTACGTCGACTACGACACCCAGTTCGGCGCGGCTTATGGCGATACCCTGTCCTGGCGCGAACACTATCAGCCGGGTCTGGGCGAGGTGAAGGCGAGCGTCGTGCTCTCAGTCGACCCGCGTAAGCTGGAAGACCTTATCGTGCGGGTCGTTGCCGCAAAGTAAGGCTCACGCCGCCCGGTTCCTTTGCAAAGAAGGGCCGGGCGGCCGTCAGTTCTTGATCTGGCAGCTCATCCCCGCAGCCTTCATCCCGCTGCACAGAGCGCGCGCGGCGGCGCCGTCACCGGGAACAGCCTGGAGGCGGTAGACGGTGCCGATATCGGCCTTGCCCTCAACCACGCGGTGGCTGATCCCGCCCAGCGGTTCATACTGCGTCTTGAGCGTGGCCCATCCGGCTTCCGCCTTCTCCCGCGAAGCATAGGCACCCACCTGCACACCGACGCCGCCAACCGGCGCTGCCGAAGGAACGGCGGCAGGCGAAGGTTTGGCCGCAGGCGCTGCAACGGTTTCAAAACCCGGTCCCGCCGTGTCGGCGCGGCCGCCGATCTGGGGGGCGCGCGATTTGCCCTCGGCGACTTCGAAGCTGGTGTCGCCGGTCCCGGCCACCACTTCACCGCCGGGATTTTCGGGACGCGACTTGTACGGTCCTTTAGGCGCGGCGATCACGCCGCCATCCGCGACCAGCGGCTGGTCCGGCCGGCTATTCACCACCCAGAACACCGCGCCGCCGATCAGCACCAGTGCGGCAAGACCCAGAACGCCCAGCAGCACGCCTTGGCCGATGCCGGCCTTTTCGTTCGCATATTCCTCGTCGTCGCCTTCGAGCCAGGGGAGGCGAACCTCCTCCTCGCCAAGGTCAAGCTGGCGGTCGATGGGGCGCGGCTGCTCGAAAGCCGAATCGAATGGCGCCGCTTCGCCCACTTTCTCGAAGTAAGGCTCAGCCGGCGACCCAGTGCCAAACACCGGGTTCTTCTTTTCCGGCCGGGGGATGTAGCCTTCGTCAGCGCCCGCCATATCCTACATTTCCTCTACCGCCTCGACGCCCAGAAGCGCGAGGCCATTGCGGACAACCTGCCCGATCTGCACCGCGAGGAAAAGCCTCGCCGCAGTCAGGTTAGCGTCGGCGGCGTTAACAAACCGCTTTTCCACCCGGTCGTTGCCCAGGTTCCAGTAACCGTGGAAGGCCGCGGCCAGATCGCCGAGGAAGAAGGCGATGCGATGCGCCTCACGCGCGGCCGCGGCGGCTTCGACGATGCGGGGGAACTGCGCGGCCAGCTTGACCACTTCCAGTTCCTCCTCGCCCAGCAGTTCCACATGCTCGGGCGAAGGCGTGAAACCGCCTTCCGCCAGGCCCTTGCGCAGCGTCGAGTGGACGCGGGCATTGGCATATTGCACGTAGAACACCGGGTTGTCCTTCGAGGCTTCGACCACCTTGGCGAAGTCGAAGTCCATCTGGGCTTCGGGCTTGCGGGTCAGCATGGTGAAGCGCACCACGTCCTTGCCCACTTCCTGCACGACATCGGCCAGCGTCACGAAGTTGCCCGAACGCTTGGACATCTTCACCGGCTCGCCATTGCGCAGCAGCTGCACCATCTGGACCAGCTTGATCTCGAACGGAGTGGGATCACCCTCGGCCCCGGTCATCGCGGCAACGGCGGCCTTGATGCGCTTGACGGTGCCGCCGTGGTCGGCGCCCCAGATGTCGACCAGCGCGTCCGCGCTCTGCGCCTTCTGGAAGTGATAGGCGAGGTCGGCGCCGAAATAGGTCCAGGTGCCGTCGGACTTCTTGATCGGGCGGTCCTGATCGTCGCCGAACTGGGTCGATCTGAACAGCGGCAGCTCCACCGGCTCCCAGTCCTCGATCGTCTTGCCCTTGGGCGCTTCCAGCACGCCGTCATAGACGAGGCCCTTGGAGCGCAGCCACGCTTCGGCCTCTTCGGGCTTGCCGGAAGCCTGAAGCTCCGCCTCGGAGCTGAACAGGTCGTGGTGGATGCCCAGCAGCGCAAGATCGGCGCGGATCATCACCAGCATCGCGGCGACGGTCTTGGCCTGGAACAGCGCCAGCCATTCCGATTCGGGCGCGGAGGCATACTTGTCGCCGAATTCGGCGGCCAGTTCCTGGCCGACCGGGATCAGGTACTCGCCTGGGTACAGCCCTTCCGGGATCGCCCCGACATCCTCGCCAAGCGCCTCGCGGTAACGGATGTGCGCCGACCGGGCGAGCACCTGCACCTGCCCGCCGGCATCGTTGACGTAATATTCCTTGATAACCTTGTGCCCGGCATATTCGAGCAGCGTGGCCAGCGCATCGCCCACCACCGCGCCGCGGCAATGGCCCATGTGCATCGGGCCGGTCGGGTTGGCCGAGACGTATTCGACATTGACGGTGGTGCCGCCGCCCATGGTGGAACGGCCGTAATCCGCCCCCAGTTCGCCGATGGCGCGCAGTTCGGCCAGCCAGGCAGCAGGCGAGAGGCGCAAATTGATGAAGCCGGGACCGGCGATCTCGGCCGAGGTCACCGATTCGAGCTTGGTCAGCTGCGCCACCAGCGCTTCCGCCAGATCGCGCGGCTTCATGCCGGCGGGCTTGGAAAGCACCATCGCGGCATTGGTCGACAAGTCGCCGTGCGAGGAATCGCGCGGCGGCTCCACCGTGATCGCGTTTCGCTTCAGGCCCGCCGGCAGCGAGCCGGCTGCTTCCAGCGCATCAAGCGCGGCGTGAAGGTGGCCGGTGAAGGCGGCGTAAAGGGTCTGCGTCTTGCTCATGATGCGCGCGATTAGCGGATGTACGGCAAAAGGGGAACAGGCTGGCATGGTTTGTGTGCTGCAGCGGGTAAACCGGGGGTTGGGTGTTACCCGCCGGGGCCTTCGACAGGCTCAGGCTGAGCGGGTTCGAGAAATTACCCCTCCTCCCGCTCAGCCTGAGCTTGTCGAAGCCCCCCGAAACACAGCGCAACCCCGCCCCTGTCAAACCCCGCGATTTTACGCTAACGGGCCGCTCCATGCTTACCTCCCCACCGAAGACCTACCGGGTCAAAAGCTTCGGCTGCCAGATGAACGTCTACGACGGCGACCGCATGGCCGAACTGCTGGCCGAGCAGGGCATCGCCCCCGCCCCGGAAGGCGAGGACGCCGATCTCGTCGTGCTCAACACCTGCCACATCCGCGAGCGGGCGGCGGAAAAGGTCTATCACGACATCGGCCGCCTCAAGCGCGATGACGGCACCAGCCCGCTGATCGCGGTCGCCGGCTGTGTCGCCCAGGCCGAGGGCGAGGAAATCATGGCCCGCGCGCCTGCGGTGAAGATGGTGGTCGGGCCGCAGGCCTATCACCGCCTGCCCGAGATGGTCCGCGCCGCCAGCGCCGGCGAGCGCGTCACCGATACCGACATGCCGGCCGAGACGAAGTTCGCCTCGCTGCCCCGCCGTCGCCGCTCCGGCCCCACCGCGTTCCTCACCGTGCAGGAAGGCTGCGACAAGTTCTGCACGTACTGCGTGGTGCCCTATACGCGCGGCGCCGAAGTATCGCGGCCTTACGCGGCGCTGGTCGACGAGGCGCAGCGGCTGGTGGAAAGCGGCGCGCGCGAAATCACCCTGCTGGGCCAGAACGTCAACGCCTGGACCGGCCAGAACGCCAAGGGCCAGACGGTCGGCCTGGAAGGACTGGTGCGCGAACTGGCAGCGATCCCGGATCTGGCCCGCATCCGCTACACCACCAGCCACCCCAACGACATGACGCAGGCGCTGATCGACGCGCACGGCGAGATCGACAAGCTGATGCCGTTCCTCCACCTGCCGGTGCAGGCCGGAAACGACCGCGTGCTCAAGGCGATGAACCGCAGCCACACGGTGGAAAGCTACCTCGAAATCCTGGAGCGCGTGCGCGCCGTGCGGCCCGACATCGCGCTGTCGGGCGATTTCATCGTCGGCTTCCCCGGCGAGACCGAGGCCGAGTTCGAGGATACGCTGAAGCTGGTCGACGCGGTGCGGTATTCGCAGTGCTTCAGCTTCAAGTACAGCCCGCGTCCCGGCACTCCGGCGGCGACGATGGACGGCCATGTGCCCGAGACCGTGATGCACGAACGCCTGCTGCGCCTGCAGGCGGCGGTGGACCGCGACCAGCTTGCCTTCAACGCCGCCTCGGTGGGCCAGACCTGCGAAGTGCTGGTCGAGCGGCGCGGCAAACTGCCCGGCCAGTGGCTGGGCAAGTCGCCTTGGCTGCAGTCGATTCACTTCATCGGCGAGGCCGAGATCGGCCAGCTGGTGCCGGTGAAGATCACCAGCGCCGGCCCCAAGAGCCTCGCCGGCACGCAGCTTGCCATTCTGGCGGCGTGAGCGCGCGCCAGAACGCCGCCCAGCCGCTGGTCCTCGTCCCCGGCCTGACCTGTGACGCGGAGCTGTGGGCTGCGCAGGTCGATGGCCTGGCCGGCGTGGCCGGGATGACCGTGGCCAATACCCTGTCGGATGACAGCATCACCGCGATGGCCCGGCGTTTGCTGGACGGCGCGCCTGAACGCTTCGCCCTCGCCGGCTTCTCGATGGGCGGCTACGTGGCGATGGAAGTGATGCGCGTGGCCCCTGAACGGGTAACCCGCGTCGCCCTGCTGGATACCAGCGCCGAGGCGGACGACGCCGATCATGCCGCCCTGCGCCGCGCAGCCGTGCGCACGGCGCGCGAACGCGGCTTCGAGAGGGTGCTGCGCGGTAGCCTCGGCCTGTTGATCCATCCCGATGCCGATCCGGCGATCGGTGAACAGGTGGTGGCAATGGCGCTGCGGGTCGGGATTGGCACGTTCGAACGGCAACAGAGCGCCATCGCCGGACGGGCCGATATGCTACAGGCCCTTGCCGCCGTGTCGGTTCCCGCGCTGGTGCTGGTGGGCGCCGAGGACCGCACTACTCCTCCCCGCCACGCCCGCGCCATGGCCGCCGCGATTCCCGGCGCCGTGCTGTGCAAGGTGCCCCGCTGCGGCCACATGGCACCGATGGAGAGGCCGCAGGCAGTCAATGCCGCCTTACGCGAATGGCTTGCCGCCTGACGCCAAAGCGGCCCCGGAGCGAGTGCTCCGGGGCCGCCTTTACTTATTGGCAGGCCGGTTGGCTTACCAGAAGAAGCTGTTGTGCGACGAGACCACGCGGCCGTTGCGCACGTTCACCATCACCACATCGTTGCCATAACGGACCCAGCGGTGGCCCGCGCGCGGGGCGGGCAGGCGGTATGCCGAATAGTTACGCACCCAGTAGCGGTCGCCGTAATAGGCGCGGTCAAAGCGCTGACCCACTGCGACGGGGCGATAGGCATAGCCGCGCGGACCGACGTAGGCAGGGCGCTTATAGGCATTGCGGTGGCTCTGGCGATAGTCGCGCCAGTCCTCACGCAGTTCCTGCCTGGAATCGCGTACGTCACGGCGGGCATCACGGACGTCGCGGCGGTCACCGTAACGCTTGGCGTCGCGAAGATCGCGCTGGTCCTGGCGCACGTCACGGCGGCTCTCGCGGACTTCGCGGGCGCTCTGCGCGGAAGCAATGGTGGGAACCGCCAGGGTGGGCAGCGCGACGCTCGCGGCAATCGCGGCGATGAAGAACTTGCGCATGAATAGTCTCCTTCTTTTGTCAGGACCGTGCCCTTTTGGTAGAGCGTTGCGGACCGGCCTTCTGTTTTCGAAACTGCCCGCCGCCCCCTGAACGATCTGGGAACACGGCGTGCAGCGTGCGGACATAAGTGTCGCACCCCTGCGACAGTTGCCGGGCCGCATATCGATTTGTCGCCGAACCGCATATTTATCCCCGACGAACCGAAAAAAAACGTGATCCCGGCACCTTGCCTGCGGCGCTGTGCGGAGCCATCTTCACGATAGAACGAAAAGCATCCTCAATCGAAAATCGAAAGGAGCGCATGGCCCGCAAAGCAGCACGCGTCGTTGATCCGGCGCAGTTCCGCCCAGAGACTCACCGTCGGGCACGAGTCGAGGTTGAATTCGACGAACCCACGCTGCTGGGAGCCGTATTCGGCCAATTCGATTCAAACCTGGTACAGGTCGAAAACCGGCTCGGCGTCTACATCGCCGCGCGCGGCAACAAGATCCAGATCGAAGGCCCCGAAGATTCCGTCGCCCGCGCGCGGGACACGCTCAAGGGCATGTATCACCGGCTGGAGATGGGTCAGAACCTGGATGCCGGGGCTATCGAATCGCTGATCGCGATGTCTTCCGAACCCACCCTCGAAGGCATCATCAGCGGCGATACCGGCGAAGCGCCGATCATGATCCGCACGCGCAAGAAAACGATCGTGCCGCGTTCTGCGGCGCAGATCGAATATATGCGCGCGCTCGCCCGCACCGACGTGATCTTCGCGCTTGGCCCGGCAGGTACCGGCAAGACCTATGTCGCGGTGGCGCAGGCGGTCAGCCAGTTGATGACCGGCTCGGTCCAGCGCCTGATCCTCTCGCGCCCGGCGGTAGAAGCGGGTGAGAAACTGGGCTTTCTGCCCGGCGACATGAAGGACAAGGTCGATCCGTACCTGCGTCCGCTCTACGACGCGCTGTACGACTGCATGCCGCCCGAACAGGTGGAACGCCGCCTTGCGAATGGCGAGATCGAGATCGCACCGATCGCCTTCATGCGCGGCCGCACGCTGGCGGACGCCTTCATCATCCTCGACGAAGCGCAGAACACCACGCGCGAGCAGATGAAGATGTTTCTCACCCGCTTCGGCCAGAACAGCCGCATGGTGGTCTGCGGCGATCCCAAGCAGATCGACATCCCCGGCGGTGAGCGCATGTCCGGCCTTGCCGACGCGGTGACCCGGCTCGAAGGGGTGGACGGCATCGCCGTCAGCCGTTTCACCGCCGCCGACGTGGTGCGCCACCCGATCGTGGGCCGCATCGTCGAGGCTTACGAGGGCAAAGCGGAATGAATGGGGCGGAATGAACGAGAAGGAAGCGGGTATCGCGCTTCCTCTCACCCCTCCCACCCGCTAGGGGCCAGGCCATGGACCTCGAAATCGACATCGAAGAACCCTGGGCCCCGGCTACGGACTGGGCGGACCTTGCCCAGGCCGCGCTCGAAGCGCTGGTGCAGGTGGCGCCGGAACTGGATAATCCGCGCCTGATAACCAGCCTGCTGTTCACCAGCGACGCCGAGGTCCACGTCCTCAACCGCGAATGGCGGGCGAAGGACAAGCCTACCAACGTGCTCTCCTTCCCCATGCTGGACCGCGATGACCTGCTGGATCTCGCGGAAGACGGACCGCCCGAAATGCTGGGCGACCTTGCCCTCGCCTGCGAAACCTGCACCCGCGAGGCCGCAGAAAAAGGCGTGCCAGTGGAGCACCACGCCAGCCACCTCATCATCCACGGACTGCTGCATCTGGCCGGCCTCGATCATGAGACCGGAGAGGCCGAGGCAGAGGCAATGGAAGCGCTCGAAACAAAGGCTCTTGCGATTCTCGGCATTCCCGACCCATATGGGGACCGTTTCATTCAGTAGGGATAATCAAGCAAGATGGCCGACAATGGCCGCCATGCCGAGCAAGGCTCGGGAGAAGGCGACAGTAGCGGCACGCTTTGGCGTGCTTTCCGCCGGCTTTTCCAGGGCGACGGCGACCAGTCGCTCAGGGCGCAGATCGAAGAGGTCATCAACGACCACGAAGGCGACAGCGACGGGGCATCCGCCTCGAAGGGCGACCTTTCCCCGATCGAGCGCCAGATGCTGCGCAACCTCCTCCATTTCAGCGAGCATGATGCCGACGACGTGGCGATCCCGCGCGGCGCGATCATCGCGATCCCCGCCGCCGCCACCTGGGCCGAGGTGATCGAGGCCTTTGCCGAGCACGGCCACAGCCGCCTGCCCGTCTACGGCGAAACGCTCGACGAGATCAGGGGCATGATCCACATCAAGGACGTGTTCCCCCTGCTCGCCCGCGGCATTGCGCCGCCCGAGGACTGGACTTCGCTGATGCGCCAGCCGCTCTACGTCCCCCAGTCGCGCGGCGCCCTCGACGTTCTGGCCGACATGCGCGCCCAGCGCGTCCACCTCGCGGTGGTGATCGACGAATACACCGGCACCGACGGGATCATCACCATCGAGGACCTCGTCGAGGAGATCGTCGGCAACATCGAGGACGAACACGACGACGCCCCCGAGGATTTGCTGGTTGCAATCGATGCAGGTATGTGGGACGCGGACGCCCGTGTAGAACTTGACGAGGTGGCGCGGCGGATCGATCCGCGGCTCGCCGAAGTCGAGGAAGCCGTCGATACTCTCGGCGGCCTTGCATTCGTTCTGGCAGAGCAGGTTCCCCAGGTAGGGTCGATCCTGGAGCATGACAGCGGCTGGCGGATCGAGGTGACGGACGGCAACGAACGACATGTCACCCGGCTTCGGCTGCATCCGCCGGTGGAAGAATTGGAGAGAGAGGCAAATTAATCGTCGCCGCCGCATCTGCGTGTGGTGGCCATAAGTGAGTGAAAAGACAGAAAATTGCCTGTACGCCGTCTTCCCCCCCTGCGCGCGCTCGAAGCGTTCGTGCGCGTCGTGCGCCTTGGTTCCGCCAAGGCCGCCGCCAATGAGCTTGCGCTCAGCCCTTCGGCGCTGTCGCGCCGCGTCGCCGCGCTGGAGGACTTCACCGGCAAGCGCCTGTTCACGCGCCAGCACCAGGCGATGAAGCTCACCGATGAAGGCCTGGCCTTCTACAACGCCATCGGTCCCAGGCTGGAAGAACTGGCCGAAGCGGTGGAAGCACAGATCGATCGCGGGCAGGTGCTGCGCCTTCATCTGGGCGTGCCTTCGCTGTTCGGCGGCCAGCGGCTGTTCCCGCGCCTGCCGGAACTGCGCAAACTGCATCCGCGCCTGCACATCGACATCGACACCGGAGCCCATCTGGAAGACCGCGTAGGCGACACGCTGGACGCCGCGATCATCCTCGCGAAGGAACCGGACCCGCAGTATTACCGGGTGCAGCTCGACCATAACAAGGTCTACGCCTTCACCTCGACCGAGCTGGCCGCCGAACTCGGCGCCACGCCCGACGAAGCGATGCTGGCGCGCCAGACCTTCCTGATCCATCAGGACCTGCCCGACAGCCTTGAGGCATGGAAGGACGCGATCGGCCTGCCCGACCTCGATCCGGCCTCGGTCGACCGTTTCGATTCGGGCCAGCTGGTGCTGGAAGCCGCGGCGCAGGGCCTTGGCATCGCCATCATGCACGACGACCACTTCCGCCGTGCCCATGACACCCGCCTGGCGCGGCTCTACGACATCGACGTCGAAAGCCCCTACCGCTACTGGTTCGTCTGCCGCCCCAAGTCGCTGGAATCGCGCCCCGTGCGCATTTTCCACGAATGGTTGCTGCAGGCCGGGCTGTAAGAAGCCTCGTCGGTTCAGGGAGGCGCGAAGAAGTCCTCCCTGAAGCCCTCTTGGGCCCTGCCTAGCCTGAGCGGGCGGAGCGTACAGGCGCCTTACGCGCCGTTTTTCCGACAAGCCCTTGTTTTCGTTTTCCCCATGCGCTTGACGGGTTATGCCGGGGTCCTGCCGCGTTCGTGCGACCTTGAGGGGAATATCCGTGATCCGTCCTGTGCTTGCCTCCGCCTGCGCGGCCCTGCTTTGCGCCGCCGCCCCGGCCTTCGCCGCCGAGCCTGCCCCTTCTGCTGCGGCTGCCGCGCCTGCCGACCCCGCCCGCCTTGCAGCGGCGCGCCAGACGGTGGACTACATCTTTCCACTGGGCACGTACGCGCGGCTGATGAACGGCACGATGGACAAGATGATGGACTCCATCATGGATTCCACCATGCAGATGCCGGTCAAGGACATTGCCGGGATCAGCGGCGTCGACACCGACAAGCTGGGCAGCGCCTCGCTGGCTGAGATCATGGCCATCTACGACCCCGCCTACAAGGAACGGATGCGCGTCTCCACCCGCACCATGATGGCCGAAATGGCCACGCTGATGACCGAGTTCGAACCGGAAATCCGCGACGGCCTGGCCACTGCCTATGCGATCCGCTTCGACACGGGCCAGCTGCGCGATCTCAACACCTTCTTCGCCACGCCGACCGGCAAGGCCTATGCCGCCGAATCGTACATGATCATGATGTCGCCCGAGGTCATGACGAAGATGCAGGCGTTCATGCCCAAGTTCATGCAGATGATGCCCGCCATCGTCGAAAAGGTGAAGGCCGCCACCGCACAGATGCCGCCGCCGCGCCATTACGGCGACCTCTCCGACGCAGAGAAAGGCAAGCTCGCCAAGGTGCTGGGCATTTCGCGCAAGGAACTGGACAAGAGCGAGGCGGCCAAGGCGGCGCAAGGCGAATAGCGCTGTCACGGGCAGCCTCGTGATACCCGGCAAAGCGTGGTCAGCCCATTGTGCCACGGGCCAGCTTGCCATACCGGGCGGATCATGAGCAGGCTCGATTCACACCTCGAGACGGCGCTGGCGCGGATTGAGCGCGCCGGGCAACGCCGGACATTGCGCGCCGCCGCGCTGCTCCCCGAAGGACGGGTGGAACGCGGCGGGCGCACGATGCTCGATTTCTCCAGCAACGATTACCTCGGCCTTGCCCGGCATCCGCTGCTGGTGGAGCGCGCGGGCCAGTGGGCAGCGGCGCACGGCGCGGGATCGGGCGCATCGCGGCTGGTCACCGGCACCAGCGCGGCGCACCTGGCGCTGGAAGCCCGCATCGCCGCCTTCAAGCATTGCGAGGCCGCGCTGATCTTCGCCAGCGGCTGGCAGGCCAACGCGGCGGTGATCCCCGCGCTGCTGGCGGCGATGCCCAATGCGCCGCAGGGCCCGGCGGTGTTCACCGACCGGCTGATCCATGCCTCGATGCATGCGGGCCTGGCGATGGCGGGCACCCGCCAGCACCGCTTCCGCCACAACGACCTCGATCACCTCGAAACGTTGCTGGCCGAGAAGGGCGCTGGCGCATCCGCCCGCCTGATCCTCACCGAAAGCGTATTCTCGATGGACGGCGACCGCATCGACATCGCCCGCCTCGCCCAGATCGCCGAGCGCCATGATGCCGCGCTGTTCGTCGACGAGGCCCATGCCACCGGCGTCCTGGGGCCCGAAGGGCGCGGCCTCTCCGCGCTGGTGCCGGGACAGGTCGACCTTATCATGGGCACGTTCAGCAAGGCGCTGGGCGGCTTCGGGGCCTATGTCGCAGGCTCGCAGGTGCTGATCGACTACCTCGTCAACGCCGCCAGCGGGTTCGTCTTCACCACCGCGCCGCCGCCCGCCGTGCTGGGCGCGATCGACGCCGCTCTCGACCTCGTGCCCGCCATGGACGCCGAACGCGCCCATCTGGCCGCGCTGGGCGACCGCCTGCGCTCGGGCCTTGCCCGCCTCGGCCTCGACCACGGTGCATCCTCGACCCAGATCGTACCGGCCATGATCGGCGGTGAGGACGAGGCCATGGCCCTGTCCGCACGGCTGGAGGAGGCCGGTTTCCTCGCCTCCGCGATCCGCCCTCCGACGGTGCCACCCGGCACCAGCCGCCTGCGCCTTGCCCTGCGCGCAGGCCATTCGCCGGCCGATATCGACGCGCTGCTGACGGCGATCGAGGCCCATCGGTGAAGCTGCTGTTCGTGCACGGCTGGGGTTTCGACCGCACGTTCTGGGCGCCGCTTGCCGCGCTGCTGCCGCAATGGCCCCACGCCATCGACGACCGCGGTTATTTCGGTGCGCCCCATGATGCCCGCATCGACGGCCCTTGCGTGGCCGTGACCCACAGCTTCGGCACCATGCGCGTCCTTGCCGCGCCGCCGCCGGGGCTGGCCGGGATCATCGCGGTCAATGGCTTCGAGCGCTTCACCGCCCTGCCTGGCCGCCCCGGCGTGCCCGTCCGCGTGCTGGACCGGATGCTGCGCCGCTTCGAGATCGAGCCGCGCACCGTGCTCACCGAATTTCACCGCAGCTGCGGCAGCGAGGCCACTTTCGGCCAGATCGAAATAGCCCCGGCCCCCCTCCACGCCGACCTTCTGCGCCTGCGCGACGCCGCGCCGCCGATCCCGCGCGTGCCGATACTGGCGCTGCACGGCGGGCGCGACCCGCTGCTGCCTGCGGCCATGCGCGAGGCCACTTTCGCGGGCGCACGGGTCAGCCGGATGAACCATGACACCGGCGGCCACCTGCTCCCCCTCGAAGCCCCGCAGCTATGCGCAGAGGCCGTGCGCGGCATGGTCGAGACCGTGGCATGATGCCGTCCGGCCCAGACCAGCGCGCGCGCATCCGCAGCGCCTTCGCCGCCGCACCGGACTATGACGGACAGGCCCGCGTCCAGCGCGAAGTGGCGGATCGCCTTGCCGCCCGCATTGCCGCGCTGGACCTGCCTGCCGCGCCGCGCGTGCTGGAAATCGGCTGCGGCACCGGCTTCCTCACCGGCGCTCTGGTGGACGTGGGCATCTGCGGCGACTGGCTGGTGACCGACATTGCGCCCGAAATGGTAGAGCGCTGCCAGGCCCGCATGGCACCGATGCAGCAGGGCCGCTCCTTGCGCTTTGCCCTGCTCGACGGTGAGCGCGGCGCCCCGGAAGGAGGGCCGTTCGACCTCATCTGTTCCAGCCTTGCCGCGCAGTGGTTCGACGATGCGCCCGCCGCGCTGGCCCGCATGGCCGGGTGGCTGGCGCCGGGCGGGCACCTGATGGTCACCACGCTTGGCCCCGGCAGCTTCGCGCAGTGGCGCGCTGCCCACGAGGCGGAAGGGATCGCCGCCGGCACCCCCGCCTTTGCCCCCGTCGAAGGCTTCGCCGCGCTGGCGCCCGAAGCGCTCATCGTCGAGGACCATATCGAGCGCCACGCCGACCCCCGTGCCTTCCTGCGCGCGCTCAAGGCCATCGGCGCAGGCACTTCGCATCCCGGCCACCGCCCGCTTTCGCCCGCCCAGCTGCGCCGCGTCATGGCGCGCTTCGCCCAAACTGCCAGATCCCCCCAAACTGCCAAATCCCCCCAAACTGGATGCGAAGTGACTTACGAGGCCGTGACCTGCCACCTCCACCGCGCTAGGTGATCCAGCCATGACTACCCGCCCCATCATCGTCACCGGCACCGATACCGAGATCGGCAAGACCGTATTCGCCGCCGCGCTCGCAGGCGCGCTGGGTGCGCATTACTGGAAGCCGGTGCAGGCCGGGGTCGAGGATGACGGCACCGATGCCATGCGCGTGGCGCGCCTTTCCGGCCTGCCGCGCGGCCATGTTCTGGACGAGGCTTACCGCCTCGCTACGCCTTGTTCTCCCCACCTCGCCGCCGAGATCGACGGCGTGACGATAGACGCGGCAAGGCTTGCCTTGCCCGCAGTCGACGGCCCGCTGGTGGTGGAGGGCGCGGGCGGCGTCCTGGTGCCGATAAGCCGCCGCGAAACTTACGCCGACCAGTTCGCCCGCTGGGGCGCGCCGGTCGTGCTGGTGGCCCGCACCGTGCTGGGCACGATCAACCACACCCTGCTCTCGGTCGAGGCGCTGCGCGCGCGCGGGGTGGCGATCCTGGGCGTGGCCTTCGTCGGCGACCCGGTGGAGGACAGCGAGTCGACGATCTGCGCGATGGGCGACGTGAAGCGACTGGGCCGCCTGCCCCGGCTGGACCCGCTGGAACCCGCCGCCTTGCGCGCCGCCTTTGCCGCCAACTTCCGGCTGGGGGATTTCGCATGACCCTGCCGCCTGCTGCCTCGCCTATCTGGCATCCCTTCACCCAGCACGGGCTGGGCGAGCCGATCCCGCTCGTCACCCATGCCGAAGGCGCGCTGCTGCACACCGCAGACGGACGCACGGTGATCGATGCGGTCTCGTCCTGGTGGGTGACCACGCATGGCCATTGCCACCCGCGCATCATGGCCGCCGTGGCCGAGCAGGCGCAGAAGCTGGATCAGCTCATCTTCGCCGGCTGGACCCACGAACCTGCCGAGGCGGTTGCCGCCGGGCTGACCGCGATCATGCCGCCCGAACTGACGCGGGTGTTCTTCTCCGATTCCGGCTCCACCAGCGTCGAAGTCGCGCTGAAGATGGCGCTGGGGTACTGGAATGCCAATACCCCGGCAAAGGGCGGCACGCCGCGCCACAGGATCGTGGTGATGGAACATTCCTACCACGGCGACACTATCGGCGCGATGTCGGTGGGCGCGCGCGGCGTGTTCAATCAGCCTTATGAGCCGCTGCTGTTCGACGTGGGCCGCATTCCCTTCCCCGCCGCCGGGGCCGAGCAGGAGACGCTGGACGCCCTTGAGGCCCTGTGCCGACATTCGGACACCGCCGCCCTGATCGTCGAGCCGCTGGTGCTGGGTGCGGGCGGAATGCTGGTCTACGGCGCCGAAACGCTCAAGGCCATGGCCGATATCTGCGCCAGATACGGCGTCCTGTTCATCGCCGACGAAGTGATGACCGGCTGGGGCCGTACCGGCACCCTGCTGGCGTGCCAGCAGGCGGGCGTCGTCCCCGATATCCTGTGCCTTTCCAAGGGCCTCACCGGCGGTTCACTGCCGCTGGCGGTGACGATGGCGAGCGAGGCGATCTTCGCCGCGCACTGGTCCACCGACCGGGCGCGGATGTTCTTCCATTCCTCCAGCTACACCGCCAATCCGATCGCCTGCGCGGCGGCTGCTGCCAACCTCGCCATCTGGCGTGAGGAGCCGGTGATGGAATGCGTCGCCGACCTTGCCCGGCGGCAGTCCGCATGGCTGGAGAAGCTCGGCCGCTTCTGCCACTTCGACAATCCGCGCGCGCTGGGCACGATCGCCGCGCTGGACCTGCGGACGCGCGGCGAAGGCGGCTACATGGACGGCCTCGCGCCCGAACTGATGGCCTTCTTCCGCAGCCGCGACATCCTGCTGCGCCCGCTGGGCAACACCGTCTACGTGATGCCGCCCTATTGCATCACCGACGACCAGTTGGACGAAGTGTGGAATGCAATCGGCGAAGCGGTGATCTCGTTCTGAGGCCGCTACCGGTGCGCCGTCAGACGTAAGGCGGTTTGTGGCGGCCGGTGGGGCTGGTGGTGAAGATCTCGCAGCCGTCCTCGGTGATGCCGATCGAATGCTCGAACTGCGCCGAGAGCGACTTGTCGCGGGTAACTGCCGTCCAGCCATCGGAGAGCAGCTTCACCGGCGGCTTGCCCAGGTTGATCATCGGCTCGATCGTCATGAACATGCCGGGCTTGAGCAGCGGGCCCGTGCCGGGCCGGCCGGCATGCACCACTTCGGGAGCATCGTGGAAAAGGCGGCCCAGGCCATGCCCGCAAAATTCACGCACCACGCCGTAGCGGTGCGACTCGGCATATTCCTGGATAGCCGCGCCGATATCACCCACGCGGTTGCCGGGCTTGGCCTGCGCGATGCCGATCATCAGGCACTCGTACGTCACGTCGACAAGGCGGCGCGCTTTCAGCGGGACATCGCCGACAAGGTACATGCGGCTGGTATCGCCGTGCCAGCCATCCAGCAGCGGGGTGACGTCGATGTTGACGATGTCCCCGTCCTTGAAGGTCTTCTCGGACGGGATGCCGTGGCAAACGACGTGGTTGATCGAGATGCAGCACGAATGCGCATAGCCCCGGTAGCCCAGCGTTGCGGGCACGGCGCCCCCGGCCAGCGTCAGTTCACGCACCTTGTCGTCGATAAACGCAGTGGTGACACCGGGCTGCACCAGCGGCGCGATCTCGTCGAGAATGCGTGCGGCAAGCGCGCCGGCGCGGCGCATGCCCTCGAAACCTGCGGGGCCATGCAGCTTGATGGTGCCGTCACGCAGGAGGGCTTCCTCCTGGCCGGGCTCTACGATCTGGTATTCGGTCATGAGGCCCAGATAGTCCCTTTTTCCACGAATTGCGAGATCACGGTTGCGAAGGTCACGGCTGCGCGGAAAAGGCGCTGCGATATTGCGGCTTCAGCGCAGCCATCACCTTGCCGGTTACCGGTAGCGTCACTTCGTAGCTGCCTTCCGCATAGGGCCCCGCCTCGTAAGGCGCGACAAGCACACCGATGCGGTCGAAAGTGCGGCGATTGGTCGATCCCAGGATCAGCGTCTGCGCGGCGGGGTCGATGCATTCGCTGAACATCTGCCCGCTATCGCGCGCCACCGGCTCGCCGCGCTTCTTCGCGCGCTGCTTGTCCAGCGCGTCGCAGAACGGCGCCTGGATCGCGCTGCGCAAGGCGTCCTGTCCGGTGAACAGGTCTGCCGGCTTGCGCGCGGTGTCAGCGCCCCGGTCCCATACCAGCGAGTCGAATACGGTCATCCCGTGCGCGCCGCCCGAAAACTCGTAGTGCTGGGCCGACAGCGAAAGCCAGCCGGGCATGTTGGTGACGACCTTCCAGTCGGTCTGCCGTTCATAGGCGTGATAGGGAAAGCCGTCCTTGGCCGCCTCCGCCTTGCCGCTGCGCGCCGACGATACGAGATCGCCCTTGTCGGCATCCAGCCGCTGGTCGAGCAGATCGCGAAGGCCCGGAATGGCAGCGGCGGCATCGGGGTAGGAATAGCCGAAAGCGAAGACTTCGTTCTCTTCCTTTTCGGTGCGTCCCTTGGCCGGAGGGGGGGGCGGCGGGGGCGCTTCGGATGCAGGATCGGTTGCCTCGGGCGCACCGGTTGCCGCAACGCTGCGCTGCGGGTCGGGGCTGCCGGAACCGTTGCACGCAGCCATCGCGCCTGTCATCGTCAATGCCAGAACCGTAACCAAACCGCCGTATCGCATCAAAATTCCTCTCGCACTCAGGCCGGGGGGAAGGCTAGAGAATCAGCGCATGAGCGACAAGAACGCATTGATCCAGCCCGATCGCGGCCAGAAGGCCGTTTCCATCCATCTCGTCGACAAGGACGGACTGGAGAAATTCCTCAAATCCCTCAGCGTTCCCCAGCGCGCCGCAATCGCGGCCAATCGCTTCGCAGGCGCCGCGAACGACCTTGCGATTATCCCCGATGGCGACGGCGATAGCGATGTATGGGCGGTGGTTGCAGGCGTGGCCGATACCGCCGCGCTGACCACCTGGTGCATGGCCAGGCTGGCCGAGAAACTGCCCGCCGGCACCTATCGCCGCGTGGGCGGTGAGCCGGGCGCGGCAATGCTGGGCTGGATCGCCGGCCAGTACAGCTTCGAGCGCTATCTCTCCGAACCGGGCGACGAAGGCCCGCGCGTGCTCCTCACCGGCGAGCCGAAAGCCATCGACGCGGTAACGGCTGAGGCCGAGGCGGTCATGCTGGTGCGCGATCTTGTCAACACGCCGGCAGAGGACATGGGCCCCGCCCAGCTCGAAACCGAAGCGGAGAACCTCCACAAGTCCTACCGCGCCGAAATCCGCATCACCCGAGGCGATCTGCTGGAGCGCGATTTCCCCATGGTCCACGCGGTGGGCCGGGCGGCCAGCCGCTCCCACGCCCCGCGCATGATCGAACTGGAATGGGGCGATCCCGCGCACCCGCGCGTCGCCATCGTCGGCAAGGGCGTGTGTTTCGATTCGGGCGGGCTGGATATCAAGCCCGGCGCGGGCATGCTGCTGATGAAGAAGGACATGGGCGGCGCCGCGCACGCGCTCGCCCTCGCCCGGCTCATCATGGGTGCGAACCTGCCGGTGCGCCTGCACCTGCTGGTCCCGGCGGTGGAGAACGCCATTGCCGGCAATGCCTTCCGCCCCGGCGACGTGCTGAAAAGCCGTGCCGGCATCTCGGTCGAGATCGGCAATACCGACGCGGAAGGCCGCCTGATCCTGGGCGATGCCCTGACCCGCGCAGGCGAGGGAAAGCCAGACCTCATCATCGACTTCGCCACCCTGACCGGCGCCGCGCGCGTTGCCGTCGGCCCGGACCTTCCGGCCCTGTTCACCCGGCTCGATGCCACGGCCGACGCGCTGCTGGCCGCAGGCAAGGCCCAGGACGACCCGTGCTGGCGCCTGCCGCTGCACGAAGGCTACCGCGAATACCTCAAGTCCGACATCGCCGACATCAACAATGCCGGCTCCAGCGGCTTTGCCGGCGCCAGCACGGCGGCGCTGTTCCTGGACCGCTTCGTACCCAAGGGGATCGACTGGGCGCACTTCGATACGTTCGCCTGGCGCCCTGCCGCCAAGCCGGGGCGGCCCAAGGGCGGCGATGCGCTGGGCCTGCGTGCGGCGTGGCACATGCTGCGGGCGCGTTATGCCTGAACTTGCGATCCAGCCGTGACCCGGCTAAGCGCGCCCATCTTTGCTTTTGGAGACGTACCGACGTTGGCACCTCTGGATTCGTATACCCGCCCTCCCCGGACCGAAGGCATTCTTGCCATGACCGGACCGAGCGTGCGCGCGGATCCCGGCTGCCTTCCCGTGCGCGGCGACCTTGCCCACATCAAGCTGGCCGGGCTGTACTTCGTGCCGCATTACGCCGCGCCGATGCCGCGCGCCGTTGCCGCCGGCGCCGTGCTGCGCGCAACCGGACGCAATGATGGCGATGCCGTGATGGACCTGCCTGCCGCCGCCACGTTCAACGTGCTCGACATTGCCGGCAACTGGGCCTGGGGCCAGCTCGGCGAGGACGGGCCGGTCGGCTACGTCGCGCTGAACCAGCTTGAAAGCGAAATCTGATGACCGCAAGTGTCTTCATCGACGGCGCCGCCGGCACCACCGGCCTCGAAATCGCCGACCGGCTTGCCGGCCGCAGCGAATTCGAACTTCTCGTGCTCCCGGACGATCGGCGCAAGGACGATGCGGCCCGCGCCGAAGCGCTGAATGCCGCCGACTTCGTCATCCTGTGTCTGCCCGACGACGCCGCCAAGGCGGCCGTCAGCATGATCGCCAACGACCGCACACGGGTGATCGACGCCTCCTCGGCCTTCCGCACCGCGCCGGACTGGACTTACGGTTTCCCCGAGATCGTCGGCCGCGATGCAGTCGCCTCGGCCATGCGGGTAAGCAATCCCGGCTGCTATCCCAGCGGCTTCATCGCCCTGGTCGCGCCGCTGATCCGCGCCGGACTGCTGCCCGCGCAGTGGCCTTACGTCTGCCACGCCGTCTCGGGTTACTCGGGCGGCGGCAAGGCGCTGATCGCCCGTTTCGAAGCCGATACCGACATCGCTTTCCGCGCCTATGGCCTGGCGCTCGGCCACAAGCATGTGCCCGAAATGCTCGTCCATGCAGGGCTTACCCACGCGCCGATCTTCGCACCTGCCGTAGTTCCCGCGCATCGCGGAATGTTGGTCGAAGTGCCGCTGCATCTTGAAATGATGCCCGGCGCGGGCACGCCCGAAGCTCTTCGCGCCGCGCTGACGGACTTCTATGCAGACAGCCCGGTGGTGAACGTCGCAGACGACCAGCCGGACGAACTGCTGCTGCGCGCGGCAATGGAACCGGTCGACAGCCTGACCCTGCGTGTCCTCGGCTCGGCGGACGGCACCCAGGCCCGCCTCGTCGCCATGCTCGACAACCTGGGCAAGGGCGCCAGCGGCGCAGCGGTGCAGAACCTCAACATCATGGCCGGCCTGAACGAAACCGCAGGCCTGCGCCTCTGATCGCATTTCTCCCCGGGCTTGCTCGGGGAGGCGGCGCAGGAGGAAGTCCTGCGCGACCGCTTCAGAACATGGGCCACTCACCGGGCAGAATCCTGCACTGCACAATTTTCAGGCACGCACTGCCCGAATCTTGAACAGAACTTGCCCATTGCTGGCACCAGACATTGCGACAGTCCGTCAACCAACGGGGTAAATGGTGCAAATCCGGTCTTTTCGCGGTTGCACACTTGGCCTACCACTCACCCGAAGCATTGGCACGATTCTTGATGGGAATCGCGCGCGAGGCATCTGGTTCCCGGACCGGTTTCCTCTTAGAAACAGTCCGGGTGCAAGTGCAGGGGTCCAGGCAGGCGTGAAAAAGATCGAAGCCATCATCAAGCCGTTCAAGCTCGATGAAGTTAAGGAAGCGCTGCACGAAGTGGGCGTATCCGGCATCACCGTCACTGAAGCCAAGGGCTTCGGTCGCCAGAAGGGCCACACCGAACTCTATCGCGGCGCGGAATACGTCGTCGATTTCCTGCCCAAGGTGAAGCTCGAAGTCGTCGTTCCCGATGCCTTGGCGGACCGCGTGGTCGAAGCCATCGCCGACGCCGCGCAGACCGGCCGCATCGGCGACGGCAAGATCTTCGTCGTGCACGTGGAAACCGCTGTGCGAATCCGCACCGGAGAACGGGACGACGACGCGCTCTAACAGCGCTACCTTTTTTGAATTTGCGTCCGGCCGTGACCGGACCCGGGACTATGCCGGTGGGGGCCGGCTGAATTCCCGAATTGCCCACCCACCCCTATCCTCTTTCGCCGGGCGAAAGAGTAACCTGGAGAACCAATACCATGGCAACTGCAAAGGAAGTCCTGAAGCAAATCAAGGACGAGGAGATCGAGTGGGTCGATCTTCGCTTCACCGACCCCAAGGGCAAGTGGCACCACCTGACCATGGTTTCGACGGTTCTCGGCGAAGATGAGCTGGAAGACGGCCTCATGTTCGACGGTTCGTCGATCGAGGGCTGGAAGGCCATCAACGAGTCGGACATGATCCTCAAGCCCGACCTTACCGCCGTCTACGTCGATCCGTTCTCGGCCACCCCGATGCTGATCGTGTTCTGCGACATCGTCGAGCCTTCGACCGGTGAGCTGTACGCCCGCGACCCGCGTTCGTGCGCCAAGCGCGCCGAAGCGTTCGTCAAGTCGGCCGGTTTCGGCGACACCGTCTACGTCGGCCCCGAGGCCGAGTTCTTCATGTTCGACGACGTGAAGTTCTACGACGGTTATGACGGCAACGGCTTCAAGATCGACGACATCGAACTGCCGGGCAACACCGACAAGTCGTACGATGCCGGCAACCTGGGCCACCGCCCGCGCGCCAAGGGTGGCTACTTCCCGGTCGCTCCGGTCGATTCGTGCACCGACATCCGCGCCGAGATGGTTTCGACCATGCTCGAAATGGGCCTGCCCTGCGACAAGCACCACCACGAAGTGGCGGCTGCCCAGCACGAACTCGGCATGACCTTCGGTACGCTGGTGACCACCGCCGACCGCATGCAGATCTACAAGTACGTCGTGTGGATGGTCGCGCAGGCTTACGGCAAGACGGCAACGTTCATGCCCAAGCCGATCATGAAGGACAACGGATCGGGCATGCACACGCATATCTCGATCTGGAACGAAGGCGAAAACTCCTTCGCCGGTAACGGCTACGCCGGCCTGTCCGACAACTGCCTGTACTTCATCGGCGGCGTCATCAAGCACGCCAAGGCCCTCAACGCCTTCACCAACCCGACCACCAACAGCTACAAGCGCCTGGTTCCGGGTTACGAAGCGCCGGTTCTGCTGGCCTACTCGGCCCGCAACCGTTCTGCTTCGTGCCGCATCCCCTACGGTGCCGGCACCAAGGCAAAGCGCGTGGAATTCCGTTTCCCCGACGCGATGGCCAACCCGTACCTGTGCTACGCCTCGCTCCTGATGGCCGGTCTCGACGGCATCAAGAACAAGATCCATCCGGGCGAAGCGATGGACAAGAACCTGTACGATCTGCCGCCGGCCGAACTCGCCGAAGTGCCGACCGTCTGCGGTTCGCTGCGCGAAGCTCTGGACAGCCTCCAGGCCGACCACGCCTTCCTTCTCGAAGGCGGCGTGTTCACCGAGGACCAGATCGAAGCCTACCTCGAACTCAAGTGGCCCGAAGTTCTGCGCTGGGAAACCACGCCGTCGGCCGTTGAATTCGACATGTACTACAGCCTCTAATCAGGCTTACGCGACCAGTTCGCCGAGTGGGGCGCCCGGAGAAATCCGGGCGCCCTTTTCGTTGCGCCCCGTTCGCGGCGCATGACTACTGCTGATATTTCCGGCACCAGCGCGGCGACGCAAAAGAATCCGCTTTCCTACAGATGGCACTCAGGCTTAATCAAACGGCTGCCCGAAAGGCATGGGGCAGCGCAAACGGCGGTAGTCAGGACCGCTTCCAACACCATTCGGGCGCACCTTGGGCAGTCACGGCTGCAACGGATACTTCGTGCAGTCACGTCGTGGAAGGAAGTGTTCATGAACAGGAAGCCGGTTTTCGACGCGGTTCGCAGGATGCTGGGCCGCAGCTTCACCCAGGCCGAAGTCAACGCACTGGACAAGGCCATCGATCTTGCAGCAGTCGCCCTGCCCGCCAGCGAGGCCCCCGCCCCCGTGCCCACGCCGGCCCCCGCAGCGCCCACCGGCGCCGCGCTGGGATCGCCGGGCGCCAAACTTATCAAGAAATGGGAAGGCTGCGCTACTCGCCGCGCCGACGGCACCTTTGCCGCCTATCCCGATCCCGGCAGCACTGACGGCAAGCCCTGGACGATCGGCTGGGGTTCCACCGGCGCCGACGTGAAGAAGGGCGTGATCTGGAACCAGGCCCAGTGCGATGCGCGCTTCGACGTCGACATGGTGGCCTACGTGAACGAGGTGGCCACCTTCCTCGGCGCAGCGGCAACCACGCAGAACCAGTTCGACGCGCTGGTTTCGTTCCACTACAATACCGGCTCCATCCGCAAGTCGACGCTGGGCAGCCTGCACAAGCAGGGCAAGTTCGCCCAGGCGCAGGAACAGTTCGGCAAGTGGATCTACAATGACGGAAAGCCCATGAACGGCCTCAAGTCGCGCCGCGCGGAAGAGGCCAAGCTCTACGGAACGCCATGACCGAGCCAGCCGACGACCAGAAATCACCCGCCCGGCACATCGACGAACGCATCGCCGAACTGGGCGACTGGCGCGGCGATACCCTGGCGAAAGTTCGCGCGCTTGTTCTCGAGGCGCTTCCGGGCGTGGTCGAGGAATGGAAATGGCGCGGCGTGCCCACCTGGTATCATGGCGGCGGCATCGTCTGCACCGGGGAAACCTACAAGGCCGCCGTCAAGCTGACGTTCGCCAAAGGCGCCGCGCTTGAAGATCCCAAGCGCCTGTTCAACGCCAGCCTTGAAGGCAACGTGCGCCGGGCCATCGACCTGCACGAAGGCGACGTGATCGACGAACCGGCGCTGAAGGCGCTGCTGGTGGAAGCCGCCGCGCTCAACGCAGCGAAAGGCAAGAAGCGCTAAGGTTGCTGCCGCCCCGCAATCGAGAAACCTCAGTGCGGGGCGGCGCCGATTTCAACGCCGGTCTTGTCATGCAGAGCGAAGCGGTCGACGATATCGGCGCTGGCTTCGTTGTAGCCGATCACCTCGACGCTGCGACCTTCGCGGCGCAGGCGCGCGACGATCTTGTCCAGCGCGCCGACAGCGGAGATGTCCCAGAAGTGGGCCTTCGACACGTCGATCAGGAAGTGCCCGGCGCTGTCTTCGGACTGGAAGGCCCGGGTGAAACGCTCGACCGAGGCGAAGAATATCTGTCCTGAAACGCGGTAGGTCGCGCCCCGGGGCGACACCTCGCGCTCCACCGCGAACATGCGCTGGACCTTGCCCGCAAAGAATATCCCCGAAAGCAGCACGCCCGAAAGCACGCCCAGCGAGAGGTCCTGCGTGGCGACGACGACCACGACCGTCACCAGCATCACAACCGAGGACGTCGGCGGATGACGGCGCAGGTTGGTGATCGAACTCCAGCTGAAAGTCCCGATCGACACCATGATCATCACCGCCACCAGAGCCGGCATCGGCACCCGGCCCACGTAAGGGCCCAGCACCGCGAGCAGGAACAGCAGGAAAGCGCCCGCGACGAAGGTGGAAAGCCTGCCCCGGCCGCCCGACGTCACGTTGATCACCGACTGCCCGATCATCGCGCAGCCGCCCATGCCGCCCAGCAATGCCGCCACGACGTTGGCGCCGCCCTGGCCCATGCATTCGCGCTTCTTGTCGCTGTCGGTGTCGGTCATGTCGTCGACGATCTGCGCGGTCAGCATGGATTCCAGCAGGCCGACCGCCGCCATCGTCAGAGAAAACGGGGCGATAATACGCAGGGTCTCGAACGTCAGCGGTACTTGCGGCAGCGCGAATTCGGGCAGGCCTTCAGGCAGCTTGCCCATGTCGCCCACGGTGTGGACGGGAAGGCCCATGCCGATGCTGATCGCTGTCAGCAGCAGGATCGAGACCAGCGGCGAGGGCACCACTTTGGTCACGCGCGGAAACAGGTAGATGACGGCAAGCCCGCCCGCGACCATCGCATACGTCTGCCAGCCCACATCGGTAAGCTGGGGCAGCTGCGCCATGAATATCAGGATGGCCAGCGCATTGACGAACCCGGTGATGACCGAGCGCGAGACGAACTGCATCAGCAGGTCGAGCCGCAGCAGGCCGGCGATAACCTGGAACAGGCCCATCAGGATCGTGGCGGCAAAGAGGTATTCCACGCCGTGGTCACGCACCAGCGGCGTCACCAGAACCGCCACGGAGGCGGTTGCGGCGGAGATCATGCCGGTCCGCCCGCCGATGCAGGCGATGACCATGGCGATCGCCACCGAGGCATAGAGCCCCACGCGCGGATCGACCCCGGCGATGATCGAGAACCCGATCGCCTCCGGGATCAGCGCCAGCGCGACGACCACGCCGGCAAGAACGTCGCGGCGTACACCGACGCCATCTGTAAACCACTGCCGCCGATAGCGGACAATCGAATTGGACATGGGAAAATTCCACAAGAAGCCACACGGCGCACATCTGGGCGCGCTTGAAATTGGGTGATGTGTGACGTTGTCCGGCGGATCGGCGGCCGGAATAGCCACCCGGATTTTCACCGGGTCCTTGCGAGTGCCGTGCTGTTAGCGGAGCAGGGCGCGGTTTAGCAAGTCATTGCCAGCGCAACGCACGATCCAGCGCCCGCCAGGCACGCGGCCTTTCAGCCCTTGGTGATGGCGGGCATGCCGTCCTTCGGGCCGGCAGCGTCATCGCGGCTGCGGGGATTGGCGACGGCTGCCGCGATCAGGCGGTCCTGGTCGGCAGGGTCGATCCGTTCCCACCCCGAACGGCCGAGCTTTTCCATCGGCCGATAGCGCACCTTGTACTGCATACGCGGCGAGCCTTCGACCCAGTAACCCAAGTAGACGTAGAACAGCCCCATTTCTTCGGCGCGGCGGATGTGATCGAGGATGATGAAGTTCCCCAGCCCCTGCCGTCCTTCGTAGTGCGGGTCGTAGAAGGAGTAGATCATCGAGAGCCCGTCGCACTGGCGGTCGGTCAGGCAGGCGCCGACGAGGCGGCCCGGCACGACGCCATCGGCTGAGGGTTCACGGTATTCGATCACGTAGCTGGTGACGGGGGTGTGCTCCACCATGTCGGCGAAGTCGACTTCGTCCATCGTCGTCATCCCGCCTTCGGGGTGGCGTACCGAGAGATAGCGCTGCAGCAGGTCGAACTGTTCGCTGGTGGACCACGGACGGCAGACCGTGGCAATCAAGTCCCCATGGGCCTTGATTGTGCGCTTTTGCGAGGACGAGGCGACGAATTCCCCGGTGACGACCCGCACCGATACGCAGGCGTTACAGTCGATGCAGGAGGGGCGGTAGGCGACGGTCTGGCTTCGGCGAAACCCGATTCGGCCCAGCGCATCGTTGAGCGAATCGGCGTGCGGCCCTTTCAGCTCGGTGAAAACCTTGCGCTCGCTACGGCCCGGAAGATACGGACACGGCGCCGGGCTGGTCACGAAAAAGCGTGGAAATCGAACCGGAGCCGTCACCGAACTTGGTCTTCCTCTTGCGTTGTGCCGGCGCGTGGTCCGCCTCTGTCCCCGAAATATGCATGCCGCTGCAGCGCGTTGCGAGTCTTTTAACTACAAAAACCGATCGGCCTGCATTCAAATCGCACCAGTACGGCGGCAACGGCGCCTATCCGTGCCAATTCGGGGCGCCGGGGTGGGCAGAAGATAACGCACCGCCCGCCCCGTGCAAACCTATTCGGTCTCGACCTGCTTCACTTCGTAGCCCTCACGCCGCAGGGCGGAGACCAGAGCATCAAGCTGCGCCTTGTCACGCGCCTCACACTCGATCTCGGTGACCAGGCCCTTGGCAGGCAAGTGCGTGAAGATGCGCTGATGGAACACCTCGATGATGTTCACATTGTGCTCGTGGAATACCTTGGCGACCTTGAACAGCGCGCCGGCGCGGTCCTGAAGGCCGATCTTGAGCCGCGCGAGACGACCTGAGCGGGCAAGGTCGCGCAGCAGCACGTTGGCGAGCAGGCGGGTATCGATATTGCCCCCCGACAGGACGATGCCGACCTTGCGCCCGACGAACAGCTCGCGGTTGTTCATCACCGCCGCGAAGCCCGCCGCGCCCGCGCCCTCGACCAGCGTCTTCTCGATCTGGAGCAGCAGGGCCAGCGCGCTCTCGATCTGGGACTCGCTGACCAGCAGGAAATCGTCAAGCAGGCCGCGCAGCACCTTGGAGGTCATCAGCCCCGGCGCGATCACCGCGATACCCTCGGCCAGCGTGTCGCCGCCGATCGGCAGGGTGGTGCCTTTCAGCAGGTTGTACATGGAGGGATAAAGCTGCGCCTCGACGCCGACGAGCCGGATGTCCGGCTTGATCCCGCGCGCCACGGTGCCCATGCCCGAGGACAGGCCGCCGCCGCCCACCGGCAGCACCAGCGTGTCCAGTTCAGGCACGTCTTCCAGCATTTCCAGGGCGACGGTGCCTTGCCCCGCCGCCACATGCGGGTCGTCGAAGGGATGGATGAACGTCAGTCCCAGCTCGCCTTCCAGCTTGCGGGCGTGTTCATAGGCCTCGTCGAAGCTTTCGCCGTGGAGCACGACCTTGCCGCCCACGCTCTCGGTCTGCATGACCTTTACCGTCGGCGTGGTCTTGGGCATGACGATGGTAACGGGCACGCCAAGCCGGGTGCCGTGATAGCTGAGGCCCTGCGCGTGGTTGCCGGCCGAAGCGGCGATCACGCCGCGCGACTTGGCCTCTTCGGGCAGCAGCAGCAGCGCGTTGAGCGCGCCGCGCTCCTTGTAGGCGGCGGTGAACTGGAGATTCTCGAACTTGAGCCAGATGTCGGCGCCGGTGATCGCGCTCAGCGTCGCGCTGTGCAGCGTCGGCGTGCGAACGACCTTGCCCGAAATTCGCTCCGCCGCCGCGCGAACGTCGGCTGCGGTCAACGGGGCGGCCTCGGCCGCTCCGGGAGCGATGGTGAGCACTGTCTGGTCCATGACGGCGCGACTACCGGAAACCACGACGAATTGAAAGCACGCTCGGCTCGCCGACAGTGCCTGGGCGGTTTGCTTTTGCCCAAAACCCGCTAGAACGCACGGCATGAGCGACAACACCATAGAGCGCCGCAAGGTTTCCTTCCTCGGGCTGGGGACGATGGGCGGCGCGATCGCGCGCCACATCGCCGAAGCCGGGCACGAACTGACGATCTACAACCGCTCGCCCGAACGCGCGCGCAAGTGGAACGCCGACAATCCGGGCCTCGCCCACCGCATTGCCGCCAACCCGGCCCATGCCGCGCAGGATGCCGATGTAGTCATCACCTGCGTGGGCAACGACGACGACCTTGCCGACGTGGTGCTGGGCCCCAACGGCGTATTCCGCATGCTCAAGAAGGGCGGCGTCTTCATCGACCATACCACCGTTTCGGCGCGGATCGCCCGGCAGATCTCGGTCGAGGCGCGCGATCTCAAGGTCCACTGCGTCGACGCTCCGATGACCGGATCGCAGATCGGCGCGGAAAAAGGCACGCTTACCCTGATGTGCGGCGGGCGCGACGACGCGATCGAAGCCGCGCGCCCGATCATGGAAGCCTACTCCAGCCGCATCGTCCATGTCGGCAAGCCCGGCTCGGGCCAGATCGCCAAGATGGCCAACCAGATCTGCATCGCCGGCAACGTCGCCGCGCTGGCAGAGGCGGTGCGCTTCGCCCAGGCATCGCACCTCGACATGGAAAAGGTCTACGAGGCCATTTCCGGCGGCGCTGCCCAGTCCTGGCAGATGGACAACCGGCTCAAGACCATGGACGCCGACGAATTCGATTTCGGCTTCGCGATCGACTGGATGCGCAAGGATCTTGGCCTCAGCCTTGAGGAAGGGCGCGGGCTCGGCGTGTCGCTGCCGGTGGCGGCGCTGGTCGACCAGTTCTTCGCCGACCTGCAGGCGATGGGCGGCGGCCGTCTCGATACCAGCGCGATCATCAAGCGCCTCCCCAAGAAGGGCAAGAAGTGAAGCATAGCATTGCGGCAGCCACCATGCTGCTCGCGGGGACTGCCCTTACGGCTCCCCTGTTCGCGTCTCCGGCCCACGCCGATATCCTTGTCGACAACGTCGAAGGCGTCACCCCTGACGGCAAGGGCGGCGTCGATCATTTCGAGGGCTTCCTGATCGGCCCGGACGGGCATGTCGTGCAGGTCTTCCACCGCGGCGACAAACGGCCCAAGAAGGTCGACTATCAGGTCGACGGCAAGGGCCGCGTGGTCGTGCCCGGCATGATCGATGCCCACGGCCACGTCATGGCCACCGGCTTTGCGAAGATGACGCTGGACCTTTCCGCAGCCAGATCGCTGGATGAGGCCCTGTCGCGCATCGCGGCATGGGTCGCCGCGCATCCCGAGGCGCCCTGGGTACTGGGCACCGGCTGGAACCAGGCGGACTGGAACAAGGATGCCAGCGGCGCCGACCGCATGCCCACTGCGGCCGAATTGGACCAGGTGACCGGCGGCAAGCCCGCCTGGCTCATCCGCGTGGACGGCCATGCCGGCTGGGCCAACTCCGCCGCGCTGTCCGCTGCCGGGGTAAGCGCTGCCAGTGCCGATCCGGCGGGCGGTCAGATCCTGCGCATGGCGGGCTCCAAGGCTCCGGCGGGCGTGCTCGTCGACGCTGCCACCGCGCTGATCGAAGCCAAGCTGCCCCACACCCGCCCCGACGACCGCGATTCAGCGCTGGGCGAGGCGCAGCTCACGCTGCTCGCCGCAGGCGTGACCACCATCGCCGACATGGGCACCACGATCGAGGACTGGCAGGCCTTCCGCCGCGCCGCGGACAAGGGCGCGCTGCGCGTGCGCATCGTCTCCTATGCGGCCGGGATCGACAACATGAGCCTGATCGGCGGCCCCCGTCCGACGCAGTGGCTTTACGAAGACCGGCTCAAGATGAACGGGGTGAAATTCTACCTCGACGGCGCGCTGGGATCGCGCGGCGCCTGGCTCAAGGCGCCTTACGCCGATGACGCCAAGGCGAAGGGCCTGGCCCGGATGAGCCAGACGCAGCTGGGCAACCTGATGAGCCGTGCGGCGATCGACAACTTCCAGGTCGCCGTCCACGCCATCGGCGACGAGGCCAACGCCACCGTGCTCGATTCGATCGAGGAACTGTCCGCCACCTACAAGGGCGACCGACGCTGGCGCATCGAACATGCGCAGATTGTCGATCCTGCGGACATTCCGCGCTTCGGCCGCAACGGGGTTATCGCCTCGATGCAACCGCAGCACGAGGCTTCGGACCGCACCATGGCCGAGGCCCGGCTGGGTCCGGCGCGGCTTGCCGGGGCTTATGCGTGGAAATCGATCTCGGCGGCGGGCGCGACGCTGGCCTTCGGGTCCGACACGCCGGTTGAGCCCGCCCACCCCTTCGAGGGCCTGGCCGTGGCAATCACCCGCACCGGCGCGGACGGTCAGCCGGCCGGGGGCTGGCAGCCGCAGGAAGTACTCTCTCGCGAAGCGGCGCTGGCCGCCTATACCACGGGCGCGGCCTACTCCCTGTTCGCCGAGGACCGCCTAGGCCGCATCGCCAAGGGTTACCGCGCGGACTTCCTGTTCGTCGACAACGACCCGATGACCGCCGCGCCCGAACAGGTGCGCACGACCCGGGTGCTGGAAACCTGGATCGGCGGCAAGCTGGCATGGTCGGCAGCGCAGGACGGCGGCAAGGCCGGAGTGCGGCGTGAGCGCGACCCGAGGCCGGAACCCGCCAGCGGTGCACAGGGCCGTTAACGAACCTCATCCGGCAGAAAATACCCGTCATTCCTGCGAATGCGGGAATCCATCCGGGCTCAGCATTGGGTCGAGAGATGGATTCCCGCCTTTGCGGGGATGACGAAAGGTATTTCGCCCTTGCCGCCAAGGCAACATCGCGCTGCGGCCTAGCGACACAGCAAGCACAAGCTACCGCCCCGCTTTGCTCGTCATTTTCTAGATAAACCGAATTGCGTTCAGGCTGGGCTTGTCGAAGCCCCTGCGCAACAGAGCGCTTACTCCGCTACCGCTTTGCCTGCCGCTTCGGCGTTCTTCTCGATGGCCTTTTCCTCGGCCGCGCGCTCCTTGGCTTCGCGGCGTTCGGTGAACCACATGAGGATCAGCGTGCCTTCGAACAGCAGCAGCAACGGGATCGCCAGCATCAGCTGCGAGATCACGTCCGGCGGCGTCGCCACGGCCGCGACGATGAACACGCCGACGATCGCATAACGCCGCGCCGCCACGCACTGCGCGCGCGTCACGATGCCGGCCCGGTTGAGCAGCATCAGCAGCACCGGCAGCAGGAAGCTGATCCCGAAGGCCAGGATGAACTGCATCACCAGCGCCAGATAGTCACCGGTGCCGGGCAGAGCCTCTAGCTTGAGGCCGCCCTTCTGTCCCTGGAAGCCCAGGAAGAAGTGGAAGGCGGTCGGCATGACCACGTAGTAAGCCAACGCCGCGCCCATCGTGAACAGGATCGGCGTTGCGATCAGGAAAGGCAGGAACGCCTTCTTCTCTTTCGCATAAAGGCCGGGCGCCACGAAGGCCCAGATCTGGTTGGCGATCACCGGGAAGCTGACGAAAAAGGCCGCGAACATCGCGATCTTCACTTCGACGAAGAACGCCTCATACAGCTTGGTGTAGATCAGCCGGCCCTGCCCCGGCGGAAACGCCTCGGTCAGCGGACGGACCAGGAACGAAAAGATGTCGCTCGAAAAATAGAAGCACACGCCGAACGCCACTGCAAAGGCCAGGAAGGCGCGCAGCAGCCGGCCCCGCAGCTCGACCAGGTGTTCGAGCAGGGGGGCCTGGGTATCGTCGATATCGGAAACGCGGAAGGGCTGCATGGCTTGTGCCTCAGGGCGGCGGCGGGGGCAGGTGCATTTCGGCCTGCCGGGGTTCTTCGCTTGTCGCGTTTGCCCCGCCCTCGGCCTTATGGTCCTGCGAGGCGGCGTGATCCTGCGATGCCGGAGCGTCCTGCGTGTACGGGGCGGGGTTGGACGCCGCCGGGGCCTGCATGTCGTCGGCAGTCGGGTTCATGCTGGGCAGCTGAGGGCTGGCCTTCATGATCGCCTCGTTCTGCTCTCGCCACTTGCGCTCCATGTCCTCAAGCTCGGCCTCGCGGACCATGGCGTCGAGACCGGACCGGAAGTGATTCGAGACCTTGCGCATCTTGCCGATCCAGCGGCCAGCCGTGCGCAATGCCATAGGCATGTCCTTGGGACCGATGACGACAACCGCCACGATCACGATCAACAGCAGTTCGGATGCGCCGACGTCGAACATCGCCTGTCAGTCCGGCTCGCTCAAACCTGCTCGTTCTTGGTCTCGGTCGGCACTGCGGCGGGAGCCGGCGGTACGACCTCATCCTGCGGCTTGGCGATCTGCACGGGCGGCACTGCGGGGGTCGACGAAGCGGCCTTCTTGGCCTCTTCCTCGTTCATGCCGTCCTTGAAGCTCTTGATGCCCTTGCCGAAGTCACCCATGATTTCCGACACGCGGCCGCGTCCGAACAGCACGAGCACGATCACCAGAACGATCAGCCAGTGCCAGATCGAGAAGCTACCCATAACCTCAACTCCAAAACACATGGTCGGTATCGACCGTCATGCGCCCCATCTAGGCGCTTTGTTGGCAAGTTGCCAGCCCGTCATGGTTCTGACCTGCCGCTGTCATGCCTCAGTCAGGATCGGATTCGCGTTCATCCGCCTTGCGGCCATTTACCGGCCCCAGAACTGCCTCGATCATGTCCTCGTCCACCGGATCGAGCAGGCCGGCGGCGCGCAGTTCGTCGATGCCCGGCAGCTCCTTCAGCGTCCCCAGCCCGAAGTGGTCTAGGAATACCGGCGTCGTCGCATAGATGACCGGGCGGCCCGGCACCTCGCGCCGTCCGGCGACGCGCACCCAGCCCGCCTCCATGAGCACGTCGAGGGTGCCCTTGGCGGTCTGCACCCCGCGAATCGCCTCGATCTCGGCCCGGCTGACCGGCTCGTGATACGCGACGATGGCGAGCACTTCGGTGGCCGCGCGGGATAGGCGGCGCAATTCCTCCTTCTCGCGGCGCAGGAGGTGGGCAAGATCGGGCGCGGTCTCGAAATGCCAGCGCCTGCCGCGCTCGACCAGCAGGATGCCGCGTCCCTCGTAATGGCGGACAAGCTGCTCGATGACGGGGCGCACCTGCCCCGCCCCCTTTTCGCCGAAGCCGAGGTGAGCCGCGATCTGCTCGGCGCTCATCGGCTCCTCGGCGGCGAAGAGCGTAGCTTCCACGGCGCGGACGAGGTCGTCGGGCTGGGTGTTGTCCGTGATGGTCATCGTGCGCGCGCCTGGGGCTTCGACAGGCTCAGCCTGAGCGGGGTTGGGAGCGAGCCTGGAGGACCGCTCAGGCTGAGCGGCGCTGGCCGGTTGCTTGAAACTCCGCTCAGGCTGAGCTTGTCGAAGCCCCCGTGGCTCCGCTCGGCATGTCGACGAATCACGGCTTCACCGCCCGCAGCCGCAAAGGTCCGAACGTTTCGTCCTGCACGATCTCTGCCTTGCCGGTGCGCGCCAGTTCCAGCGCCGCGACGAAGCTGGAGGCCAGCGCCGAACGCCGCAGCCGGGGGTCGGCCCAGGTATCGTGCGCGGGCGGCAGGAAATCGCGCAGGTCCATCCAGTCGATCGCCACGCCCAGCATCGAGGATACCCGCTGGATCGCGCTGTCCAGCGTCATCACCATCCGCTCGCGCACCATGTGGACGACGGGTTCCGAGCGCACCTTCACATCGCCGTAAGCCCGCACGAGATCGTACCACGAACACTGCCACAGCGACTTGCGATCAACCCGCAGCCCCTCCGGCGCGCCGCGCGCGAAGACATCGCGGCCCAGCCGATCACGGCCCATCAGCCGCCCCGCCGCCTCGCGCATGGCACCCAGGCGTTGCAGGCGCATCTGCAGGCGCAGGGCCATCTCCTCGGGGCTGGGATCTTCCGCCTCGTCGCGCGGGAGCAGCATCGCGGATTTGAGGTAGGCGAGCCAGGCCGCCATCACCAGATAGTCCGCCGCCAGTTCCAGCCGCAGCGCCTCGGCCTGCTCGATGTAGGTGAGATAGGCATCGACCAGTTCGAGAATCGAGATCGTGCGAAGGTCCACCTTCTGCCGCCGCGCAAGGTCGAGCAGCAAATCCAGCGGGCCTTCCCAACCGTCGATGTCCAGATAGAGCGCGTCGTCCTGCGCCTCGGCGCGGTCCTCCCCGCCCCAGCCGTCGAACAGGCCCGGAGCTTCGGCCATGCCTCAGGCTGCCTGTAGCGCCAGCAGCGCGTCGCGCTGGGCGATGAGAGTGGCGTGGAGGGTAGCATGGTCGGGGCCGGGAAGCGCCTCGCCGGTGGCCGCCAGCGCCGTGTCCAGCCGGGCAAGGCCCTGCGCGCCCATCACCGGCACGGCCTTGGCGATGCCGACCATGTCGTCCATCTTCGCCCAGCAATTGAGCGCAAGGTCGCAGCCCGCCGCGATGGCGCCCGCCGCACGTTCCGGCACCGTGCCGGACAGCGCTTCCATGTCTAGGTCATCGCTCATCAGCAGGCCGGTGAAACCGATTCGTTTGCGGATCACCTCACCCACCACGAAGGGCGAGAGGGTGGCGGGGTTTTCATCGTCCCAGGCGGTGTAGCGGACGTGCGCGGTCATCCCGATCGGCGCCGAGGCCAGGGTGCGGAACGGCGCGATGTCCAGTTCCAGTTCCTCGGCGGATGCGGTGACGGTGGGCAGTTCCTTGTGACTGTCGGCCATGGCGCGGCCGTGGCCGGGGATGTGCTTGATGCATCCGGCCGCGCCTGCGCGGGCGAACCCGTCAAGAATGGCGCGGGCCAGCGCAGCGACGCGCATCGGTTCCGATCCCAGCGCACGGTCGCCGACGACATCGTGCGCGCCGGGCTGGCGCACATCGAGCGAGGGGTGCAGGTCGACGGTGATGCCCGCCTCGGCAAGGTCCAGGCCCAGCGCATGGGCATTCGCCCGCGCAGCCTCGATGGCGCTGGCGGGGGCCAGGTCGTAAAGCCGGTCGAACACCTCGCCGGGGGGGTATTTCGGCCAGACCGGCGGCTTCAGGCGCACCACGCGGCCGCCTTCCTGATCGACGCAGATGAACAGCCGGTCGCGCCCGTGGAGGCTGCGCAGTTCGTCTGTGAGCGCGCGAACCTGCTCACGGCTTTGCGCATTGCGGCCGAACAGGACGTAGCCCGCCGGATCGGCATCGCGGAAGAAGGCGCGCTCGTCAGCGGTCAGGGTCAGGCCGGAGAGGCCGAAAAGAGCCGGTATCATGCCCGGTTTGGTCGCAGAAAGGCCGGCATTTCGCAAGGAAGCCGCGCGACCCGGATGTGGATGGCTTATCCGCTAAGGCCGCATCACCCAGCCGCCATCGACATGAACCGTCTGCCCGGTGATCCACTGCCCCGCCGGCGAACACAGCAGCAGCAGGGTGCCGACCAGTTCGTCCGGGGCCCCGCGCGGGTCGATGGCGCAGGTCATTTCGAGAAAGCGGATGAACGGCGAATCGTCCGGCACCAGCAGCTTGCCCGCATCCGAAGTGACATTGCCCGGCGCGATGGCGTTGCAGGTGATACCGTCCTTGCCCAGCTGCTTTGCCAGCGTGGTGGTCAGCCCGACCAGCGCCAGTTTAGAAATACCGTAAAGCCCGCTCGCCGGAAACGCCCCGCCGCTTGTCTGGTTGACGATCCGCCCGCCGCCGCGCTCCCGCATCGAGGGGATGACCGCCCGCGCGCAGAGCAGCGCACCGTTCAGGTTCACCGAAAACGCCCGGTTCCAGGCTTCCAAGGTGACCGTCTCGCAGTGGTCGTAGCTGATATCGACCATCAGCGCGGCATTGTTGACCAGCACGTCGACCCCGCCGAACGCCGCGCAAGCAGACTTGCCCATGGCTAGGGTCGAGGCTTCATCAGCCACGTCCACCTGCACCGCCAGCGCCTTGCCGCCGAGGGCAGCGATCTCTGCGGCGACGGCCTCGGCCCCTTCAAGGTTGAGGTCGGCGACGACGACGCTCGCCCCCGCTTCGGCAAGGCCCATCGCATAGGCGCGGCCGATGGAATTGCCGCGCCCGCCGGCGCCGGCGACCACGGCCACCCTGCCATCTAGGCGGAACTGATCGAGCGTGAATGTCATCTTCGTACTCCCGCAGACCGGCTCAACCGGCCGTAATACCCTTGTCGATGTCGATGCAGGCGCCGTGGAAACCGCGCCCGGCCTCGGACGCCAGGAGCAGGACCATGTCCGCCACATCGTCCACCTCGACCTGCCCGCGCATTCCCGAGAACCGCTTGAGCAGTTCGATGTCGCAGTTTTCGGGCGGCCGGTAATTGAGCGCGATATTGGTGACCATGCCGCCGGGCGCGACCGCATTGATGCGGATCGGGGCTTTCTGGAACTCCATCGCCATGGCCTTGGTCATGCCCAGGATGCCCCACTTGCTGGCGCAATAGGCGGCGGCATAGGCCTCGCCGATATAGGACGCACAGGAAGCTACGTTGACGATCGCGCCGTTCGTTTCCAGCAGGTGCGGGATCGCGCCCTGCGACAGCACGAAAGGCGCGTCGAGATTGACGGCGATGGTGCGCCGGTACTGCTCCAGCGGCATCTGCGGCGTGTTGGCAAGGTAGATCAGCCCGGCGATGTTGCACAGCGCATCGAGCCGCCCGAACCGCGTCGTCGCCTCGGGCACGACTTGCGCGCAGGCGGCGGCATCCGAAAGGTCGACGACCTGCGTTGCCACTGCCCGCCCGCTTTTTGCCAGCAGCGCAGCGGTTTCGGCCAAACCCTGCGGGTTGACGTCGACAAGCCAGAGATCGGCCCCCGCCTCCGCCAGCTTGAGCGCGCTCGCCCGGCCCAGCCCCGAAGCGGCGCCGGTTACGAGGGCGACCTTGCCGGTCATATCGGTGTTCATACTGCTTTCCCCGTCGCTAGCCGTTCCACGCCAGCCCCCTGGCCACCTTGCCGATCATCTCCTGCACCACCGCGTTGATGCGCGAGGCCTTGGGCCAGCCCGCATGGGTCCCGTATTGCACTACGAATTCGAGCATCTCATCGCCGGTGCAGTTGCCGCTCGCCATGGCGGCGTGGATGTGGCTGCGGATCGGGATCTCGGCCGCCGATTCGCACACGCCGACCAGCGTGATCCACCTGCGCGATGCCTCGTCCAGGCCGGGACGCCGCCACATCTCGCCAAAGACGAAGTTGTTGATGGCCTGAAGATAGGGCGATCCGGGCGGCCCCGGCGCAAAGGTCATGACTTTGGCGAAGGCGGCATGACCGCCATCGTTGCGGGCCTGCGCGTCCCATGGTTCGGGGCAGATCGGCGGGACATGCGCGGGCGGCAGATCGAGTTCAAGCGCCACACGCGTCACCGCGCGGTCCAGCCTGCCGCCGTTGCCCCAGCCCGCATAGACGGCCAGATGCAGCGCCGCCTCGCGCAGTTCGGCAAGGCTGAGGTGCCCCCCGACCAGCGCCCCGCGCACGAAATCGTCGATCTGGTTTTCCTCCAGCCCGCAAGTCGCCGCGCTGGCCATGGCGACGATCAGGCGCGGGCGCATCGGCAGGCCGGGGCGGGTCCAGACCTCCGCCCAGACGAAGTCGCGCCAGGATTCCTCCAGCAGGGTCGCCGGTTCGCGCGGGCTGCGGGCCGCCGCTTCGGCTTCGGCGACGCGGCCACTGGCGGCGCGGTCTTCGGGATCGAGCATCGCCATCACTCCCGCAGGTTGACCCAGACGTTGCGCACTTGCTGGAACTCACGCAGAGCCTCGATCCCGCCGAGGCGGCCGTGGCCCGAATGCTTCATGCCGCCGAAGGGGACGCAGGCCGTCATCGCCTCGCCCGAGCCGTTGACCTGCACCTGCCCCGCCATCATCTGCCCGGCGACGCGGTGAGCGCGGGCAAGGCTGGTGGTGTGGACATAGGCGCCCAGACCGTAATCGCTGTCGTTGGCGAGCGAGACGGCCTCTTCCTCGCTGTCGAACGGCGTGACGACGAGGACCGGGCCGAACACCTCGTTGCGCGCAATGGCGCTGCCCGGCGCGACGTCGGCCAGCACCGTGATCGGCAGAAAGAAGCCGGAGCCATGATCGCCCCCCAGTCGTTCGCCGCCGCAGACGAGGCGCGCGCCATCGGCGATCCCGCCTGTGACCATGCCCTGAATGCGCTCCAGCGCCGGCGCGGAGATGACGGGGCCCATGATCGTGTCCATCGCCAGCGGATCGCCGACCTTGATGTGCCCGGCCATGGCGGCCAGCATCTGCACGTAAGGCTCGTAGATCGAACGCTCCACCAACAGCCGCGTGCCGTTGACGCAGCCCTGCCCGTTGGCGCTGACCGCACCGGACAGCCCGCGCTTCGCCGCCGCCTGAAGGTTTGCGTCGGCAAAGACCAGCACCGCCGACTTGCCGCCCAGTTCCAGCCCCACCGGCTTCAGGCTCTGCGCCGCGCTGCCAAGAATCTTGCGCGCCGTACCGCCCGATCCGATGAATTCGATCTTGCCGATCCCGGGGTGCGCCACCATCGCCGCGCCTACGTCCGGCCCGCCGGTGACAAGGTTGACCACTCCGGCCGGAAAGCCCGCCTGCCCGATGATCTCCATCAGCTTCATCAGCGAGAACGGCGCGTTCTCCGGCGCTTTCAGCACCACGCAGTTGCCGGCCGCCAGTGCCGGGGCCAGGCACATCGTCGCTGCGAACAGCGGCCCGTTCCACGGCACGATGATCCCGACCACCCCGTAAGGCTCATACGTCACGTAATCGTGCGCCGGGCCGCCCCAGGTGCTGATCGTGCGGCCCTCGATCTTGTCCGCCCAGCCGCCGAAGTAGCGGAATTTCTGTGCGGCATCGGCGCTCATGTGCGGACCGGCGAGGATGATGGAGCCGTTCTCGATCGAGAGCAGCGGGGTCATTTGCGCCGCATTCTCCTCGATCAGCGCGGCAAGACGCAGCATCAGGTCGCGCCGCTTGTCGCCCGGCATGGCGCGCCATGCCGGGGCAGCGCTCTGCGCAGCGGCCACGGCGCGGTCGACATCGCCCGCATCGGCCAGCCGCAGTTCCGCAGTGACTGCACCGGTGCCGGGGTAGACGTGTTCGAACGCAGCGCCGCTGCCGCCTGCCTCGCTCACCCCGTCTATGACGAGGGCGTGGCCCGGCAGGACCGACCGATCCGGTGTGAGAAATGCCATCGCTTGTTCCTGTCCCAAAGCGCCTGGGCGCCTTTGCGGCTACCCGTCTTGAGCAGGATGTTATGTGCGTTTAAATAGGCGCTCAACGGACTTGAATTGCATTTTTCTTTATCGTCAGCCCCTGATTGGAGGCTATTATATGCCTGTAATTGACGCCCAACTTAAAGTCCGCCGACGCCGCGGGACGAATCTCGTCACCGCCACCACCGAGTTTCTGCGCGAACGTATCTTTGCCGCCGCCCCCGGCGCGCTGATCGGATCGCTCCATGCGCTGGCCCGCAGCCTTGAAGTCGGCATCGTCACCCTGCAACAGGCCGCCCGCGTCCTCGAACACGAGGGGCTGCTGGAAGTGCGGCGCGGTCCCGGCGGCGGCTATTACGGCGCGCGGCCCGACGATGCGGCGCTGGAGCGGGCCTTCGACGCGTATCTGCGGGTTCACCCAGCGACATGGGAGGAGGCGCTGGACATGACTTCGCTGCTGTTCAACGAGCTTGCCTCCGCAGCCGCCGGATGCCGGGACGCGGGCTTGCTTGGCGATCTGCGCACGATGGCGGGAAAAGTGGAAACCTGCGCCAGCGACGCGGAGCTGGGCGCCTTCGAGTTCGCGTTTCAGGAACTGCTGTTCCGCATGGTCCGCCGCCCGCTGTTTGAAATGCTCACCCGCGTCACCCTGCACTATGCCACCACCCGGTCCGACGCCCCGGTGCGGGCGCTGGAGCACGACATGGATAGCTGGAAGGCAGGCCGCCGCCGCATCATCGCCGCGATTCTGGCCCATGACGGAGCGCTCGCCCGCTTCGAGGCCGATCGCAGCAACCGCGCGGTTATTCTGCGGCACCTCGATGCCGCGCGCGTCTGAGGGTTACCCGGCGATGCAATCGGTGGCACAGTCCGCTCCATGACACGCCGCTTCGGACCTCCCCCCTCGCCCGCCGACTTCGAGGCGCTTGCCCACGCAGCCTTCGCGCGCATTCCCGAACCTTTTGCGCAGCACCTTGACGGGATCACCGTCCACATCGAGGAATTCGCCGACGAGGAAACCCTGCGCGCGCTGGAGATCGACGATCCTTTCGGCCTGACCGGGCTTTACCACGGCCGCTCGATGGACACCGATTCGGTGTGGATTTCGGGCGAGTTTCCGCCTCGCATCACCCTTTACCGCCAGCCCCTCCTCGCCGAGTGGTGCGAGACCGAAGTGCAGCTGGAAGATCTCGTCGCCCACGTCGTCATCCATGAGGTTGGCCACCACTTCGGCCTGTCCGATGATGCCATGCACGCGCTAGAGGACGAAGTGCGCTGATAAGGCGCGCGGACGTTTGCAAAATTCGTCCTTGGAGCGTCACGTTTTCTTGCGATAGAGCCGCCTTATGACCTCCCCCAAGATCAGAGCGCTTCCGCTTCTCACCGCCTCCCTGCTGGCCGCCTGCGCGGCGCCTCAGGCTTCCCATCAGACGTCGTCCGTGCCCGGCCCCCAAGCCGCCGCAGGCCCGGTCGAAGTGGGCATCGTTGCCATCAACGACTTTCACGGCGCGCTTGAACCGCCGGGGCAGTCGGTCAACGTGAAGCAGGCGGACGGCTCGATGCTCCCCGTTCCCGCAGGCGGCGGTGCGTGGCTGGCCTCGGCGGTGGATTCGATCAAGGCGCTGCACCCCAACCATGTCGTGGTGGCGGCGGGCGATCTCACCAGCGCCTCGCAGCTCGCCTCCTCGCTTTATCTGGACGAGCCGGCGGTCGGCGTGATGAACAGGCTGGGGCTGGAATTCAACGCCGTGGGCAACCACGAGTTCGACCGCGGCCCCAAGGAACTGCAGCGCCTGCAAAGCGGCGGCTGCGAAAAGAACGGGCGGCTCGATCCCTGCCAGCTGGAGCAGTTCAAGGGCGCCAGCTACAAGTACCTTTCGGCCAGCACCTTCAAGGCGGACGGCAGCACCCTGTTCCCTGCCACCGGCCTGAAGACCTTCGGAACAGGCGCCAGTAAGGTGACGATCGGCTTCGTCGGCCTGTCGCTGAAATCGGTGCCGACGCTGGTCGCGCCCGAACAGGTCAAGGACCTGACCTTCGGCGACGAGGCCGAGGCCATCAACAAGGCGATCCCCCTGCTTCGGGCAGAGGGCGCCGACGCGGTGGTGGTGCTGATCCACCAGGGCGGCAAGACCCCGGTGGGCGACCCCAACGGCTGCGACGGGTTCACCGGCGACATCCAGCCGATTCTCGACAAGCTGAACCCCGGCGTCGACGTAGTGGTATCGGGCCATACGCACTGGTCTTACGTGTGCAATTACAAGCCCGCCAACGGCGGCGCGCCGATCCTGCTGACCAGCGCGGGCGTCTACGGCGAACTCGTCACCGACATCACGCTGAAGATCGACCCCGCCGCGCACCGCGTGGTGTCCTCGGCCGCGCATAACGTCATCGTCCAGTCCACGCCTTACAAGGCCAGCCGGGGCGAGATCGCCAATACCGACGCCTTCCCCCGCTTCGCCCCACGCGCCGACGTGGCCGCCTACGTCAAGCAGTACAAGGACGCCTCGATCTCGCTGGTCGAGCGCCCGGTGGGCAAGGTTTCGCAGGCCGCGTCCAAGAGCGACGGCGCCGAATCGGGCACCGGCGGCACCTTGGGCAACCTGATCGCCGACAGCCAGCTTGCCGCCACGCGCGGAGCGGGCGCGCAGATCGCCTTTACCAACCCCTTCGGCATCCGCGCCTCGCTGGTGCCCGCCGCCGATGGCCAGGTGACCTTCGGCCAGCTCTACGCCATCGAGCCGTTCGGCAACGAACTGGTGACCATGACGCTCACCGGCACGCAGCTGCGCGCCGTGATCGAGGAAGGGCTGGACGACGAGGGGCCGATGCAGGTGCTCTCGCCTTCGGCCGGGCTCATGCTGCGTTATGACCCTGCGCGCCCCTCGGGCAAGCGCATCGTATCGCTGACCCTGAACGGCAAGCCGGTGAGCGCGGCTGCGAACTACCGCGTGAGCATGGTGAACTTCCTCGCCGAGGGCGGCGACGGCTTCACGACTTTCGCCAAGGGCACCCAGCGCACGCGCGGCATGATCGACGTGATGGCCTTCGAAGACTGGCTGAAGGCCGTACCGGTGCGCGAAGTCCCCCAGGAAAGCCGCACGGTGAAGGTAGGAAAGTAAGCGCTGCCGCTCTCCTCCCCGTCGTGACGCGATGGGGAGGAGCGGTCGTTATCAACTCAGCAGCCAGTGCCCCAGCAGGCGATCGAACGGGAAGGTGAAGAACCCCGCGATCAGCAGCGCGCCGATGATCATGCCGCGCACGGTGCGGCGATGGCGGGCTATATTGCGGCGGCGGGCGCTGATTACCAGCAACGGCACCAGCACGATGGTCAGGAACGACAGCGCATGGATGGGGCTGAAATGGCCCGGATTGCTGGTCGTCACGAACAGGCTGTCGATCGCCGTGAGTAGCATCGCCGCGCTCCAGACATAGCCCAGTTGCCGGTGCCCCGGCGTCCCGCGTGGGCGCCACAGCAGTACCGGGGTCAGCGCCAGCGCGGTCATGATCGTGGCAAGGTGCAGCCAGATTACCGCCGGGATCGCGGGCCAGTCGTGCAGGCCCTTGATCAGGGCCGCGACGATGAAGCCCAGCATCACCAGCGCCAGCAGGCCAAGCGCCTTTTCCAGCCGGTCAGGCGCGGTTGAGCGCAGGGCGGTTGCCTGCGCCGATGTCGGGGCCATCAGAAGCCCGCGCCGTCCGGCCAGCCCGGCCCGGCCAGGCCCATCACCTTGAACAATTCCCCCATCTGCCCCTCGTCCACCAGTCGATCCCTGGCGGCGAGTATTGCAGAAGATTGCTGCGGCGCAATACCGGCCAGCTGCGCGGCGCGCATGTCGATCCCCAGCGCGCGCAGGAAAGCGCCTTGCGTAACCGTGCCGAGGTGGCGCGCACCGCCCGCCAGCGCCACTTGCGCGGCCGTGGCGAAATCGACCAGGCAGGTCAGATCCGCCTCGCCCGGCAGCGCGAAGGGATCGACTTTCGTATGATCCTTCAGCGCCTGCAGCGTCGAGCCGGTCTGCATCTGCGCATAGCCGTAATCGATCAGCAGCGCCGCTCCGCCCTGTGCGGCAAGCCGCGCGGCGATCTCGCCGGTGACGGCAGCCGCGCCGGGGCACGTCTCGATCAGGGTCTGCTCGGGGCTTGCCTTGAGGTGTTCGGGAATGGCCGCGTCCATCGGCGTGTCGCCGGCGACGGGCAGGAAACGGCCGCCTTCGCCGCCTGCATCCTGCCAGTCGACCATGCGCTCGCGCCAGCCCTGCGGGGTCTTCACCAGCTGGCGCACCGGCAGCGCGTCGAGAAACTCGTTGCCCACGATCAGCAGCGGCGCGTCGGTTGGCAGGGTGTCCATGTCGTCATGCCACTGCGCGCCCGGGACAGCGTCCCGCTGGAGGACACGCAGCGCAGCGGAGCCTTCGACGAAGTGGACCTGCGGCTCCAGCCCCTGCCGCTTCATCGCCCGCAGCGCGTCGCGGGCCAGAGTGCCGCGTCCGGGGCCAAGCTCTACGTAGTGGACCGGGGCGGGGCGGCCTGCCCTCACCCAGATGTCGACCAGCCACAAGCCGATCAACTCACCGAACATCTGGCTGATCTCGGGCGCGGTGATGAAGTCTCCGCCGCTGCCTAGCGGGTCCTTGCCGGCATAGTAGCGGGCGTTCGATTCGCCCATGTAGTGTTGCAGCGTGATCGGCCCGAAGCGGGCGATCAGCCGCCGGAAGACCGCGCCAAGCGATTCGCCTTCTGCCATGACGCCGGTACGCTCAGGTGATCTCGATCGGGCGGCGCGTGGAAAGCGCCGGGCGGGCCAGCGCCCGCGCCACCATGAACAAACCGAGCAGGATCAACGGGATCGTCAGCCATTGCCCCATCGACAGGCCGGTCGACTGCGCGAACTGCGCAAGCTGCTTGTCCGGCTCGCGGAAGAACTCGACCGTGAAGCGCGCGGCGGCGATGCCGGCGGTGAACACGCCCACCAGCAGGCCCGGACGGAAACGCGCGCGCGTCTTCCAGTACAGCAGCAGCATGATGACGATCATCATCAGCCCTTCCAGCCCCGCCTCGTAAAGCTGGCTGGGGTGGCGCGGAAGCTGGTCCGGGGCATCGGGAAAGACCATCGCCCAGGGCACGTCGCCGGTGACGACGCGGCCCCACAGTTCGCCATTGACGAAGTTGGCAAGGCGCCCGAACAGCATCCCGAACGGCACGCAGACCGAGATATAGTCCATCACCCGCACAAAGCTCAGCTGGTTGCGCCAGGACACCCAGGCCACCGCCAGCAGCACGCCGATCAACCCGCCGTGGAAGCTCATGCCGCCGTGCCACAGCTGGACCAGCTGGCTGGGATGGGCCCAGAGGCTGGGAATGTCCGAACTGCCGCCGGTGTAGAACGTGGCATAGCCCAGCCGTCCGCCCAGGATGATGCCCAAGGTGCAGTAGAAGAAAAGATCGTCTGCATGGTGCTGCGCCATCGGCGCGCCGGGTGACTTTATCATGCGCGAAAGATGCCAGTATCCCAGCACGATCCCGGCCAGATAAGCCAGCGAGTACCAGCGCAGCTCGAAGCTGCCGATACGGAACAGGTAGTTCTTGAGGCCCAGGTTGACCCAGTAGATGGGCTCATGCGCCTCGGCGGCGGCTGCGGCAAGCAGTGTCAGGGACAAGTCGTGGACCTCGCGTGCTTCATGTCCGGGCGGCCGAGCGGCCTTCGTTACGCGCGGCCTTCTGGCATAGCCCGGTACGCGATGGTAGCCGGCAATTCATATCTGTGCCGCATAACCCGCGAGATCACCAGCTGCGGCTTTTCCTTGGCGCCCGCAGCGTCTAGACCCCGAGGCCATGAGCAGCGTGATCCGTATCCCTTCCCCCCGTTCCGTGATCGACCGCCGCGAACTGGCCGCGCGCATAGATGTCGTGGTCGCCGAGCAGGGCGGCGCCAAGGGCCGCAAGGCCATCGTCGAGCTGCTGCGCGCCGCGCTGGAAAATGGCCGCGCCGAAATCGCGCGCCGCCTGATCGCCAAGCCCTCCGCCGGGCACGAAGTGGCCGAAGCGCAGGCTTTCCTGGTCGATCAGCTGGTGCGGGTGATCCACGATCACATCTGCGCCAACGTCTATCCTGCGGGCAACCGTTCGAAGGGCGAGCGGCTGACGATCATGGCCGTGGGCGGCTATGGCCGGGGCGAGATGGCGCCGCATTCCGATGTCGACATCGCCTTCCTCACGCCGATCAAGCAGACGCCGTGGTGCGAGCAGGTGATCGAGGCGATGCTCTACTTCATGTGGGACCTGGCGCTGAAGGTCGGCCATTCCAGCCGCTCGCTCGACGACATGGTGCGCATGTCGAAATCCGACCTGACGATCCGCACCGCCATGCTGGAAGGCCGTTACGTCTGGGGCGACCAGGATCTGTACGAGGAAGCACGCACTCGCTTCTTCAAGGACGTGGTGTCCGGCACCGAACGCCAGTTCGTGGTCGAAAAGCTGGCCGAGCGCGAGGAACGCCACAAACGCATGGGCGACAGCCGCTATGTGGTGGAACCCAACATCAAGGAGGGCAAGGGCGGCCTGCGCGACCTGCACACGCTCTATTGGATCGGCAAATACATCCACAAGGTGCGCGATGCATCCGAACTGGTCAGCGTCGGCCTGCTGACCCAGAAGGAATACCGCTCGTTCCGCCGCGCCGAGAACTTCTTCTGGGCGGTGCGCTGCCATCTGCACACCATCACCCGCCGCGCCGAGGACCGCCTGACCTTCGACATGCAGCGCGAAGTCGCCGCGCGCATGAACTTCTCCGACCGCCCCGGCAAAAGCGCGGTGGAGCGCTTCATGCAGATGTTCTTCCTGCAGGCGAAGGGGGTGGGCAACCTGACCGGCGTGTTCCTCGCCCAGCTCGACGACCAGTTCGCCAAGCGCCAGCCGCGCGGGCTGCTGGCCGGTTTCCGCGCCAAGGAACGGATGTTGAAGGGCTACAGGGTCTTCGGAGGCCGCCTGAAAGCGCCTTCGGACGACTGGTTCGCCGCCGACCCGGTCCGCATGATCGAGATTTTCGTGCTGGCAGACCGCGAGCATCTCGAAATCCACCCCGAGACCCTGCGCCTGATATCGCGCGATGCAGTGTTGATCCGCGACGACGTGCGCCGCGACAAGCGCGCCAACGAACTGTTCATGGAACTGCTCACCAGCCGCAACGACCCCGAAGTCGCACTGCGCAGCTTCAACGAGGCGGGGGTGTTCGGCCGCTTTGTGACCGAGTTCGGCCGGGTCAACGCGCAGATGCAGTTCGACATGTACCACCATTATACGGTGGACGAACATACGATCCGCGCCATCGGCCTCGTCGCCCGGATCGAAAAGGGCGAGCTGAAGGGCGATCATCCGCTGGCGCACGAAGTCATCCCCAGACTGCGCTCGCGCCGGGCGCTTTACGTTTCAGTGCTGCTGCACGACATCGCCAAGGGGCGGAAGGGCGACCACTCGGTGCTGGGCGCGGAAATCGCGCTCAAGCTGTGCCCGCGCTTCGGGCTGGACGAGGATGAGACCGAACTGGTTTCCTGGCTGGTCCGCCAGCACCTGCTGCTGTCCGCCACCGCGATGAAGCGCGACCTTTCGGACGGCAAGACCATCGCCGATTTCGTCGAAGTCGTGCAGTCGGTGGACCGCCTGCGCCAGCTTACCGTGCTCACCATCGTCGACATCCGCGCGGTCGGCCCCGGCACCTGGAATTCGTGGAAACGCCAGCTCATCGCCACGCTTTACGGCGCGGCGGAGGAACGCCTGCGCCTGGGTCATGCCCAATTCGGGCGCTCCAATCGCGTCGCCGCCAAGAAGGCCGCTGTCGAGGCCATGGGAGGCGAGTATCCCGCGCTGATCGAGAAAGTCGGCGGCGTGCTGAGCGATGCCTACTGGATCGCCGAGCCGGACGACGTGATCGCCAAGAACCTGATCGAACTGGCCGCTTCGGAAGAGGAACCGCTGTCGATCTTCACCGAATATTACCCCGCACGCGGCGCCACGCTGGTGACGGTGATCGCATCGGACCACCCGGGCCTGTTCTACCGCATCGCCGGCGGCATCCACCTGGCCGGCGGCAACATCATCGACGCGCGCATCCACACGACCCGCACAGGGCGCGCAGTCGATAACTTCCTGGTGCAGGACCCGCTCGGCCGTCCGTTCATGGAAGTCAGCCAGCTCGAACGCCTCAGCCTCTCGATAGAAAATGCGCTGGCCAACCGGATCAAGATCCTGCCCCAGCTGGTCGCCCGCCCCGACGCACGCCTCCGCGCCGATGCCTTCGACGTTCGGCCGCGCGTGCTGTTCGACAACAAGGCCTCGAACCGCTTCACCGTGGTCGAAGTCAATTCGCGCGACCGGCCTGCCCTGCTCAACAGGCTGGCCCATGCGCTGTTCGAATCGAAGCTGATGGTCCACTCCGCCCACATCGCCACTTACGGCGAGCGCGCGGCGGATACCTTCTACGTCACCGACCTTTTCGGCGAGAAGATCACCGGCACCCCGCGCCTCAAGGCGCTGGAACGCCGCCTGCTGGAAGCCGCCAGCGAACCCACCGGCGAAGAAGTGGCGGCCTAAGGGGGAAGCCGCAATCACCGGACAGCAAAGACAAATCGCTACACTTGTATGAGTTGAAACCTTGGCCAGCCGCCCCCAACTGTTGCGCTGCAGCAAACTGGCACAAGGGGATCGCGTGACCCGTCCTAACCCAGACTCCAATCTCCGCCCCCGGAGCGTCCTTGTTCTCCAGGGCGGCGGCGCGCTCGGCGCCTATCAGGCGGGGGTTTACGAAGCGCTCGCGGCGAATGACGCCTTGCCCGACTGGGTGGCCGGTATCTCGATCGGGGCGATCAACGCCGGCATCATCGCCGGCAATGCGCCCAAGGACCGGGTGCCGATGCTGCACAAGTTCTGGAACGGGGTGTCCTCCGAACTGCTCTACCGCATCGACGAGCGCCTCGGCTTCGCCCGCCGCGCCTTCAACGACGTGGCTGCGCAGTGGGCGGCGACGTTCGGCATCCCCGGCTTCTTCACCCCGCGTTTCCCCCTGCCGCTGCCCGAATGGCCGGCGGACCTTGGCCGCCTAAGCTATTACGACACTGCCCCCCTGCGCCAGACGCTGCTGGATGTGATCGACTTCGAGCGCCTCAATACCGCCGAAACCCGCTTCAGCGTGGGCGCCGTCAACATGCTCACCGGCAACTTCGCCTATTTCGACAATACCGAGCGCCAGATCGGGCCTGAGCATATTATGGCCAGCGGCGCCCTGCCGCCCGGCTTCCCGCCGGTGGAAATCGACGGCGAATGGTACTGGGACGGCGGCCTCGTCTCCAACACCCCGCTGCAATACGTGCTCGACAACCGCCCCTCGTGCGAGATGACGGTCTATCAGGTGGACCTGTTCTCATCGCGCGGGATCGTGCCGCGCACCATGGCCGACGTCGCCCAGCGCGAAAAGGACATCCGCTTTTCCAGCCGCACGCGCCTGGGCACCGACCAGTCGCGCCAGCTCCAAAAAATGTGCGCCGCCGCCAAGCGCCTGGCGAAAAAGCTGCCTGACGACCTGCTGGACGATCCCGATCTTGCGCATCTGCTGGGCTGCCGGCCCGCCGGTGCGGTGGCGGTGATGCACCTCATTAACCGGCCCGAGTATTTCGAGACCAATTCCAAGGACTACGAATTCTCACGCGTGACGGTGAACGAGCACTGGGCCACGGGGCGCGCCGATGCCGCCCACTCGCTGGCCCATCCCGACTGGACCGGCCGCCGCCTGAACGCCGATGAAATCGTCACTTTCGACCTCGCCGGCGCCGATCCGGCGCATCCTCTGACCGCATGATGGGAGTTAAGTAGATGAAGCTCAAGGACAAGGTCTGCATCGTCACCGGCGCCGCCAGCGGCATCGGTAACGCCATCGCCCACAAGTATGCCGGCGAAGGCAGCAAGGTCGTCATCGCCGACCTGAACCTCGAAGCCGCGCAGAAAGCGGCGGACGACATCATCGCCAAGGGCGGCGCCGCCATGGCCGTGGCGATGGACGTGACCAGCGAGGAGCAGGTGAACGAAGGCGTCGCCGCCGTGGTCGCGGCCTGGGGCACGGTCGACGTGCTAGTTTCCAACGCGGGCATCCAGATCGTCAACCCGGTTGAGAATTTCGCTTATGCCGACTGGAAGAAGATGCTGGCGATCCACCTCGACGGCGCCTTCCTCACCTCCAAGGCGGTGCTGCCGCATATGTATGCGCAGGGGTCCGGTTCGGTGATCTTCATGGGCTCGGTCCACTCCAAGGAGGCCAGCCCGCTGAAAAGCGCCTACGTCACCGCCAAACACGGCCTGCTGGGCCTGAGCCGCGTGATCGCCAAGGAAGGCGGCAAGAAGGGCGTTCGCACCAACGTCATCTGCCCCGGCTTCGTGCGCACCCCGCTGGTGGACAAGCAGATCCCCGAACAGGCCAAGGAACTGGGCATTTCCGAGGACGAGGTGGTAAAGACCGTGATGCTCGGCCAGACCGTCGACGGCGAGTTCACCACGGTGGACGATATCGCCGAAGTCGCGCTGTTCTTCGCCGGGTTCGAAACCAACGCGCTGACCGGCCAGTCGCTGGTGGCCAGCCACGGCTGGTTCATGGAGTAAGTGTGGGGGCCACTCTGCGCCCCCGTCCCTACCGGTCCCCTTTCTCCGTCATCCCCGCGAAGTCGGGGGTGACGAACAGGGCGCGCACCGAAGCACGCGCCCCTTTTCATCAACCCAGCAGCACTTCCGCGATCTGCACCGCGTTGAGCGCCGCGCCCTTGCGCAGGTTGTCGCTCGCCACGAACAGCGCGAGGCCGTTGGCCGAGGTCGGATCGCGGCGCACGCGGCCCACGAACACGGGGTCCTTGCCGGTTGCGTCCAGCGGGTTGGGTACTTCGGTCACCACCACGCCCGGCGCCGAGCCAAGCAGCTCCAGCGCACGCTCGACACTGATCGGGCGGTCGAACTCGACGTTCATCGACAGCGAGTGGCCGGTGAACACAGGCACGCGCACGCAAGTGCCCGAAACCGGCAGTTCGGGGATGCCCAGAATCTTGCGGCTCTCGTCGCGCAGCTTGATCTCTTCCTCGGTGTAGCCATCGTCGGCGTAGACGTAGTTCAGCGGAACCACGTTATGCGCGATCGGCACGGCCCACTTTTCGGCAGCCGGCAGCAGCGCGGAAACATCGCCGCTGGCCAGTTCGCGCGCCTTGTCGCCGACATGGGCGATCTGGCGGGCCAGCACGTCGATGCCTTCGAGGCCGCCGCCCGATACCGCCTGGTAGGTCGAGACGACCAGCTTCTTCAGCCCCGCCTCATCATGCAGCGGGCGCAGCACCGGCATCGCGGCCATGGTGGTGCAATTGGGGTTGGCAACGATGCCCTTGGGCAGGTTGGCGAGCGCCTGCGGGTTCACTTCGGCCACCACCAGCGGCACGTCCGGGTCCGAACGCCAGGCGGAGGAGTTGTCGATCACGATGGCGCCGGCAGCCGCTGCCTTGGGCGCCAGTTCCTTCGAGGTGGACCCACCGGCCGAAAACAGCACCACGTCCAGCCCGGCGAAGTCCGCAGTCGCCGCATCTTCCACCACTACGCCGTCCAGTTCCTTGCCGGCAGATCGAGCCGAAGCGAACAGGCGCAGGGTTGCGATCGGAAAATTGCGCTCGGCAAGGATCTCGCGGATCATCGTGCCGACAAGCCCGGTGGCGCCGACGACGCCGACATTGAGCTTCTGACCGGGTGCGAACTTTTGAACCATGATTATGCGTCTCCTGTTTGGGAGCAGCGCGAGGTTCTAGTTTTCAGATTGAAAAGCCCCGCCTGCCGTGTGCGGGGTCGGTGTTCGAGTGGTGCCTTAGATCACGCACACCACCGACACCGACCGCGCGATGGCGGTCGGTTTCGGGGTGGTAATAATGATCGGCTTTGCGAACATGACCGCGCCACTAGCGGCAAGCGGCGGATGTGTAAACAGGCATTATGTTGCGTTTGACTGTGGGGCCTTCGACAGGCTCAGGCTGAGCGATGTCGAGAGCAGACCAGAACCCGCTCAGGCTGAGCCTGTCGAAGCCCCCCGCAGCCGCGCCGCCGCCTCCTCACGCCCGATCAGCGGCAGCAGCGCCGCCATGTCCGGCCCGTGGTCCATGCCTGTCAGCGCACGGCGCAGCGGCAGGAACAGGGCCTTGCCCTTGCGCCCGGTCGCATCCTTGAGAGCGGAGGTCAGCGCCTTCCACACCTCGGGAGACCATTCCAGGCCCGCCAGCACATCCGCGCCCTGCGCGCAGAAGGCCCGGTCGTCCTCGTCGATCTCGGCCGCGGCCACCGGCCCGGTCACTACCTGCCACCAGTCCTGCGCCTCGGCTACGCGGCCAAGGTTGGGCCGCACCGCTGCCCAGGCCGCAGCGTCCATCCCCGCAGGCAGGCGCGCGGCCACCGCATCGTAGTCCAGAGCATGGACCACAGCGGCGTTGACCCGCTCAAGCTCCGCCTCGTCAAACCGCGCCGGCGCGCGTCCGAAGCGCGACAGGTCGAAGGCGGCTGCCAGTTCCTCCAGCCCCAGCGCCGCATCGACGGGATCGCTGGTGCCCAGCCGGCCGAGCAGCGCCGTCAAGGCCTGAGGCTCGATGCCCGCTTCGCGGAAATGGGCCGCGCCCAGCGAGCCGAGCCGCTTCGACAGCTTGCCCTCGCTGCCCACCAGCAGCGCCTCATGCGCGAAAGCGGGAACGGGGGCGCCCAGCGCGGTGAACATCTGCACCTGCGTCGCCGTGTTGGAAACGTGGTCCTCGCCGCGCAGGATCTGCGTCACGCCCATGGCGATATCGTCGATCACGGATGGCAGCATGTAGAGCCACGAACCATCCGCGCGGCGCACCACCGGATCGCTCATCTGCGCAGCTTCGAATTTCTGCGGCCCGCGAATACCGTCGGTCCATTCGATCGGTTCGTCACGGTTCAGCAGGAAGCGCCAGTGCGGCAGATCGCCCGCTGCGATTCTGGCTGCCTTTTCGTCGGCGCTGAGTTCCAGCGCCGCCCGGTCGTAGATCGGCGGCAGACCGCGCCCCAGCAGCACCTTGCGCTTGAGGTCTAGTTCCTGCGGGCTTTCCCAGCACGGATAGACCCGGCCCTCAGCCTCCAACCGCGCGAAGGCCTCCTCGTAAATGGGGAAGCGGGCGGACTGGCGCTCCTCGCCCTCGATCTCCAGACCCAGCCAGGCGAGATCGGCGCGGATGCCCTCGACGAACTCTTCGCGTGAACGCGCCGCGTCGGTATCGTCGATGCGCAGCAGGAAACGTCCCCCCGCCTGTTTTGCCAGCAGAAAGTTGTGCAGCGCCGTGCGGATATTGCCGACGTGAAGGTGCCCGGTGGGCGACGGCGCGAAGCGAGTGACAGTCATGCCCCGCGCGTTACGAGGCCCTGCGCATCAGGTCAATTTCGGCGCTTATACCTTAGGGGCGAACACCGCCTTTGCCGCCAGCGCCGCAAAGCCCGCCAGCAGCCCCCAGAACGCCGAGCCTATCCCCATCAGGCTAACCCCCGAAGCGGTCGCCGCGAAGGTGAGGATGGCGGCATCACGCTCGGTCTTCTCCACCAGCATCGCCTCCACCGCGCCGGTCAGCGGCGCGATCAGCGCCACGCCTGTCAGCGCCGCGATCGCAGCGTGGGGCATCGCCAGGAAGAACAGCACCAGAGGCGCGGAAAACAGCGCCAGCGCCAGATAGAAGCCCGCGTAGATCAGCCCCACCACCCAGCGGCCCGCCGCATCGGGGTGCGCATCAGACCCGGTGCAGATCGCCGCCGTGATCGCCGCAAGATTGATCCCGTGCGCTCCGAACGGCGCCAGCAGCAGGCTCGCCAGCCCGGTCCCCAGTAGCAAAGGCCGGGGCTTGGGCGCATAGCCGGCCGAGCGCAGGACGACGAGGCCCGGCAGGTTTTGCGACACCAGCGTGACGAGGAACAGCGGCACGCCTACGCTCACCGCGCTGCGCAGATCGAACACGGGCGCAGACCGCTCCATCCCGCCGATCAGCGGTCCGGTGCCCAGCCCCGCCACGTCCCCGCGCAGCCCCAGCACCGCAAACCCGGCCAGCAGCACCAGCAGCAGCGCATAAAGCGGCACTCGCGCCCTCGCGATCACGAAGACCGCCAGCAGCACGCAGACGAGCAGCGCGTCGTTCTCCAAAGTCCTGAACAGCTCCAGGCAGAACGGCAGCAACACCCCGGCCAGCATCGCCGAGGCAACCGAAGCCGGTATCCGCTCTGCCAGCCGGCCCAGCGCCGGCACCAGCGCCAGCACGCACATCATCGCCGCCGCCGCCAGGAACGCTCCGACGGCAACCGGCCAGGCCACTACGCCGGTGCTGGCCGCCAGCAGCGCCGCGCCGGGCGTCGACCATGCCAGCACCACCGGCATCCGCATCCACACCGAAAGCACCGCGCCGGCCACCGCAATGCCGAGGCATAGCGCCGTCACCGCCGACCCCACTTGCCCCGCATCGGCGCCCATCGCCTGCATCGCGCGCACGATCAGCGCCACCGTCCCCCCGAATCCCACCAGCGCGGCAATGAAGGCAGAAATCCAGGAAGCGAGCGGCGGGAGGCGAGACAGCATGCCGGCGCTATGGCAGGTTTGCAGCGGAAGGGAAGATTCGGGGAGGAGTGGAAGGTGCAGGGGCTTTCCCCCTCGCACTTCCGCCCGAAAGCGCCGCTGCCTCCGTCCCGAACCAGCCGATACGGCGAAGCGCGCGGCGAAGAGACCAAATTCTGTAATATGATCTGGACGGACGGAGCAGTCCGTATTACCATACCTGCAATTAGTATTACTGAAACGGGTGACCAAATAATACGAGGGCAAGCGTATGGACGGAGTTCGCGTAGGTAAAAGACTGATAGGAACCCAGTCACCAGTCACTGTGGGGTGGGAAAACGTGCCTCGTGTCGAAGGCGGCCCGGTGAAGCAATTCGTCTTTACCTGGTTTCAGCCCACGGTGCTGTTCGCGTTGATCGCCTTTTGGTACTACGCGCCCAATTCCATCGCCAAGGCATCGACCGCGATCGGCATCGGCATCGGCTTCAAGGTCCTGCTGCTGACGATGGAGTGGTTTTTCCCGCGCCATGAAAGCTGGCGCCTGACCTGGAAGGAACTGGTCACCGACCTGTTCTATGTCGGGCTCGGCTACACGATCCTGCGCATGATCGACGGCTACATCGGCGATGGCGCCATGATCGAAGCGATCCAGCACTATTTCCAGTCGGACAAGTTCATGTGGTTCACAGGGATGCCGCTGCTGGCGCAGGCTTTCCTGATCTCGTTCATCTTCGATTTCGGGCAATACTGGATGCATCGCGGGATGCATAACTGGTACCCGCTGTGGCTGCCCCACTCCGTCCACCACTACATCACCCAGCTGAACATCAACAAAGGCGCCGTGGGCAACCCGGTGGAGCTGTTCCTGATCGGGCTGGGCATCGGCGGTTTCTTTGATTTCCTGCCGCGCGCCGCCCTGCTTGCCGGTGCCTTCGGCATGGCGATCGGGACGTATCAGCACATCAACGTCCGCTTCAATTCGCCGCGCTGGTGGCGGTTCCTGTTCAACACCACCGAACATCACAGCCTGCACCATTCGCAGGACTTCGAGGCCAGCCGCAGCAATTTCAGCAACACCTATATCTTCATCGACCGTATCTTCGGCACCTGCGTCGATGGCGAGGCCGAACTGCTCGGCATGGAAGGCGGTCGCCGCATGTCGATCCGCGAGCAGATGACCTTCCCTTTCACCGAGGGCTGGAAGGCGCTCAAGGAAAAGTACGGCAGGGACAAGTTCGGCGAGGATCGATTTGCCGAGCCAGCCGGAGTGCCTGCCGAATGACGGAACTGCTGCGCCCCAATAACGGGCACACCTGATGTCATGTTCACGCCGAGCGGTCCTCACGGCCCGGCGTGAGCCTTGCCGCCTGGTAGCGGTATCGAAAGCTCTCCCGGATGGAGATCACATGAACGCGCGTTTCATCGACTGGATCTGGCACGTCAGGGGCAGCCTGACGCTCGCTCCCGAGCAATCGAGCGATGATGCCTTCGACAGGCTCCGCCCCTTGTTCCGCGAAACCGGAACCAGCCACGAACTGGCAAGCGATACCCTGACTTTCCGCAAGAAGGACCAGGCCGCGCAGGACAAGATGTCCGTTTTCGACGGCGGCATCCTGCAGATCGAAAAGGGCACGGCCGGGTCCGTGCTGCACTATTGCCTGACCAGCAGGGCCTTGCTGTTCTGCTTTCTGGCGCCCCTGCTGTTTCTGGGTTTCGCCCAGTTGACGGTGGCCATCGGCAAATTCGAAAAAGCGCCGACAGAAGAGGAAGACAAGGCCGCCAAGGACAAGAAAAAGGCCGAAGTGCCGATGAACCCGATCGACAAGGCGCTGGGCGCCCCCGCGCCCGAAAAGCCCAAGAAAGACGGCGCGGACAAAGCCAAGGAACGCGACAAGAAGCACTCGCCGACTTCCGCCTACGTCTTCGCGGCGATCTTTGCCGCTCTTTATGTCATCGGGCGCATACTCGAAGACCGGCGGCTGAAAGCGTTGTTCAGAAAAAGCCTGCTGGCCGCCTAAAGCTGCCCGGGCGCCCCCTCACCCGCTCCGAAACGCGTGGGTGATCGGATAACGCCGGTCGCGCCCGAAGTTGCGTGCGGTCAGCTTCACGCCCGGCGCGGCCTGACGGCGCTTGTATTCGGCCAGGTGGAGCAGCCGCTCGACATGCTGGACGAGGCTGCGTTCGAAGCCTTCCTTCACGAGTTGCTCCACGCTTTTGTCGTGTTCGACAAGGCCGATGAGGATCGGGTCCAGCGTCTCGTAAGGCGGCAGGGTGTCGTCGTCGCGCTGGCCATCGCGCAGTTCGGCGGTGGGCGCGCGGGTCAGGGTGCTTTCCGGGATCACCGGACGCGCGGGGCCAAGCCCGATGCGCGGCACATGCCCGTTGCGCCAGCGGGCCAGCGCGAAGACAGTCATTTTGTAGGCGTCCTTGAGCGGATTGTAGCCGCCCGCCATATCACCGTAGATGGTGGCATAGCCCACGCTCATCTCGCTCTTGTTGCCGGTAGTCACCAGCATCGGCCCGAACTTGTTCGACAATGCCATGAGCGCGGCGCCGCGAATGCGGGACTGCAGGTTTTCCTCGGCCAGATCGCGCTGGGTGCCCTCGAATGCCTCGCCCAGCATGAAATCGAAGCCGTCGACGGCGGTGCCGATCGGCATTTCGGTATAGCGGATGCCAAGCGCCTTTGCGCAGGAGGCAGCATCCTCGCGGCTCTGCGCGGCGGTGAAGCGCGAGGGCATCATGACGCCCCAGACCCGGTCGGCGCCCAGCGCGTCCACGGCAATGGCGGCGCAGGTGGCCGAATCGATCCCGCCGGAAAGGCCCAGCACCACGCCCGGGAAGCCATTGCGGTTCACATAGTCGCGAAGCGCCAGGACCATGGCGCAGTAGATATCCTCGGGATGGACGGCCAGATCCGCCACCATGCCCCGGTCGCAGCGCCAGCCGGTGGCAGTGCGGGTCCAGTTGGTCTGGACGACCTGCTCTTCCCAGTCGCGCAGTTGCACTGCAAGCCCGCCATCGCCGTTGACCACGAAGCTGGCGCCGTCGAACACCAGTTCGTCCTGCCCGCCCACGCGGTTGAGGTAGGCCAGGGGCAGCCCGGTATCGACCGCGCGGCGCTTGGCCACGCCTTCGATTCGCAAGGCGTCCTTGTTGATCTCGTACGGGCTGCCGTTGATGCAGACGAGCATCTCGGCCCCGAAATCGGCAAGGTGACGGCACACTTCGGAGCGCCAGATATCCTCGCAGATAGGCACCCCGATCATCGTTCCGCGCAGGATCACCGGCTCAGGCAGCGGGCCGGGCTGGAACAGGCGCATTTCGTCGAAGGTGCCGTAATTGGGCAATTCATGCTTGAGCCGCACGGCCTGGACCTTGCCCTGATCGAGCAGGGCCACGCCGTTGTGCAGCGCGCCGTCGAGGACGAAGGCGGAGCCGACCAGCATCGCGGGGCCATCTCCGGCGCTGGCTTCGGCAAGGATCTGGAGCTGCGCCGCAGCCCGCTCGATCAGCGAGGGCTTGAGGATCAGGTCCTCGGGCGGATAGCCAATAAGGTGAAGTTCGGGAAAGACGATAAGGTCGCTGCCCTTCGCCGCTTCCCGCGCGGCGAGCACGCCCGCTGCGTTGCCGGAAATGTCCCCCACCGACTGGTTGAGCTGGGCGAGAGTGATCTTCAACGTATCCGGCATGCCCGGTTAGGTGCCCTCCAGACCCGCCCAGTGCAAACGAAAAACCTGCGGGCAGAAGCGGTTTGCATCTGCGCCGGATACAAAAAACCCTCCCGCTAAGGAGGGCTTCTGTCCGTCGTAAAACGGACTTTTCGCCGGTTCCCCGAAGGAGCCCGGATCGAAAAGCGGCGGGAGCCGGCGTACCGCTAGGGCAGGCGCCAGACCCCCTCGCCGATTACATAGCCTCGGACGGAGCCTCGGTCGGTACGTCGGTGGCGTCGCCGGTCATCATCTCTTCAGGAGTGGTCTCAACCGACTCAGTGGCTTCAGGAGCCGGGCTACCACCGCAGGCGGCGAGCGACAGAGCGGCAACCGACGCGAACGCCGCGAAAGCAATTTTCTTCATGCGAATCCCCTTGCATTGTTTGACCCACAGGCCAACGCTTGCAGGCAAGCCTGCAGGAGCAATCTTTAGACGAGAGCATGGTGCAACGCAAACAGGAATGATCGGGGCCGAAATCCGCTGATTTCCTAGGGCTTGCGCACATATAAAGATATCTTTATATGACCCTCCATGCAGATCGACCCCCTCCTGAGAGCTCTTTCAGAGCCAACGCGCCTGCGCATCATGCGCCTGCTCGCGCATATGGAGCTGGCGGTCGGCGAACTGGCGCAAGTGCTGGACCAAAGCCAGCCGCGCGTATCGCGACACATCCGCATCCTGTGCGACGCCGGGCTGGCCGAACGCCGCAAGGAAGGTAGCTGGGTTTTCCTGCGCAGCGCGGTGAGCGAGCATGATGCGCCGTCCCTGGGGACCGCCGCCGCGCAGCTTCTGTCCGTGGCGGAGCGCGACGACACGCTGTTTTCGGCCCGCTGCGCCGAGGATCGCCGCCAGCTTGCCGCAATCCGCGCCGGGCGCGAATCCAGCGCGCAGGCCTATTTCGCGCGCCATGCCGTTGAATGGGACACCCTGCGCCGCCTGCACGGGGCTGACGAGCCGGTCGAGGCAGCTTTGCTCGCCTCGCTTGGGGCCCAGCCGCTGGGTGCGCTGCTCGATGTCGGCACCGGCACGGGCCGCATGGCGGAGCTTCTTGCCACGCGCGCCGGGCGCGTGACCGCGCTCGACAAGAGCCCGGAAATGCTGCGCATCGCGCGGGCCCGCCTACAGTCCCTGCCCGCCGACAAGGTCGATCTGGTGCAGGGCGATTTCACCGGCCTGCCCTTTACCGACGATGCTTTCGATACGGTGCTGTTCCATCAGGTGCTGCACTATGCACAGGACCCCGGCGCGGTGCTGACCGAAGCCGCGCGCGTGTTGCGACGCGGCGGGCGCATCGCCATCGTCGACCTTGCCGCCCATGAGCGCGAGGAACTGCGCGAGGTTCACGCCCATGCCCGCCTCGGTTTTTCCGACGAGCAGATGGCGGCCCTGCTGACATCTGCCGGGCTGATGCCCGCCGAACCGGTCGTGCTGCCGGGCGATCCGCTTACCGTTAAAATCTGGACGGCCCAAACTTGCACGGACATCCGTGACGGCGCCGCAAATCGAGAGACGAGCCTGACATGACCGCTGAAGCGCGCGCCGCAGAAACCCCGCTGTTCGCAGGATTGCCCGGTGACATTTCCGTTTCCTTCGAATTCTTCCCGCCCAAGTCGGAGAAGATGGAAGAACAGCTGTGGGATGCGATCACCCAGCTCGCCCCGCTGGACCCCAGCTTCGTCTCGGTGACTTACGGCGCCGGCGGCTCCACGCGGGAACGCACCCATTCCACCGTGTCGCGCATCGTGCGCGAGACTTCGCTGGTGCCGGCCGCACACCTCACTTGCGTGGCCGCCAGCAAGGCCGAGATCGACGAGGTGGTCGACCAGTACTGGGAAGCAGGCGTGCGCCACATCGTCGCCCTGCGCGGCGATCCGCCGCCAGCCGACGGTGGCCGCTTCGTGCCGCACCCCGAAGGCTATGCGAGCGCGGCCGAGCTGGTCGAAGGCCTGAAGAAGCGCCGCGATTTCGAGATTTCGGTCGCCGCCTATCCCGAAGTCCACCCCGAGGCGGTAAGCGCGGCTGACGATCTCGACAACCTGAAGCGCAAGCTGGACGCCGGGGCTAGCCGCGCGATCACGCAGTTCTTCTTCTCCACCGACGCCTACTTCCGTTTCATGGACAAGGCGCTGGCGGCAGGCATCACCGCGCCGATCCTGCCGGGCATCATGCCGGTCACCAGCTTTGCAGCCATCCGCCGCATGTCGGGCAATACGCTGATCCCGGACTGGCTGGAGACGATGTTCGACGGCATGGACACCCGCCCCGGCCCGCGCGCGCTGGTCGCCGCAGTCGCCGCCGCTGACCTGTGCAAGCGCCTGTATGAAGGCGGCGTGCGCGATTTCCACTTCTACACCCTCAACAGGGCCGAGCAGGCTTACGCGATCTGCCAGCTGCTGGGGTTGAGGCCAAAGGCATGAGCCGACCTCTCGCCTCTTGCTTCCTCATCCTGAACTCGTTTCAGGATCCATCGTGCCCGGCGGCGCGGACGGAGCGTGAGGAGAGATGGACCCTGAAACGAGTTCAGGGTGACGGCATGGGTAAAGGCGAGGATAGCGGCGCGGGCCGTATCCTCCAGGAGTCAGTACAATGAGCGCACGCGAATCATTCCTCGCCGAGGCGGCCAAGCGCATCCTCATCACAGACGGCGCCTTCGGGACCGAGATCCAGAACTGGAAACTGTCGGAAGCCGACTATGCCGGCACGCTGGGCCTGTCGCACGACCAGAAGGGCAACAACGACATCCTCGCGCTGACCAAGCCCGAGGTGCCCGAGGCGATCCACCGCGCCTATTTCGAGGCCGGCGCCGACATTGCCGAGACCAACACCTTCTCGGCCAACCGCATCAGCCAGGCCGATTACGGCGCGGAAGCTCTCGTGCGCGAAATCAACGTCGAATCGGCGAAACTCGCCCGCCGTCTGGCCGACGAGTTTCAGGCGAAAGACGGCCGCCCGCGCTTCGTCGCCGGCGCGATCGGGCCGACCAACAAGACCCTCTCGCTCAGCCCCGACGTCAACGATCCGGGCTACCGCGAGATCAGCTGGGACACGCTGGTCGACGTTTACAAGGAGCAGGCCGCTGCCCTCGTCGAAGGCGGCGCCGACTTCATCCTGATCGAAACCGTGTTCGATACCCTCAACGCCAAGGCCGGGGTCATGGCCGTGCGTCAGCTCGAAACCGAACTGGGCCGCGAAGTGCCGATCATGATGTCGATGACGCTGACCGACCTTTCGGGACGCAACCTGTCGGGCCATACGGTCGAGGCGTTCTGGGCCGCGATCCGACATGCCAAGCCCCTGACCATCGGCCTCAACTGTTCGTTCGGCGCCACGCAGCTGCGCCCGCACGTCAAGACTTTGTCGGAGCACGCCGACACGCTCATTATGATCTACCCCAACGCCGGCCTGCCCAACGAACTGGGCGAGTACGACGAGATGCCCGATACCACCGCCGGTTTCGTGGGCGAATGGGCCGTCGCGGGGCAGGTCAACGTGCTGGGCGGCTGCTGCGGCTCCACCCCGGCCCACATCGCAGCGATCGCGCGCAAGGTAACCGGCATGGCCCCGCGCCAGATCCCCACGCTGGAGTCGGTGACGCGCCTTGCCGGCCTCGAACCGTTCGTCATGGCTTCCTGAGGCAGCGCCGCGCGTGACCGACATTCCCATCTGGCGCATCCGCCCGGCCGGCCCGGACGATGCCGACGCGCTTGGCCTGGTGGGCGCGGCGACGTTCCTTGAAAGCTTCGCGGGGCTGATCGACGGCAGCGCACTGGTGGCGCATTGCCGCGACCAGCATGCGGCGCAGACCTACCGCGCTTATCTCGCCAAGGGCGCGAAGGCGTGGCTGGCCGAGATCGACCCGGGCGGCGCTCCGGTGGGCTATGCCTTGTCCTGCGCGCCCGAACTGGAACTGGCGCAGCCGGGCGACCTTGAACTGAAACGCATCTACCTGCTCTCGCGCTTCCAGGGTTCCTATATGGCGAGCGCGCTGATGCAGGCCGTGATGGCGCAAGCGGCGGATGCAAAGCGCCTGCTGCTGGGCGTCAAGGACGACAACAGCCGCGCGCTGGCCTTCTACCGCAAGCACGGCTTCGAGACGATCGGCACCCGCCGCTTCGACGTGGGCGGCAAGACTTACAACGACTACGTACTGGCACGGCCGCTGGAGGAACCACCCGGCTGACAGGCCCTACCCTCCGCCCGCTCAGGCTGAGCTTGTCGAAGCTCCCGAGACAGGGCGCGAGGTTCCCATCCTTCAACACCCTCAGGATGAGCAGGCCAGTAGGGATGGGTAAAGACAGTATAGAAACCTTATGATCCGACGAGAAAAACCATGACCTCGACCACTTCCGCGCCTGCATCCACCCCAAGGTCCTCGGGCGCCCGCTTCGTCAACATCGGCGAGCGCACCAACGTCACCGGCTCGGCGAAATTCAAGAAGCTGGTCATGGCCGGCGACTATCCCGCCGCTGTCGAAGTGGCGCGCCAGCAGGTCGAGAACGGCGCGCAGGTGATCGACGTCAACATGGACGAGGGCCTGCTCGACGCGATCGAGGCGATGACCACCTACCTCAACCTGATCGCCGCCGAGCCGGACATCGCCCGGGTGCCGGTGATGATCGACAGCTCCAAGTGGGACGTGATCGAGGCGGGCCTGAAATGCGTTTCGGGCAAGCCGATCGTCAACTCGATCTCGATGAAGGAAGGCGAGGAGCCGTTCCTGCACTATGCGCGAAAGTGCATGGATTACGGCGCCGCCGTGGTCGTCATGGCGTTTGACGAGACCGGACAGGCCGACACCAAGGCCCGCAAGATCGAGATCTGCCAACGCGCCTACAAGCTGCTCACCGGCATCGGTTTCCCGCCCGAAGACATCATCTTCGACCCCAACGTCTTCGCCGTCGCCACAGGCATCGAGGAGCATGACCGCTACGGGCTGGACTTCATCGAGGCGGTGGCGGAAATCCGCGCGACCTGCCCGCACGTCCATTTCTCGGGCGGCCTCTCCAACCTCTCCTTCAGCTTCCGCGGCAACGAGACGGTGCGCCGGGCGATGCACTCCGTTTTCCTTTACCATGCGATCCCCGCCGGGCTGGACATGGCGATCGTCAACGCCGGCCAGTTGGACGTCTACGACCAGATCGACCCTGCGCTCCGCGAGGCCTGCGAAGACGTCATCATGATGCGCACTCCGGGCGTCGGCGCAGACGGCAGGACCGCCACCGAGCGTCTGATCGACCTGGCCGAAAGCTACAAGGGCAAGGACGTCGTCGCTGAAAAAGCCGCTGAGGAATGGCGCAGCTGGGACGTGGTGAAGCGGCTGGAGCACGCGCTGGTGCGCGGCATCGACGCCTATGTCGTCGAGGATACCGAGGAATGCCGCGCCGCGATCGAAGTCGCCGGCGGCCGCCCGATCGAGGTCATCGAAGGGCCGCTGATGGGCGGCATGAACGTGGTCGGCGACTTGTTCGGCAGCGGCAAGATGTTCCTGCCGCAGGTCGTCAAATCGGCGCGCGTGATGAAGAAGGCGGTCGCGCACCTGATCCCCTTCATCGAGGCGAGCAAGGAACCCGGCGCCAAGGCCAAGGGCCGCATCATCATGGCCACCGTCAAAGGCGACGTCCACGATATCGGCAAGAACATCGTCGGCGTGGTGCTGCAGTGCAACGGCTACGAAGTGATCGATCTGGGCGTCATGGTGCCCTGGTCGAAGATCCTCGAACAGGCCGCCGAGCATGACGCAGACATCATCGGCCTGTCGGGCCTCATCACCCCCTCGCTTGACGAGATGGTGACCGTGGCTGAGGAAATGCAGCGTTCGGAGATGACCATCCCGCTGCTGATCGGCGGCGCCACCACGTCCAAGGTCCACACCGCGCTGCGCATCGACCCGGCCTACAAGGGCCCGGTGATCCATGTCCTGGATGCCAGCCGCGCGGTCGGTGTGGCTTCGCAGCTCCTGTCGGACACGCAGGCGGAGGGCTTCGTCTCCTCCGTCTCCATCGACTATGAGAAAGTACGCGAGGCCCGCGCCAACAAGGGCCAGAGCGACCTGCTCTCGCTGGCCGACGCCCGCGCCAACAGGTTCCCCACCGACTTCGCGCTCAAGGCCCCGGCGCCGGTGGAGCCGGGCCTGCACGTCTTCGAGGAATGGGACCTTGCGGACCTTGCCGAGACGTTCGACTGGACCCCGTTCTTCCGCGCCTGGGAACTGGCGGGCAACTACCCGAACATCCTCACCGACGAAGTGGTCGGCGAAAGCGCGACCAGCCTGTTCGCCGATGCACAGGCGATGCTGAAAAAGATCATCGATGAAAAGTGGCTGACCGCCAAGGGCGTCTGCGCCTTCTGGCCAGTGCGCGCCGATGGCGATGACGTGCTCCTCGATGACGGCACCCGCCTGCCCATGCTGCGCCAGCAGGTGAAGAAGTCACGCGGGCGGGCGAACTTCTGCCTTTCCGACTTCATCGACCCGGCGGGCGACTGGCTCGGCGGCTTCGCTGTGGGCATCCACGGCATCGAACCGCACCTCGCCCGCTTCCAGGCCGCGCACGACGACTACTCGGACATCCTGCTGAAAGCCCTTGCCGACCGCTTCGCGGAAGCCTTCGCCGAGCGCCTCCACGCGCACGTGCGCACCAGGCTGTGGGGCTACGCCGCCGACGAGCAGTTCACCAACGAAGCCTTGATCCGCGAGGAATATCGCGGCATCCGCCCCGCGCCCGGCTACCCGGCCTGCCCCGACCACTCGCTCAAGCCGATCCTGTTCGACCTGCTCCGGGCGGAGGACAACGCCGGGATCATTCTGACCGAAAGCCAGGCAATGCTGCCCACGGCGGCGGTCTCTGGCTTCTACTTCGCCCACCCGGAAAGCCAGTATTTCGGCGTGGCCCGCATCGGCCGCGACCAGCTGGAGGACTACGCCGTCCGCCGGGACGTCGACCTGCCCACGGCCGAACGCTGGCTGCGCCCCAACCTCGACTAAGCCTAAACCGGATTCAGGAAAGCGACTGCCCGGCGCGCCACAAGGCGCGCTGGCGCAGGTATGCATCGCTGACGCTGGCCCCCACGGCCACGGCAAGAACCGCCAGAGCGGCATCCAGGCCATGCTGCGCCAATTCGGCAATGGCCGGAGCGGTATCCTGCCCCAGTTCGCGCGCCAGCATCTTGAGGACATGTGCCCTCTCCGCGAATTCCATCTCGATGAGCCAGTTCCACCGGCCTTCCCCTCGCCCAACAAATGCATCCTGCATGTAACGACCCATTGTTTTTTCGACCCTGCGGCTTTGCAATCACTCAAGCCCCCACAACTTGAAATCGATTGCAACACTGTTCCGGGCTAACATCGACGGGCTAATCGAGCGTTTAGCGATGGATCGGGGTTTTTACGGTGGAGGGGCAAAACTGGGGCCATCGCCTCATAGCCCGGAGCTATGCCCAGGCTGAGCCCGCGAGACATGATAGTCTGCGGCAGACGGCGATAAACGGGTCTGGGGCAATGGGTGCAGGTCTTCCCCATCAACCGTTTTGCCACCGAAATCGGGAAAACACAGGTCCCGGCGGGTTCCAGCGGCGCTGCGGCTCTGCCATAGTCGCACGCGTGAACGAAGACGACTGGCCTTTCGAGACGACTTTCTACGGCGAACCTGACGCCGACATGATCGACCCCTATGCGCCGGATGTCGACTGGACGCCGGCTGCCCCGCCGACGCCGGATGCAGTGGCCAAGGCGCTGCACGATGTCTTCGGCTTCAACGGTTTTCGCGGCGTGCAGGACCAGGTGGTGGACCGGGTGCTGCATGGCCGCTCGACGCTGGCGATCATGCCGACCGGTGCGGGCAAGTCGCTGACCTACCAGCTGCCTGCGGTCATGCTGGAGGGGACCTGCGTGGTCGTCTCGCCGCTGATCGCCCTGATGCACGATCAGCTCCGCTCCGCGCGCGCCAACGGCATCCGCGCGGCGACGCTGACCAGCGCCGACAACGATCGCGGCCAGACGCTGGATGCGTTCCGTGCGGGGGAGCTGGACCTGCTCTACATCGCGCCGGAACGCGCCAGCCAGTCGCACTTTCGCGAATTGCTTTCGAACGCCCGGATCGGCCTGTTCGCCATCGACGAAGCGCACTGCGTTTCCGAATGGGGGCACGATTTCCGCCCAGATTACCGCCTGCTGCGCCCGTTGCTCGATGCCTTTCCGCAAGTCCCCAGGCTGGCGCTGACGGCAACGGCGGACCACCACACCCGCGCCGATATCCTTGCTCAGCTCGGCATTCCCGAAGACGGCATGATCATCGCCGGGTTCGACCGGCCCAACATCCGCTACACCATCCAGCCGCGCGACAATGCGATGCGCCAGATCAAGGCGGTGGTGGAGGAAAACCCCGGCCCCGGCATCATCTACGCCCCCACCCGCGCGCGGGTGGAGCAGCTCGCCGAAAGCTTGGCCACCGCGACCGGGCGGCGGGTGCTGCCCTATCACGCCGGCCTCCCGCCAGAGGTCCGCGCCCGCAACCAGGCGGCTTTCGTGGCGTCCGAAGACATGGTGATGGTGGCGACGGTCGCTTTCGGCATGGGGATCGACAAGCCCGATGTGCGCTTCGTCGCCCATGCCGGCATCCCCAAGTCGATCGAGGGGTACTATCAGGAAACCGGCCGCGCCGGGCGTGACGGCGATCCTTCGGTGGCGGTGATGTTCTGGGGCGCGGACGATTTCGCCCGTGCCCGCCAGCGCTTGTCGGAGATCGAACCGCACCGCCTGCAGAGCGAGCGCCAGCGCCTCGATTCGCTGGCAGGGCTCGTGGAAACCGCCGCCTGCCGCCGCGCGGTGCTGCTGCGCCACTTTGGCGAACAGCCCGCCGAGACCTGCGGCAACTGCGACAACTGCATCAACCCGGTGGGCGTGATCGACGT